>NZ_DASSRP010000172.1:0-3839 GCF_035701725.1 Bradyrhizobium sp.
TGCATGTCGCGGCGGAACGGGCGCATCTCCTTGAATTTTAGCCCCTGGATATTGCGGCCCAGGAACACGATCGGCCCGTCGGAGGAAATCAGCCGCAACAGCGCCAGCCCGAGCGTGGTCTTGCCAGATCCGGATTCACCGACGACGCCGAGCGTCTCGCCTCGCCGCACCGCGAGGCTGACGCCGTCGACCGCCTTGATATGGCCGACGGTGTGGCGCAAGAATCCGCGCTTGATCGGAAACCAGACCTTCAGATTGTCGGTCGACATCACGACCGGCGCTTCAGGGCGTGGCGGCGCCGGATCGGGCTTCGGCTCAGCGTTCAGCAACGCGCGGGTGTATGGATGTTTCGGCGCGGTGAAGACCTCTTCGACCGGCCCCTGCTCGACGATCTTGCCGCTATTCATGACGCAGACGACGTCCGCGATGCGCCGCACGATGCCGAGGTCATGGGTGATGAACAAAAGGCTCATGCCGAGCCGCTTACGGATATCGGCCAGCAGCGCCAGGATCTGCGCCTGCACGGTGACGTCGAGTGCGGTGGTCGGCTCGTCAGCGATCAAGAGATCCGGCTCGTTGGCGAGCGCCATCGCGATCATCACCCGCTGACGCTGGCCGCCGGAGAGCTGATGCGGATAACTCTTGAGCCTTGTCTCGGGGTCGGGAATGCCGACCTGCGTCAGGAGTTCAAGCGTACGCGCCCGCGCCATCTGGCCGGTGACGCCGTGATGCAGTTGCAGGATCTCGCCGATCTGCTGCTCAATCATGTGCAGCGGGTTGAGCGAAGTCATCGGCTCCTGAAAGATGATCGAAATGTCGTTGCCGCGGATACCCTGCATCTCGCGTTCCGACGCTTTCAGCAGATCGCGGCCATTGAATAGAATGCTGCCCGAGGGATGCGAGGCGGTCGGATACGGCAGCAGCTTCAAGATCGAGAGCGCGCTGACCGACTTGCCGGATCCGGACTCCCCGACCAGCGCCACGCATTGTCCGCGCCGGATCGAAAACGACACGCGATCGACCGCCACGGTGTCGCCGCTCGGCTGGTGAAACACCACCGAGAGGTCGCGGACATCGAGCAGAGGCTGGTTGATGGCATCCATCGCCGGTTCACCTGAACGTCTTGCGAGGGTCGAAGGCGTCACGTACCCCCTCGCCGATGAAAATCAGAAGCGACAACATGATGGCGACGGAGAAGAAGCCGGTGAAACCGAGCCATGGCGCCTGAACGTTGGCTTTGGCCTGCGACAACAGTTCACCAAGAGAGGGCGATCCCGGCGGCAAACCGAAACCAAGAAAATCGAGTGCGGTCAACGTCATCACCGAAGACGATACGATGAACGGCAGGAAGGTCATGGTCGCCACCATCGCATTCGGCAACAGATGACGGAACATGATCACGGCATTGGAGACGCCGAGCGCCCGCGCGGCCTGGATGTATTCGAAATTGCGTCCACGCAGGAATTCCGCGCGCACGAGACCGACCAGTGAAACCCAGGAGAACAACGCCATGATGCCGAGCAGGACGAAGAAGCCGGGCGGCAGCACCGCCGAGATGATCAGGAGCAGATAAAGATAGGGTATGGAGTTCCAGATCTCGATGAAACGCTGAAACGACAGGTCGATCCAGCCGCCGAAATATCCCTGCACGCCGCCCGCGGCGATCCCGATGATCGAGGAGATGATGGTTAGGCCAAGCCCGAACAGCACCGAGATGCGGAAGCCATAGATCAGGCGCGCGACAACGTCGCGGCCCTGATCGTCGGTGCCAAGCCAGTTATATTCAAGATCGCGGCAACCCTTGAGGCCCTTCTTCTGCACCACGTCCTTGCACTGCGCCTCGGTCAGCATCCAGGTCGGCGGCGACGGCGCCGGCGTCGGCAGATCCAGATTGTGCGTATCGTAGGAGTAGCGGATTAGCGGCCACACGATCGTGCCGCCTTTTTCCGCGATGAGTTTTTGCAGATAAGGATCGCGATAGTCGGCTGCCGTTTCGAAATCGCCGCCGAAAGTCGTCTCCGAATAGGTCACGAAGGCCGGCCAATAGAGGTGGCCGTCATACTTGATGAGAAACGGCCGGTCGTTGGCGATCAATTCGGCGAATAACGAGACAAAAAACAGCAGCAGGAAGATCCAGAACGACCAGAAGCCGCGCTTGTTCGATTTGAAGTTCTGCCAGCGTCGTCGATTGAGCGAGGCCGCTTGAAACTTCTTGCCCGTGACGGGCGCGGCTTCGCCGAGCGGCGATGGCGCGTGGGTCTCCGGCGTGGGCGCGGTGATCGTCATCAGACCTCCCGTGCCTCGAAATCGATCCGCGGATCGACCCACATATAGGTCAGATCGGTGATCAGGTTCACCAACAGACCGACCAGCGAAAAGATGTAGAGCGTCCCGAACACCACCGGATAATCGCGGTTCAGCACGCTCTCGAACGAGAGCAAGCCAAGTCCGTCGAGCGAAAAGATGGTTTCGATCAGCAGCGAACCGGAGAAGAAGGCGTGGATGAATGCGCCCGGAAAGCCCGCGATCACGATCAACATGGCGTTGCGGAAAATATGGCCGTACAGCACCTGCCGCTCGCTGCAGCCCTTGGCGCGCGCGGTCATGACATACTGCTTGCGGATTTCGTCGAGAAACGAATTCTTGGTGAGGAGCGTCATGGTCGCGAAGGCGCCGAGCGACATCGAGATCAGCGGCAACGTGAGGTGCCAGAAATAATCGATGATCTTCCAGTACCAGGGGTACTGGGCCCAGCCGTCCGAGGTCAGTCCGCGCAGCGGGAAGATATTGAAGAAGGAACCGCCGGCAAACAGGATGATGAGAAGAATAGCGAACAGGAATCCCGGAATCGCAAAGCCGATGATGATCACCGCCGACGTCCAGGTGTCGAAGGGAGAGCCGTCCTGGACCGCCTTGCGGATGCCGAGCGGAATCGAAATCAGGTAAGTAATGAGCGTCATCCAGATGCCGAGCGACATCGAGACCGGAAGTTTCTCTTTGATCAGCTGCACCACGCTGATGTCGCGGAAATAACTCTTGCCGAAGTCAAAGCGGGCGTAGTTCCAAACCATCAGCGCAAAGCGCTCGGGCGCCGGCTTGTCGAAGCCGAACTGTTTTTCCAGGCTCTTGATGAAATCGGGATCGAGGCCCTGGGCGCCGCGGTATTTCGAGTTGACCGCATCGGCGGCAGCGCCGCCCGGACCGACCGGCTTGAAGTCGCCGCTGCCACCGGAAATGCGCGAGGTGGCGCCGGTATCGGAACCGGACAGTTGCGCGATCACCCGCTCCACCGGACCGCCAGGCGCAAATTGCACCACCACAAAGGCGACGAACAGGATTCCGAGCAGGGTCGGAAGCATCAGCAAAATGCGGCGAACGATATAGGCGGCCATGGGCTATTTCGCCTGATCTAGCTTGGCGGCCTTGGCCGCGTCATACCACCAGATCGTGCGCTCATCGACCGCATAGCGAGGCAACGACGCCGGATGGCTGAACACGTCCCAATAGGCCAACGGATGGTTGGAGCGATACCATTGCGGGATCCAGTAACGCCCGGCGCGAAACAAACGGTCGATCGCTCGGCACGCGAACGTCAGCTCGGCCCGCGTCTCCGCGGCGATCGCCTTGGCAACCATTGCATCCATCGCCGGGCTGGCGACGCCGGCAAAGTTGTACGAGCCTTTTGTGGCGGCTTCCTTCGACGCGAAATAAGGCCGCAAGCTGTCGCCGGGCGTCGCCGACATGCTCAGCCGCTCGACCGTAATGTCGAAATCGAAATCCTCGACGCGCGCGCGGAATTGCACGGCGTCGATCAGCCGCAGACTGGCATTGATGCCAAG
>NZ_DASSRP010000173.1:0-5091 GCF_035701725.1 Bradyrhizobium sp.
GCCGCAGCCGATACCCGCCTGAAAGAAGGTCGGTTTGCCCGCAATCTTTAGCTGCTTCGATCGTGAGCCGACTTCTTCAACAGAATCGGCCCAAAACGGACATGCCGTGATTGCCGGGCGATGTCTGCTTCTGGGGGTAAGGCCGACATGGCCAATTTATGAGTACACGCTGGAGCGCGATGAACTTGGCTCGGTCCTTCTTCACCTCTCCCCGCTTGCGGGGCGAGATCGGATCGCGTGAGCGCGATCCGGGTGAGAGGAGTCTTCGCGCGCCAGCTGCGGCCCCTTATCAACCCTTCTCCCCGCAAGCGGGGAGAAGGAGTTCAGCGCCACGTTGCGATGGAATCCAAGCGGTCAAGCTCGATCGCTACTTCGGAACGCCGTGCTTCCACTTGTCCCAGTGCGCGACGACATCCTTGATGAACGGCGCGGAGGCCGTCCACAGATTGCTGATGGCGGGCACGAAACCGCCCGATCCGCCCTCAGGCCCGCAGCTGCACAGCGAGTGCCAGGCCGACTGGCCGGGATAGGGCCGGTCAAAGTTCGATGCGGTCCGCAGCACCGCGACGCGGTTGAGATCCACGAGCCCGGTGATGGCGCCGCGGGTCAGCGCCATGTAGGTGGCATTGTCCTCCTGTTGCGTGGTGCAATAGGTGCCCTTGCCGGCGGTCCACAGCGCGGTCCATGCCGCGGCCCGTTCGCCGAGTTGGATGCCGTGAAACCAGGTGTCGCCCGCCATCGTGTCACATTGAATGACGCTTGGCGGCGCCTTGGCCTTCGCCTCGGCATAGTGGCCTCGATAGGCTTGCGCGGTCGCGTTGTCGTTGACCGTGAGATCGACCTTGCCGGTCAGGGCGAGCACCTTCTGCAGCAGCGCTTCGTTCAGCTGATACATCTCGCTGTGATAGGGGGTGGGAATTGACGGCAACGAGTTCCAGGGCTGGTTGGTGGTATCGGTCGGAAAGATCGCAAGGTAGCCATAGGGCCATGCGGGCGTGCTCGGATCGGCCGCCGTTCCCGGAATCTCGCGCGCGTCGATCTCCCAGGAGATGCCGTAGTCGATGAGATAACGTGCCCAGGCCGCCGAGCCGGTCGTGCCCTGGTGCGGATCGATCCCGGCAATGCCGGCGATCAGGAAATAGGTGCGGCGCAGGTCGAACTTGTCGCTGAGGATCAGCGCCATGGTCGATGACGCCACGTTGGCATGGCCCTCGCCGGCGACCATCTGGCATACATCGTCGGCGTTGCACATCACGTTGGGATAATCGGGCGACAGGCCGCGAACCGGTATCGCTTCCTTGAGTCCGAGATTGTCCGTAAAGGCGGATGCTTCAGAGAACGGAAACGGAGTGCCGCCGAACATATTGATGATCATGACCTTCACGGGCCGTCCGTCATCGTCGGCGAGAGCGGGGCCGGTGAACAGCGCAGCGATCAGGATGCTCGCGCCGGCGAGCAGGCATCGGGTTGTCGAAAAAACAGTTTCGATCATCCTGTGGCGATGCATGGAGGGTCCTCTCGCAGGTTTGCCGTTGCCGATCTGCCTGGCAGGGCGGTTTCGACGCCGCGAGAAAGCATCGGCAGTTGCGATGAAGCTTGTGTGACGAATCCGGCAGAGCCCGTGCTGCTTTTTGTGGCGCAACGGATCGAAAAAGAGCTTCGTGGAGGACGAGAAACCTTATCGGCTGCGGCCGTCGATCGGCGTCATCTTCAGTTTGGCAAGCTCGATGCCGTCGATGCAGGAAACGTTGAGCGCGATCACCGCAGTGCCGTCGGGCTTGGTGCCGCGCGCGAACACTTCGACGCCGCAATCGGCGCACGACTGATGGTGGATCGCGTGCTTGTTGAACAGATATTCCTTGAGGTTGTCTTCACCGGCTCGCAGCACGAAGCGCTCGGGCGCGATGAAGGTGAAATGCAGCCCGCGCTTGGTGCAGATCGAGCAGTTGCAGGCGGTGACCATCGCCAGGTCGGTGGTGCATTCGAAGCGCACCAGGCCGCAATGGCAGCCGCCGGTCAGGGTCTTGAGTTCAGCCATCTCGCTCACCACACGCCGGGCACGAGCCGATAGCGCACGCGTGCCGCATAATCGGCATAACCTGGTAATCCCGTCATCAGGGTCTCTTCCTCGATTCCGGTGCGGACGGCAAAGATGACGGCGAAGATCGGCGTCATCGCCACGCCCCACCACGATCCCAACAGCAGCGCGATCCCGACCAGGAACAGCACCGCGCCACTATACATCGGATGGCGGACGAAGCCGTAGGGCCCGGATGAGATGACGTGATGGCCGCGCTCGGACTGCACCTTGACCACGGCGGCGGCGAAGGCGTTTTCGCGAAACACCCAGGCGATGAACAGCGAGGACAGGATCAGGAGTGCCAGCCCGAGCGCCTGCCAGGCCAGCGGCATCTGCGAGCCGTGGAAGCGCTGGTCGAGCCCCATCACGATCAGCCAGATCAGGCTGGCAAAACCGAACGCCCAGATGATCTTCTTGTCGGCGGCGGGCTGATCGGGCTGGATCGGCGAGCGCATGCGCTCGGCGAGCAGTTCGGGGCTTTCCTTCGCGAGCCAGGTGCCGAAACCGAGACCCGAGGCGACCATGAAGGCCAGGAACACCCAGGCGCCCGGCCAATGCAGCGTGCCGGCCGGAACAAACAGCAGCAGCGCGAAGCCGCCGATCCATGCGACGGATTGCAACAGCCATTTTCCGATCATCAGCGGCCCTCCCTGTCAGGGGACAGCTAATGATCGGACGTCACTTCGCAAAGTGATGGAAGGCGGGGATTTTCGCCTTAGGCGAGCTGGTCGATCCGCGTTCCCTGGCCCGGCGGCAGCGGGGCGGCAGGCACCTTCTGAACCGCACCGGCGTCGTCGCCGGGGGTGGAGTCGGAGCCAGAGCCGGTGCTCGGCGTCACAACGGCCGAAACGATCCCAACGGGCTGCGTGTTGCTGTTGTTCTTGTCGAGATAGTTGAAGGGCAGCGGCGACTGCTGCGAAGAAACGCTTGAAACGCTCATGGCCTCTCATCCTGCTGGACGCGGGAATTGGCTCATTTTGCAGCCGCAAAGCCCAAGCCTGTCTGAATTCAATCGTTAAAATGCGAATGATCTGGCGCGGACGCCCGCCATGGTGAACGCGGGGATTACCTTTTCCGGCAAGGGGGAACCAGGGAAGAGGCCGGCCTCTCGGGGGCGCGGCGCTATTGGTCGACCGAGCGCGAGATGGCGATTGCGGCGTCCTGCTTGGTGCGGGTGCAGTTCATGTCGAGGCGGCGGTAGCGGATCGAGACGTCGTCGCCACGGAACAGGCCCATCCGCGACATGCAGCTTGAGATGCCCTTGGTCAATGTGTCCTTGGGCAGGGTGAAGACGATCGCGGCCGCGCCCGCGACGAAGTCGAGAAATTCCGCCTTCGGCTTGCGGGTGAAGCCTTTGACGTAGAGTTCGTTCGAATATTTGCGATTCTTGCAGCCCAGCGACATCTCTTTTGCCATCGGATGCGACAGATAGATCATGTTGGCGGCCGTGATCCCGATCTTCAGGCCGTCGATCTGGCCCTTGAGCTGATTGGCGATGTCCTCGCAGCGGTCGGCGCGGGCCGGCGAGGCAGCGAGTGCGAATACCGCAAGTCCCGCGGCAAGCAGGATCGGTCGGCGAAATCCTCGTCGTGATGTCATCGGAAAAAGCCCCTTCGTCCCGGCATCAAAACCTCAAGCGGGCGGGGAGTGCAAGGTGGTATCTCTCTTTCGTCATGGCCGGGCATAGCCGTTTGAAGAACGGCTATGCGCGGGCATAACGGCGCCGCTTGCACCTATAACCTTCACTTTGGCTCAAAAAGGCTTAGAACGGCTTTGACGATTGCCGGTGCAAACGCCGGCCCAACCAACGAGCCCATCCCATGAACGCCCCGTCCGCCTTTCCCGACAGCCAGAAGCCCGTTCCGCCCTATAAACACACCCCGCTGTTTCCGCTGGGCGCGGATTCAACGCCCTATAAAAAGGTGACGAGCGAGGGCGTCAGGGTCGAGAAGGTCCTCGGCAAGGACATGCTGGTGGTGTCGCGCGAGGCGCTGCGGGCGCTGTCGGAAGCCGCTTTTGGCGAGATCAATCATTACCTGCGCCCCGGACACTTGAAGCAGTTGCGTGCGATCCTCGACGACAAGGAAGCCAGTCCTAACGACAAGTTCGTGGCGCTGGACTTTCTGAAGAACGCCAACATCGCTGCCGGCGGCGTGCTGCCGATGTGTCAGGACACCGGCACCGCGATCATCATGGGCAAGAAGGGCTGCAACGTCATCACCGACGGCGAGGACGAGGCGGCGCTGTCGGAAGGCGCGCGCGATGCTTATCTGCGCCGCAATCTGCGCTATTCGCAGGTCGCGCCTTTGTCGATGTACGAGGAAAAGAACACCGCCAACAACATGCCGGCGCAGTGCGAGATCTACGCCGAAGGCGATGACGCCTACAAGTTCATGTTCATGGCCAAGGGCGGCGGCTCGGCCAACAAGAGCTTCCTGTTTCAGGCGACGCCCTCGGTATTGACCAAGGACCGCCTGCTGGCGTTCCTGAAGGAGAAGATCCTGACGCTGGGCACCGCGGCGTGCCCGCCCTATCACCTCGCCATCGTGATCGGCGGTACCTCGGCCGAGCTCTGCATGAAGACGGTGAAGCTCGCTTCCGCGCGCTATCTCGACGCGCTGCCGACGCATGGTTCGGCTGATGGCAATGCCTTCCGTGATCTCGAGATGGAGCAGGAAATCCACAAGATGACGCAGTCGCTTGGGGTCGGCGCACAGTTCGGCGGCAAGTATTTCTGCCACGACGTCCGCGTCATCCGCATGCCGCGTCACGGCGCCTCGCTTCCCATCGGTCTCGGCGTGTCGTGTTCGGCCGACCGGCAAGTACTCGGCAAGATCACCAAGGACGGCGTCTATCTCGAGGAGCTTGAGCATAACCCGGCGCAATATTTGCCGCAGGTCGAACAGGCGCTCGGCGGCGATGTCATCAAGATCGATCTTGGCAAGCCGATGAAGGAAATCCTGGCGACGCTGTCGAAATATCCGGTGAAGACGCGGCTGTCGCTCACCGGC
>NZ_DASSRP010000174.1:0-17047 GCF_035701725.1 Bradyrhizobium sp.
CGCGCGGCGCTTGCGTCGACGAAGGCGCGCTGGTCAAGGCGTTGCAGAACGGAACGCTCAAGGGAGCGGCGCTGGACTGCACGGTCGAGGAACCGTTGCCGCAAGATTCGCCGCTGTGGTCGATGCCGAACGTCTTCATCACGCCGCATACCGGCGGCGAGACCTGCATGTATGAAACGGGCATCGCCAAGCTCTTGCAAACGAACCTGAACAAGATCTGGGCCGGCGACAACGATCTCGTCAACAAGGTGGTTTGAGCAGGCAGCGCCGTGGCCATGAAAAAGAAAAAGGTAGCCGTCATCGGAGCCGGCATGGTCGGCGCTTGCGTCGGGCGTTATCTGCAGCGCGACGGCCACGACGTCGTCATGATCGATCCGCTCGAGGCCGGGGAAGGTGCCTCGTTCGGCAATGCCGGATGTTTCAACCCCTCGTCGCTGGTGCCGATCGCGGGGCCCGACACCTTCAAGCAGGTCCCGAAATATCTGATGGACCCGCTCGGTCCGCTGTCGATCCGCTGGTCCTATCTGCCGCAGCTCGCGCCGTGGCTGATCCGCTACGGGCTCGCCGGCACGCCCGAGAAGATCAAGCAGCAGGCGCAGGCGCTCAGGACGCTGATCTCGCCCTGCTTCGACGCGCTGATGCCGCTGGTCGATGATGCCGGCGCGCAGAAATTCGTCAAACGCGACGGCATCCTCATCGTCTATCGCTCGAGGGAGAGCGTAGCGGCGGATGCGCGCGGTTGGGCGCTTCGCCGCGAAAACGGCATCGTCTGGGAGGAATTCGACGAGGCGCAGCTACGCGCTTTCGATTCCAATCTCACGCCGGATGCCAAATTCGGAAAATACGTTCCGCACAACGGCCATACGGTCAATCCGAGCGAACTGGTCAAGGCGATTGTCGATCACATCGTCAAATCGGGAGGCCGGCTGGTCAAGGCGGAGGCCAAAGGCTTCGCGTTCGATGGCGACCGGCTGGTTGCGGTCGAGACGACCGCCGGCCGGATCGAAGCCGATACTGTGGTGCTCGCCGCGGGCGCGCACTCCAAGTCGTTGGCCGCCTCCGTCGGCGACAAGGTCCCGCTGGAGACCGAGCGCGGCTACCACGTGATGATCCGAACGCCGGCCATCATGCCGCGCGTTCCCACGACGGATTCCGAGAACAAGTTCGTCGTCACGCCGATGCAGCTTGGCGTTCGCCTGGCGGGCACGGTCGAGCTGGCGGGCCTGCATGCCGCGCCGAACTGGAAACGGGCAGAAATCCTCCTCAAGCGGCTCGGCGCGCTGTTTCCGGCGCTGGGCAAGGATTATTCCGACAACGAGATCACCTACTGGATGGGTCATCGTCCGAGTCTGCCGGATTCGCTGCCTGTGCTCGGCCGCTCGACGCGCTCGGCGGATGTCGTCTACGCCTTCGGACATCAGCATATCGGCATGACCGCGGCGCCCTATACCGGCGTCGTGATTTCCGACCTGATTTCCGGCCGGCCGTCGCCGATCGATCTGGCGCCGTTTCGCGCCGACCGCTTTTACTGAAACGCGACTTCGGCGAAGCTTCGAAGCTTGCGGGAGTGCAGCCGCTCCGATTCCTGCAATTTGAGCGTCTCGAGCGCCTTCAGGCCGATCTCAAGATGCTGGCCGACCCGTTGCCGATAGAATTCGCTGGCCATGCCGGCGAGCTTGAGTTCGCCATGCAGCGGCTTGTCCGAGACGCAGAGCAGGGTGCCATAGGGCACGCGGAACCGGAAACCGTTGGCGGCGATCGCAGCCGACTCCATGTCAAGCGCGATGGCGCGCGATTGCGACAGCCGTCGGATCGTCGAGCGACCGCCGATTTCCCAATTGCGGTTGTCCACGCTCGCAACGGTTCCGGTGCGCATCAACCGCTTCAGATCAAAGCCGGAGAGCCCGGTCACTTCGCCGACGGCTCCTTCCAGCGCAACCTGCATTTCGGCTAGCGCCGGTATCGGCGCCCACAGCGGCAACTCGTTGTCCAGGACATGGTCCTCGCGCACATAGGCATGGGCGAGAACGTAGTCGCCGAGCCGCTGCGTATTCCGCAGGCCGGCGCAGTGGCCGAGCATCAGCCAGGCGTGCGGCCGCAGCACGGCGACGTGATCGGTGATGTTCCGCGCGTTGGAGGGGCCGGTCCCGATATTGATCAGGGTAATGCCGCGGTCGCCGGGCTCGACGAGATGAAAAGCGGGCATTTGCGGTACGCGCTCAGGCGCAATCCCGGTCGTGCCGCCGCCCAGGCGCGCGTTGCGCGTGATCACGTTGCCCGGGCCCACGAAGGCGTCAGGACCGGCCTGGCCTGAAGAGAGGCGCTCCTGGCACAGCGCAATAAAGGCATCGACGTAGAACTGATAGTTCGTGAAGATCACGAAATTCTGGAAATGCTCGGGATCGGTGCCGGTGTAGTGATAAAGCCGGCGCAACGAGTAATCGACGCGAGCGGCGCGAAACAAGGCCAGCGGCTCGGGTGCGCCTGGCGGCAGCTCCAGGGTGCCGTTGGCGATCGCGTCATCCATGGCAGCCAGATCAGGCACGTCGAACACGTCCCGAAGCGACGCGCCGAGGATCGACGGCCCGTTGCCGGAGAGGGCGGCTTCAACATTGATGTCCCGGCGATAGGCAAAATGAATCGGGATCGTCTCGCAGGACTCGCCGACCTCGACCGCAACGCCGTGATTTTCGATCAGCAGCCTGATCTGCTCGGTGAGATAGTTTCGGAACAGGTCAGGCCGCGTCACGCTGGTCTGATGGATGCCGGGAGCCGCGACGAAGCCGAAAGCGAGGCGCGAGTCGAGCCGGACATGGCTCGACGTCGTGATCCGAACGAAGGGATAGTTGGCGCGTATGCGGCCCGCGGGCGGTTTGCCGTTGACATAGGCTTCAAAGTGGCTGCGCAGGAACTGCGTATTCCGCGCGTAGATTTCTTCGAGCCGCGCGACGGCCGCGTCGGCATCCGTGAATGCCTCGGTGACGGCAGGCGGCGGGGTCAGCAGCACGGGATGCATCTTCGGTCCAGGCATTCTCGTCATAGCGGCACGTTCGGCGCGCCCGTCGGCAGCATATCAGGATCGTTGCGGCCGCGACAGAATCTCGCCGGTTGAAGTCATACAAGGCTGAGACGGTTGCGCTCGCCGGCCGTCAACGGAGGCAGGCTATACGTGACCGGGAGAGGGCTTCTTTGGCTTGCCGCGCTGATGCAGGAAGTTAACGCCCATCTGGTCGCCGTTCATCCAGTCAAGTTCGCAGCGACGATAGGCAAGCCCCGTCGAAGAGAGGAGCAGGAAGAACTCTTTCAGGTTCAAACCTTGAACGGAGGTTTCGATAACAAGGGTCGCCCCGTTATCCGAAATTTCCTTAAGCGTGCATGGCCGGGCCCAAGTGCCGTCGATAGCCATGATCTGGACAGCGATTGACTTTTCAAAGATTACACGGCGCTCGTCTTCCGGCATGCCGCTCAACGCGCGACCAGGCGGCAAGGTCCTAACCCTCGGTCTGCACGTCCGGGGGCTTTACGCTCTGGGGCGGCGGCAGCTCGCCCGTTTGATCCTTGAGATCGGCGGCGGCCTCGATGAGGCGCGCCGCGACGTCCCGATCCGACGTTGCCTTTGCCAGCTTGAGCAGTACTACGGCTGCCTTGCGCGCGTGATATCCGTTTTGTGCCACGGTACCGAAAATCTCCCAGCCCACCCACTATATGCAGGAAGCAGGGACTTCGTTCCGCGCGTAAGTTCAAAAATATACAAATAGAAATGGTTCCCAGAAAGCCGGCGTGGGCCCCGGAAAAACCCCGCGAGCCCCGCTCTGGCGTCGCATCTGCCGGCCCGGGAGCAGCCTCGCCTTCGCCGTATGCTCCGGGCTTGCCATTCACGAAACCCGATGACCGACCTGTTGGACCAGCAACGCCGGCCGGTTGATTGCCCCTTGCGCCGACGGGCAAATCATTTGTACGCCTCGCGTTATCCTGTCCCATAAGAGGGGCGGCTCGCGATCGCCACGAACGCGGGGCAGGGAGCGATGGCCGCTGATTTCTTCGCAAGGCGTGCGGGAACGAAGCGGACGGCCAAGCCGTGTGGTCCTGATGCCTCGACGCTGGCATCAACTCCTTAAGAAGCTAACGCTTCTCAGGGAGGATGGTGACAAGAAAGCCCGATCACCAGGGAGAGCGCGGAGTACGCCGCTAAAACCATCGCGCAGGGAATGCCGGTGTTTTCCGGCGAACCTGTGGTGACTAACTCGTGTGCTTTTTGATTTGCGCACGAGGCTGCGGGTGCGTCGATCACCCGGGATTCCCTGCGCCCTCTGATTGGAGGGAGCGAACGTTCTGTCCCAACTCGGTCGCAAAACGCGGCGCGGGAAGGTGGCCGCGTGTCCCGGACGCGGTGCAGCGCTTCAGCGATGCGCCGCAGAGCGGGGACCCAGCAATCGAATAATGGAGATAACCTTATGGGCCCCGGATCGGCAGCGCATCACTTAATCGGGCCGCGCGGTGGGCGAGCCCGATCATGCTGCGCAGCGTCCGGGGAACGCGAGCTACTCGCTCTTCGGCTCTTTCGACATGCGGTCGAGGCGGTCCTGCATGTCCTTCATCTGCTTGCGCAGATCATCGATATTGCCGTTGTCGTCGGGCGCAGGCTCCGAAGCCTTCTCGGATTCGCTGCCCGGACGCTGCGGCACGAACGGCTTGAACATCGAGAAGGTCTGTTGAAACAGTTCCATGTTGCGGCGGACCTGCTCTTCGAGCGGCGCCAGCGGCGTTCCGCTAAAGGCATCCGTAATCTGTTTACGGAATTTTTCCTGCTCGCGCGTCAGCGTATCGATCGACTGCTCCAGATATTTCGGCACCACCATCTGCATGCTGTCGCCGTAGAAGCGGATCAGCTGCCGCAGGAAGGTCGTCGGCAACAGATTCTGCCCGGCCTTGTTCTCTTGTTCGAAGATGATTTGCGCCAGCACCGAGCGCGTGATGTCGTCGCCGGTCTTGGCGTCGTAGACGAGAAAGTCCTCGCCCTCCTTGACCATCGCGGCGAGGTCTTCGAGCGTTACGTAGGTGCTCGTGCCGGTATTATAGAGCCGGCGATTTGCATATTTCTTGATGGTGGTGGGTTGATCAGATTTCGCCATGGGCTCTCGCAAAGGCCGGGAGGGGGAACCCTACGGGGCCGCCGCAGGGCTAAAGTCAACGCATTGCAGCAAAGGTAAGCATTTTCAATGCGGTTCGGCTACCGTTTTGTGCGGTGCCGGTTAATTCCAAGGCACGGACACGGCTCAGCAAAGCGCCAACCCCGCCAATTTGAATGCAGTGCGGTTGACATGCCTCAACGACGTTAACAGGATACAGGGCGAGACTGGCTTGCCATACCGGCGCCCGCCCCAAAAACAACCTCAAGCCCAGGAGATATCCATGTCAGACGATGTCGTCATCGTCAGCGCCGCCCGCACCCCGGTCGGAAGCTTTAACGGTGCCTTTGCCACGCTGCCGGCCCATGATCTCGGCGCCGTCGCCATC
Source organism: Bradyrhizobium sp. (assembly GCF_035701725.1). GTDB lineage: Bacteria > Pseudomonadota > Alphaproteobacteria > Rhizobiales > Xanthobacteraceae > Bradyrhizobium. Next base: position 5,518 of record NZ_DASSRP010000174.1, read on the forward strand.
AAGGCCGCGCTGGAGCGCGCCGGCGTCGAGCCGGCCCGTGTTTCGGAAGTCATCATGGGGCAGATCCTGACCGCCGCGCAGGGGCAGAACCCCGCCCGCCAGGCCTCGATCGCGGCCGGCATCCCGGTCGAAAGCCCGGCTTGGGGCGTCAACCAGCTTTGCGGCAGCGGCTTGCGCACCGTGGCGCTGGGTTACCAGGCGCTGCTCAACGGCGACTCCGAAATCGTCGTCGCCGGCGGCCAGGAATCCATGAGCATGGCCCCGCATGCGCAGTATCTGCGTGGCGGCGTCAAGATGGGTGGCGTCGAGCTCGTCGACACCATGATCAAGGACGGGCTCTGGGATGCCTTCAACGGCTACCACATGGGCAACACCGCCGAGAACGTCGCCAAGCAGTATCAGATCACCCGTTCCCAGCAGGACGAATTCGCAGTTTCGTCACAGAACAAGGCCGAGGCCGCGCAGAAGTCCGGCAGGTTCAAAGACGAAATCGTGCCGGTGACGATCAAGAGCCGGAAAGGTGACGTGGTCGTCGACACGGACGAATATCCGCGTCACGGCGCGACGCTGGATGCGATGACCAAGCTGCGCGCAGCCTTCGAGAAGGACGGCACGGTTACGGCCGGCAATGCCTCCGGCATCAACGACGGTGCGGCCGCGGTCGTGCTGATGACGGCCAAGCAGGCCGCCAAGGAAGGCAAGAAGCCTTTGGCGCGCATCGTGTCGTGGGCGCATGCCGGCGTCGATCCCAAGATCATGGGCACCGGCCCGATTCCCGCCTCGCGCGCCGCGCTCAAGAAGGCTGGCTGGAGCATCGGCGATCTCGACTTGATCGAGGCCAACGAGGCCTTTGCGGCGCAGGCCTGCGCCGTCAACAAGGACCTCGGTTGGGACACCAGCAAGGTCAACGTCAATGGCGGCGCGATCGCGATTGGCCATCCGGTCGGCGCATCGGGAGCGCGCGTGTTGGTGACATTGCTGCACGAAATGCAGAAGCGCGACGCCAAGAAGGGGCTCGCGACATTGTGCATCGGCGGTGGCATGGGCATTGCGATGTGCGTCGAGCGCTAAAGCGTTTTCGAGCGCGACCAAATCCAGGCGCGTGCAACGCACGCGTCTAAAAAAGGTTCAGCCGTTGCCGCAAATATTTCCTTCGCAACCGCACAGGACTCACCTAAAGGAAACGCCCGGCGCGCGCCGGGCGTTTTGTTGTCGGTGGTCGTTTTGTTCTTGATGTTCGTCAAACCGCTCGCATAATTCGAAGCTACATAAAAAACATCTTCGAAATTCCAAGGGAGGTTCCGAATGGCACGTGTTGCATTGGTGACGGGGGGGACACGAGGTATTGGTGCGGCGATCAGCCGGGCGTTGAAGGCGGCAGGTTACAAGGTTGCCGCCAACTATGCCGGCAACGATGCGGCGGCGGAGAAGTTCAAGGCGGAGAACAGCATTCCCGTCTACAAGTGGGATGTGAGTTCGTTCGATGCATGCAGCGCCGGCGTCAAGCAGGTCGAAGCCGATCTCGGTCCGATCGAGGTGCTCGTCAACAACGCCGGCATCACCCGCGACGGCGCGTTTCACAAGATGACGCTCGAGCAGTGGAATGCGGTGATCAACACCAATCTCGGTTCGCTGTTCAATGTGACGCGTCAGGTGATCGAGGGCATGCGCGCGAGAAAATTCGGCCGCATCATCAACATTTCCTCGATCAACGGCCAGAAGGGCCAGTTCGGTCAGGTCAATTATTCGGCGGCGAAGGCCGGTGACATCGGCTTCACCAAGGCGCTCGCGCTGGAGAATGCCAAGGGCGGCATCACCGTGAATGCGATCTGCCCCGGCTACATCAACACCGAAATGGTGCAGGCGGTGCCGAAGGATGTTCTGGAAAAAAGCATCCTGCCGCTGATTCCGGTGAACCGCCTCGGTGAGCCGGATGAAATCGCCCGCGCGGTCGTCTTTCTGGCTGCCGATGATGCCGGCGCGATCACCGGTTCGACGCTATCGATCAACGGCGGACAGTATATGGTGTGATGGCGCTGCCGTCATATGGTTGCGTCAGGTGATGCAAACGATTCGTCATGCCCGGCCTTGTGCCGGGCATCCACGCCTTTGAGACTTGCGATGCGGCGAAGGCGTGGATGGCCGGGACAAGCCCGGCCATGACGGAGAAATAGCGACGATAAGATGACTCCCCGCACCGCGACCCTGATCGGCCTTTCCGCGATCCTGATGTGGTCGCTGCTCGCCGCCATGACGGTGGCGACCGGAAAGATTCCGGCCTTTCAGCTTGCCGCCATCACCTTTGCGATCGGCGGGCTGGTCGGGTTCTCGACCTTTATCGCCCGGCCCGAGGCGCTGCCGGCCTTGCAGCAGCCGCCGCTGGTATGGGCGGTCGGTGTCGGCGGCTTGTTCGGCTATCACGCGCTGTATTTCCTGGCGCTGCGCTTCGCGCCGCCGGCGGAAGCCGGGCTCCTGAACTATCTCTGGCCGCTCCTGATCGTTCTGTTCTCGTCGTTCCTGCCCGGCGAGCGGCTGGCCGCCCATCACATCATCGGCGCATTGGCAGGGCTTGCCGGCACGGTGCTTCTGATCGGCGGCGGCCTGTCCGGCTTTGCGCCGGGGCAATTGCCGGGATTGTTCGCGGCCTTTGTCGCAGCCTTCGTCTGGGCGAGTTATTCGGTGATGTCGCGGCGTCTCAAAGCGGTGCCGACCGACGCGGTGGCCGGTTTCTGTCTTGCCACCGCCCTGCTCGCCGCGCTGATGCACGCGCTGCTTGAAACCACCGTATGGCCCGAGACGGCAGGGCAATGGCTTGCCATCGTCGCGCTCGGCCTCGGGCCCGTCGGCGCCGCATTCTACACCTGGGATGTCGGCATGAAGCGTGGCGACATCCGCGTGCTCGGTGCGGCCTCCTATGCGACGCCGCTGCTGTCGACGTTATTTCTGGTTCTGGCCGGCTTCGCCAAGCCGAGCGCCAACATCGCGCTTGCCGCCGTGCTGATCGCCGGCGGCGGACTGATTGCGGCGAAAGACCTGTTTCGCAGGCGCTGAGAGCGCTACTTGGGAGTCCAGCCTTTTGGTGCCAGTTCGAAGCCCGCAAAGTCGAATCCCGGCGCGACGGTGCAGCCGACCAGCGTCCAGTCGCCGGTGCTTTCCGCAGCCTGCCAGGCATGCGCCGGCACGATCGCCTGCGGCATTTCGCCTGCGGCGAGATCGCCTCCAAGCCGGAGCTGACGGGTGCCCTCGGGGGCGGCGATCTCAAGGGTCAACGCATCGCCGGCATAATAGTGCCAGGTCTCGACCGCATCGACGCGATGCCAGTGCGAACGCTCGCCCCGCGCCAGCAGGAAATAGATCGCGGTGGAGCGCGAGCGGCCGTTCGCGTCGCAGTTGGAATCGCGAAACGTCTCGCGATAGTGGCCGCCTTCCGGGTGGGGCTTCAGGCCAAGCCGTGCGACGATCTCGGCAGCGGCCAGCCGCTGGGACATCGGACTGCTCAGGACTTGTTCTTGCGTTCGCGCAGCTCGCCGAATATTTCGGCGGGGCTGCGGTCTTTCATTCGCACGCTGGCGGCGACCGACGGTTCGTCCGCGCGCAGAAACACGTTGGCCTTTTTCTCCTCGCCGAGCAGCGTCGGGATCGTCGGCTTGTTGGCGTCACGCAAGCGCTTCACCTGTTCGGCGCGAGCTTTCAACACCGGATTCTCCGGCTCGATCGTCAGCGCGAACTTGATGTTCGAGGCCGTGTATTCGTGACCGCAATACAATTTGAAATCGTCGGGCAGCGCGCGCAGTTTCAAAAGCGAGTCCCACATCATCGGATAATTGCCCTCGAACACGCGTCCGCAGCCGATCGAGAACAGCGTGTCGGCGGCGAACAGCGCTTTTTCGTTGTCGAAGACGTAAGAGACGTGATCGAGCGTGTGGCCGGGCGTTTCGAGAACGCGCGCCAGCAGACTTCCGATCTTCAGCACGTCGCCCTGTTTGGTGCGTAGGTCGACATCGGCGATCTTGGTCGACTTGTCGTGCGGCGCGACGACGCGGCATTTATATTTCTGTTTCAGTTCGGCAACGCCGCCGACATGATCGTGATGATGGTGGGTGATGAGGATGTCGGTCAGCGTCCAGCCTTCGCGCTCCAGCGCGGCGATAATCGGTGCGGCTTCCGGCGCATCGATCGAGGCTGTTGCCTTGGTTGCGGGGTCGTGAATCAGATAGCCGAAATTATCGGACAGGCAGGGGAACAGGCGAATTTCGGCAGCCATGATGTCTCCGTGTGCTTATTGTCGTGCGTCCCAGCGCATGAAATAGGGCGTTAACGGCGATTGAGCAATGCGCGATTGGGCGCCCAATTTGCCGGCCTGCCGTGATAGATTGAGCGCATGACCCTCGATGTGATCGACCTCAGGGATTTTTATTCGCAGCGCCTCGGCATCGTGGCGCGGCGGCTGATCAATCGCGGCATTCATGCGCGCTGGTCGGAGGCCGAAGGCCAACGCGTCCTGGGCATCGGCTATCCAACGCCTTATCTCGGCCTGTTTCGCGATTCTTCCGAACGCTGCATCGCCTTCATGCCGGCGGCGCAAGGCGTGCTGAAATGGCCAACGGCGCGGCCAACCCTGGCCTCGCTCGTCGACGAGTTGTCGCTGCCGCTGCCGGATGCGGCGGTCGATCGCATCCTGCTGGTCCATGCACTTGAAATGTCCGACGATCCGGAAGCGCTGCTGCGCGAGGTGTGGCGCGTTCTGGCGCCTTCGGGTCGCATGATGGCGGTGATTCCGAATCGACGCAGCGTATGGACGCGCACGGACAACACGCCGTTCGGTCACGGCCGGCCCTATTCGCGCTCGCAGATCACGCAGCTGTTGCGGCAGACCTGGTTCACGCCGATCGGTTGGGGCGAAGCGTTGTTCGTGCCGCCGGTCGCAGCCGGCTGGTTCCTGCGCTCGGCCATGGCATGGGAGCGCATCGGCGCGTCAATCTCTAAGCCGTTTGCGGGCGTTCACATCGTGGAAGCCACCAAGCAGGTCTATCGCGCTATTCCCGCCCACCGCGAGCGCACGCGGCTGATACCGGCGTTGCCGCCGGTCCTGGTGCCGTCGTCTTTTCAGCGCGAAGAGAACTAGCTCGCGGACGAGCTAGTCATTTCCCGGATTGAAATCGTCGCCGGGTGCTGCGGGCGCTGCAGCCATTCCTTCCGGACGCGGTCCGTGCGGACGACGCCGACGCCGCGGGAAGCGTTCGCGTTCGCCGCCATTGCCTTCATAGCCGGAGTGACCGCCGTTGATCTGCGGCTGCGGTCCGGTGATGAAGGAGGGCAGGCGGTCGACGCCGCCACTGTCCGGCGCCGAAGGCTGCGGCTGCTGCTGGAATTGCGGCTGGTTGCGCGGCTCGCGGTGCTCGCGCGGTTGTTGCTGCTCGCGCGACTGGTACGGTTGCTGATGGTCGCGCTGACCACTGTCGCGGTCACGATTGTCGCGCTCGCGCGGGTAAGGCTGCTGTTGCTGGACCGGGACAAAACCCGGCTCCTGGCCGAAGCTGCTCGAAAATCCATCCTCGTCCTCGCCGTCCTCCGAGGTGGCATCGACATCGGGCCGCGGTTGCTGCGGCTGATTCTGCCGGAACTGCTCCTGGGCCGCTGCGATCAGGCGGAAATAGTGTTCGGCGTGCTGATAGTAGTTTTCTGCCGCAACGGGGTCGCCGGAGGACCGCGCATCGCGCGCAAGCTGCACATATTTTTCTGCGACGTGGGAGGCAGTGCCGCGGATCTTGATGTCGGGTCCGTTGGATTCAAACACCCGAGTCATTGGGTTCTGACCGCGCCGGTTATTGTTGTTGTTATTATTATTCCGGTTACGCATCCGTTTATTGTTTTGACCGTTTCTCATATCGTGCCTTTGATCCAGCCCTGAAATTGCCTTGCAAAACTCCTCAAGCCTTCACGATCGATTGGGCTTTCGGAATATCGTTGTTTGCTTCGTTTGCCGTTTCGTTCGATGTCGAGCGCCGACTGGTCCGGCCCGTGCGATCAGCTCGCGCGTGCAGGCTCAAAACCGCCGCTCATTTCCACACAGATCTGCCGTACGTCGCAGTCAACAAAGACGCGTTCCCCACCAGCCCGGCGCGCGTCGCCGGCCGCATCAGGTCATTCCGCCTGCCAAAACAAGCACAGGTCTCGAGCGTGATTCATCAAGCGCAATATCAGGCTTTCGTTCGCTTTGCGGTCGATGGCTGCGCAGCTTTTTTATCTAAGCCATCGCGCTCAAAATGACCTGCGTTTTGGAACCTTTTCACCCTGGGCAGGCTCTCGCTGTGAGAACTCTGGCCTCGATCCGTAGCTGCTTACGGGGCCAGTCACCCTGGACTGATGTTGGCCGGAACGTAGTCGCTCCCGGAGAATATTCCAAGTGCTTTTTTTGCATTCCAATCGGGCTTTATCGGGGCAGTTTCCGCCCCGCCACCGCGCGCGGGATGCCCGCCAGATCGGCCTTCGGCGGCAGGTCCGCCGTTAACCCTGAGGCCGACATCAACGCCGCAATAGGGCCGCTTTGGCCATATCCGGCCTCGACAACGAGGGTGCCTCCTGCGGCCAAAAGCCGGGCGGCCTCGGGCACAATTGCACGATAGGCATCAAGGCCATCCGTGCCCCCGTCCAGGGCGGCGGGCGGATCATATTGGCGTACCTCCGGGTCAAGGCCGCCGATCTCCGCCGAACGAATATAAGGCGGGTTCGACACGATCAGGTCGAACGCTCCCGCCAGCGCTGTCATGTAGTTGCAAGCGACAAAGCGGGCTCGGGAGTTCAAGCCCAAGGCCACGGCGTTGTTCCGCGCCGTCTGTAACGCCTCAAAGCTGATGTCTGTGCCGACGCCGGTCGCATCGGGAAACTCGGACAATAACGCAAGAAGGATCGCGCCCGAACCAGTGCCGACGTCGACGATCTGTCGCTGCTTCATCATATGGTGTTGGCCGCGACACGCTTCAAGCGCCAGTTCCACGACTGTTTCCGTGTCCGGCCTCGGCACCAGCGTTGCCGGCGACAATTGCAGCGTCAGCCCCCAAAACTCCTTCACGCCGAGAATGCGGGCAACCGGCTCGCCCACGATGCGTCGCCGTAGAAAATCTTCGAGCACTGCCGCTTCGTCATGCGTGACGATTCGTGTGCCGGCCGCGATCAGCCCGGTGAGATCGAGGCCGAATGCCGCACCGGCGAGCAGCCGCGCATCGAGTTCAGCCGAGTCGATCCCCGCGGATGCAAGTCGAGCTGTTGCTGTGCGGCGCGTCGCTTCAACGGTTTGTCCTCCGAAAGCGCCGGATGCTGTCACGCTGCCGCGCCCTGTGCCGCAAGTTGGGCGGCCTGGTGCTCGGTCGTCAGCGCATCGATCAACTCGCCGAGCGCTTCGCCCGAGATGACCTGCGGCAGCTTATAGAGCGTCAGGTTGATGCGGTGGTCGGTGACGCGTCCTTGCGGAAAATTATAGGTGCGGATGCGCTCGCTGCGGTCGCCGGAGCCGACCTTCTCCTTGCGGTCGGCCGAGCGCGCGGCGTCGATGCGTTGCCGTTCGGCGTCATAGATGCGCGAGCGCAGGATGTTCATGGCGGAGGCGCGGTTCTTGTGCTGCGAGCGGCTGTCCTGCATCATCACGACGATGCCGGTCGGAATATGCGTAATGCGGATCGCCGATTCGGTCTTGTTGACGTGCTGGCCGCCGGCGCCTTGCGCCCGCATGGTCTCGATCCGCAGGTCTTCGTTCTTGATGTCGACGTCGACGTCCTCGACCTCGGGCAATACCGCAACCGTCGCCGCCGAGGTATGTATGCGCCCTTGCGTTTCGGTGTCGGGCACCCGCTGCACCCGATGCACGCCAGATTCGAATTTCAGCTTCGCGAACGCGCCGCGGCCCTGCACCTCGGCGATGATTTCCTTGTAGCCGCCGACCGTGCCCTCGCTCGCCGAAATCACCTCGACCTTCCAGCCCTGCAGGTTGGCGAAGCGCTCGTACATGCGGAACAGATCGCCGGCAAACAGCGAGGCTTCGTCGCCGCCGGTGCCGGCGCGGATTTCCAGCATCACGTTGCGATCGTCCATTGCGTCTTTCGGCAACAGCGCGACGCGGATCTTCTGCTCGAGATCGCCGATGCGCGCCTGCAATTCATCGCGCTCGGCTTCGGCCATGCTGCGCATTTCAGGGTCGGATGCCGCATCCGCAATCAGGCTTTCGGCGCCGTCGAGTTCACTGCACGCGGCGCGATAGGCCTTGACGGCGTCGATCAGTGGATTGAGTTCGGCCAGCTCGCGGGTGATCTGGACGTATCTGTCGGAGCCGACCTGCCCGAGAAGTTCGGCCTCGAGTGAAGCGTGGTGCGCCAGCAGAACGTCCAGTTTGGCTTCGGGGAGCATCGACATGGTGAAGTCTCGAATGTAGGCGGCAGTTTCGCGGAATGCAGGTGGCAGGCGAGCGAAGGCCCGCTACAACGCCAGACCTTCTGCTTCGGCAAATTCGGTCAGCTTCTGACGGATCGATACGCTGCCGGAGGGCGCATCGAGCATCGCGCTCATCGCGGCCTCAGCTTTCTTGGCATCGAGGTCGAGGATCATGGCCTTGACCGGGCCGTGCGCGGTTGCCGACAACGACAGCGAGCGGTAACCGAGCGCAATCAGCGCCAGCGCGCCGATCGGCTTCGACGCCATCTCGCCGCAAAGTGAAGCCGATTTCTTGGCGGCCTTGGCCTTTTGCACGATCTCGCGCAGCACGCGCAGGATCGGCGCCGACAAGGTGTCGAACCGTTCGGAAACCTTGGCGTTGCCGCGATCGACTGCGAACAGGAACTGGAACAGGTCGTTCGATCCCACCGAGATGAAGTCGACCTTCTTCAAAAGCTCGTCGAGCTGATACAAAAGGGCCGGCACTTCCAGCATGGTGCCGATATCGATCCGTTCGGGCAGCGCGTGTCCGTGTTGGCGCAGGTATGTCAGCTCGCGCTCAACGATGCTCTTGGCAGCATCGAACTCGGCGACTTCCGTGATCATCGGAAACATGATGCGCAGGCTTCGTCCGCCGCCGGCCCGCAGCAGCGCCCGAATCTGTCCGCGCAGGAGGCCGGGTCGATCGAGCCCGAGCCGGATGGCACGCCAGCCGAGCGCCGGATTTTCCTCGATCACGCTCTCCATATACGGCAGCGCCTTGTCGCCGCCGATGTCGAGGGTGCGAAACGTCACCGGCTTGGAGCCGGCAGCGTCCAGCACGGTGCGGTACAAAGCGAGCTGATCGCTGGTGCGCGGCAGGCTCTGGCCGACCATGAATTGCAGCTCGGTACGGAACAGGCCGATGCCGGCCGAGCCGGTGTCGTCGATATGCGGCAGGTCGATCGCGAGCCCGGCATTGATCAGGAGTTCGACCGGCTGGCCGTCCTTGGTCACGCAGGGCTTGTCGCGCAGGGCCGAGTACTGGGCCTGGCGCCGCGCGCGAAACCGTACGCGCTCCGCATAGGCCGCTTCGATCTCGGCCGAGGGCCTGACATAGATCGAGCCGGACGTGCCGTCGACGATGATGGCATCGCCGGGGTCGGCGATGCCTGGCGCGTTCGGCACCTCGCCGACCGCGGGAATGCCGAGAGCGCGGGCCACGATCGACACGTGCGAGTTGGCGGTGCCTTCCTCGAGCACCAGGCCGCGCAGACGCTTGCGGTCGTAATCGAGCAGCGCGGCGGGGCCCATCGCGCGGGCGATCAGGATCGCGTTGTCGGGCAGTTGCTCGCGCGAGGGCGCATGATCCTGTCCGACCAGTTGCCGCATCAGGCGATGGCCGAGATCCTCGAGATCGTGCAGGCGGTCGCGCAAATAGGGGTCGGTGGAGCGCAGCATGCGCGCGCGAGTATCGGACTGAACGCGTTCGACGGCCGCCTCTGCGGTCAGGCCGGTAGCGACCGCCTCGTGCAGCTTGTGCGACCAACCATGATCGTTGGCAAACATCCGGTAGGCTTCGAGCACGTCGCGGTGCTCGCCGCCATCGGCGACGTCGCCGCGTTCCAGCATGCGATCGAGGTCGGCGCGCAACTTTGCCAGTGCCGAATCCAGCCGCTTGATTTCCTTCGGCAGATCTTCGGCAATGTAGTTGGTGATGACGACACGCGGCTCGTGCAGCACCACGTGGCCGAGCGCGATACCGTCGGACAGGATGGCGCCGACCTTGTGCAGCGAATGGCGCGCGGCAGGTTCGGCGCCCGGCTGGGCCAGCGCGGCCAATTCGCCGGAGGCGATCATTTCCGCCAGCACCATCGCGGTGGTCTGGAGCGCCTCGACCTCTTCCTCGACATAGGTGCGTTTGGCGCGGTTCTGCACCACCAAGACGCCGAGCGTGTTGCCGGCGCGCAGGATCGGCACGCCGAGGAAGGAGTGGTAGATCTCTTCGCCGGTCTCCGGGCGGAAGGAGAAGGCCGGGTGGCTTTGGGCGTCGTTGAGATTGAGCGGCGTCGCCTCGCTGGCGACAAGGCCGACCAGGCCCTCATGCGCGTTCAGCACGGTGCGGTGCACGGCGTCGCGGTTCAGACCCTCGGTAGCATAGAGTTCGAGCGTAGTATCGATGCGCAGCACATAGACCGAGCAGACTTCCGCCACCATGTTGGCGGCGATCAGCACGACGATCTTGTCCAGCCGCTCCTGGGCCGAGACCTGCTCCGCCATGGTTTCGCGAAGCCGTCTCAACAGGACGCGGGGGCCTCCCGATGCGCTTCGCAGTGGGTTCAAATCCTATTCCTCCAGCCGGCCGGGAGCAGGCGTTTAGACTCAAAACGCAACAATTTTATTCATTCGGCGGTGCCGCGAAGCCAAGCTAATGGCCGAATCGCGCCGCGAAAACAGTGGCACGGTTCACAATTGAGCTCATTCAGGCCGTATACCGAATCGAGCCTTGTTTTGCCAAGCAAAAGGCCTGCCAGTGCCCCGAACACTGACGCGGCGACGTTATGTTGCAGCCGCTAACAGAAAAAATATTTCTAGACTTGATCGAGCCCGTAGAGGGTGTGCAGCGTCCGCACGGCGAGTTCGGTATAAGCGGTGTCGATCAGCACAGAAAACTTGATTTCCGATGTGGTGATGGCGCGGATATTGATGTTGCGCGCCGCGAGCGCCGAAAATGCCTTGGCGGCGACGCCGGCATGGCTGCGCATGCCGCTGCCGATCACCGAAACCTTGGCGACGTCGGTCGCGGTATCGAGCCGGGCATAGCCGATCTTGGCCTTGGCCGATGTGATGGTGTCGCGGGCGCGGGTGTAGTCTGACGCCGGCACCGTGAAGGTGAGGTCGGTGGTCTTGCCGTCCTCGGAGACGTTTTGCACGATCATGTCGACATTGATGTTGGCGTCCGCCAGCGGGCCGAAGATCGATGCCGCGACCCCGGGCTTGTCCTCGATCTGGCGAATGGAAATCTGCGCCTCGTCCTTGGAGAAGGCGATGCCGGTGACGACGTGACTTTCCATGATTTCCTCCTCACCGCAGATCAGCGTGCCAGGCGGCTGGTTGGCGTGCGGAT
>NZ_DASSRP010000175.1:0-4016 GCF_035701725.1 Bradyrhizobium sp.
CGAACTGCATTGCCCACAGTTTCGGCGCACCGGTCACCGTGACCGCCCAGGCGTGGGTCAGGAATGCATCGAGTGAATCGAAGCCCGGCCGCAGCACGCCTTCGACGTGATCGACGGTGTGGAACAGTTTTGAATAGGTCTCGATCTGCCGCCGCGCCAGCACCTTGATCGTGCCGGGCACACAGATGCGCGCCTTGTCGTTGCGGTCGACGTCGGTGCACATGTTGAGTTCGAATTCATCCTTCTGCGAATTCAGAAGCTGCCTGATCTGTTCGGCATCGCCGATGGCGTCGACGCCGCGCGCAATGGTGCCGGATATCGGACAGGTCTCGATCCGCCGGCCGTCGGAGCGCACGAACATTTCCGGCGATGCCGACACCAGAAATTCGCCGTCGCCGAGATTCATCAGCGCGCCATAGGGCGACGGGTTGATGACGCACAGCCGCTGAAACACTTCGGCCGGCGAACGCTCACAGGGTTCGCCGAACAATTGTCCGGGCACCGCTTCGAACAGGTCGCCGCGCGCAAAGGCGGCGCGCGCCGTTTCCACCGTGGCCTGATACTCGCCCGCCGCATGATCGGAAAAGGCCTGCCGCGGCTGGCGGGCATAAATGCTCTCGGCGGTCTCGCGCGACAACCCTTCAGACGACCTGCCGTTCCAGGCGAAATCGTAACTCAACACCACGCCGCGCGCCGTGGCCCGGTCGTAAGCGAGCAGACGATCGGGCACGAACAGCACGACGTCGCGCTGATCATTCTCGCGCTTGCGCTTCTGCACGAGGTCCTCGATCTGGAACACGAGGTCATAGGCAAAGGCGCCAAACAGGCCGAGCAGAGAATCCTCGCTCGATCCGAACGCGGCAACCATGTCGCGCACCAGCGACATCACGCTGGCACGGCGGGTACGCTGGTCCTCATCGACCGGGGCATCGCCGCGCAGGATATGGCCGGCAAGGCGGCTAGCGCTGCGCTCGGTAATGACCACGCAAGGCTCGCGCAGCACATCGCCAAGGAAGGCGATCAGGACCTCGCCGCGCGCATTGAGCGCGGAGAGCGAGAATTCCACGCCCGTGGTCTGCAACTGGAGCGGCGGATCGGCAAAGCCGAGGTCGAAACTCTCGTAGCGGCCCGGCACCGTGGTGCCGGATGACAGCACGACGCCGCGGCGGCGATCGAGCAGTTCGATCAGATCGTCGAGCCGGCTCGCGCCGCCCGGGAAATGCTCGACCGAGCGGCTCACCAGAAGTCCACCGCGGGTGCGGTACTCGCTGCGGTCAGGCAGGGTGAAGACGGTCCTGTTCATGTGATCCTCTTACGCAAGTTGCCGAGGGAACGCCACACAGGACAAACGAAGGCCGCCTGCAATGGCGGCCCCTGAACGATGAAAGTTAACGCAAATCGCACCGGCCACCTCTTTTTAGGAGGTGCGCCACCAACGACGGAAGGTGTGAACGGCGGTGCTCATTGGATTGTTATCACCATGGCCCGGCAGGCCCGTCAAGGGCGAATGGGCGGTGTCACCCTCTCCCACAAGGGGAGAGGGTGAGAAGCTTCTAGCCCAGATGTTTGTGGAAGAACGCCGTGGCGCGGTCCCAAGCCAGTTCCGCGGCCTTGCGGTCGTGTACCGACATCCGCTGCTCGTTGACGAAGGCGTGGTCGGCCTCATAACGGTACAGCTCGAGCGACTTGCCCGCTTCTTTCATCGCCTTCTCGAAGCCGTCGACCAGTTGCGGCGTGCACCAGTCGTCCTTGCTCGCGAAATGCGCCTGCAACGGAATCCTGACGTCCGCGGGCTTGGCGGCGGCCTCCGGCGGAATGCCGTAGAACACCACGCCCGCGGTCAGTTCCGGAATTTTGGTCGCGCCGATGATGGTCACCGCGCCGCCGAGGCAAAAGCCGGTCAAGCCGACCTTGGCGCCATTGCGCGCGAGATATTGCGCAGCCCCCCGCACGGTCTGCGTCGTCGCATCCATGAAGTCGAGCGAGTTCATCTCTTTGCCGGCAGCGTCCGTGTCGTGATACGGCACGACCTTGCCCTTGTAGAGATCGGGCGCCAGCGCATCGAAGCCGGCGCGCGCAAAGCGATCGCACAGACCCTTGATCTGGTCCTGAAGCCCCCACCATTCCTGGATGACGACAACCCCTGGCGCGTCGCCCTTGGCGGCGTTGGCGAGGTAGCCGCTGGCTTCCTTGCCGTCCGGACGTTTGAAGGAGATGACGGTGCCCATGGTTCCTCCGATTTCTGAAGACGGGATTTTCGCGGTCATTCTGGCCGCTCCAGGGTACGGACGCAATTCACATCCATCCCGTTCCGGCATCACCGGGTGCCGCGCATAAAAAAAGCCCCTCGCGGGGCTCTTTTGTTTTTCAGGCTCTGACGAAGATCAGTGTGCGTCGGCCCAGACCTTCTTTTTGGTGAAGTACATCAAGCCGGCAAACAGGATCAGGAACACGAACACCTGGAAGCCCAGCTGCTTGCGCGCCTCCATCTGCGGCTCCGCCGCCCACATCAGGAAGGTCGAGATGTCGTGGGCATACTGTGGCAGCGTCGCCGGCGCGCCATCGTCGAACGTCACCTGCCCGTCGGCGAGCGGCTTTGGCATCTTGATGGCGTGGCCGGGGAAGTACTTGTTGTAGTAAGTCCCTTCCGGCAGCTTCACGCCGGCCGGCGTGTTTTCATAGCCTTGCAGGATCGCCGAAACGTAGTTCGGGCCCTGCTCCTGGAACTGGCTGAAGAAGTCGAAGATGAAGCGCGGGAAGCCACGCTCATAGGAACGCGCCTTCGCGATCAGCGACAGGTCCGGCGGCAGGCCGCCGCCATTGGCCGCACGCGCCGCCTGCTCGTTCGGGAACGGCGACGGGAAATAGTCGGCGGGCCGTCCGGGGCGATCGAACATGTCGCCGGCATCGTTCGGACCGTCCTTGATCTTGTATTCGGACGCGAACGCCGCCGCCTGCGCCGCCGAATAGCCGGGGCCGCCGGCATCGGCGAGATTGCGGAAGGCGATGTACGACAGTCCATGGCAGTTCGAGCACACTTCCTTGTAGATCTTCAGGCCGCGCTGCAGCGAGCCGCGGTCGAACTTGCCGAACGGGCCGGCAAACGACCAGCTCTGCGACGGCGGGGTCTCCTGCTCCTCGGCCTTCGCGTTTTGCACGCTGCCGGCCATCAGGCCGCCCGCGAGCGCGAGCGCGATCACGGTGGAAACCATCGGCGTCGCCTTGCTGCCGGTCTTGGCCAGCACGTCGTCGGCGATCGAATTCGGCACCGGTCGCGGCGTTTCGATCCGCGACAGCAGCGGCAGCAGGATCAGGAAGTAGGCGAAGTAGCAGACAGTGAGGATGCGTCCAATGATAACGTAGACACCTTCCGGCGGCTGGGCGCCGAGATAGCCGAGGCCGATGCAGACCACGACGAACATCCAGAAGAACTGCTTGGCCAGCGGCCGGTACTTCGACGAGCGCGTCTTGGCGCTGTCGAGCCAGGGCAGGAACGCCAGCACGATGATCGCCGAGAACATCGCGATCACGCCCGCGAGCTTGTTCGGGATCGAACGCAGGATCGCGTAGAACGGCAGGTAGTACCATTCGGGCACGATATGCGCCGGGGTCACGCCGGGATTGGCGGGAATGTAGTTGTCGGCATCGCCGAGATAGTTCGGCATGTAGAAGATGAACCAGGCGTAGAAGATCAGGAAGCAGGCGACGCCGAACATGTCCTTGATGGTGGCGTAGGGCGTGAACGGCACGGTGTCCTTTTCCGTCTTCGCCTCGACGCCGGCCGGGTTGTTCTGGCCCGCGACATGCAGCGCCCAGACGTGCAGCACGACGACGCCGGCGATCAGGAACGGCAACAGGTAGTGCAGCGAGAAGAAACGGTTCAGCGTCGGATTGCCGACCGAGTAGCCGCCCCAGAGCAGCGTCACGATGCTGTCGCCGACGTAAGGAATGGCCGAGAACAGATTGGTGATGACGGTGGCGCCCCAGAAGCTCATCTGGCCCCACGGCAGCACGTA
>NZ_DASSRP010000176.1:0-4412 GCF_035701725.1 Bradyrhizobium sp.
CGACTGGGCAATCATTAATGGTGCTTGTCCAGAATTGCCGGGGACTGAGTGGGAAAGCAAACCGGAGTTTTGTCCTACGCTTTCGCAGGTCGTTCAGCCTGAAATCGTATTGCCCGGCATTGCCAGCCGTGCCGCAGTTCAGGAAGAAATTGAGCGAGTTAGGGTCGTAAAAGTGCTGCCATTATCGCAAGTCGAGTAGCGCGAAGGGCTTTCGATTGGTAGCCGGCATCGGCCGCACGAAAATCTACCAAGCCATAAGCGACGGAAGCCTGAAGGCCCGCAAGTGCGGGAAGCGAACGCTCGTTCGTATCCGCCGCGGCAGACACGACGCGGCCGAAGCCAGCGCACCGACATGCACAGCAGGGCCGGAAGGGAACGCATCAAGCGGCTTTCCCGAAAGCGGGATGCCGCGCCGGTGCCCGCTTGCCGTGAGCCGGTCGGGACGCCGCTGATCGAACACGGTCTTCAGCAGATGCGGCAGGCCGGAGGCGACCAGCGTCGTGACAAGGAAATGGTCGGCGATTTTTCGGCGATCATGCGACTGGCTGCGCGACCAGAGCCACCAGGCCGCCGTCAACGCCAACAGCAGGTGCTCGTCGGCGCCCCAGGTCAGCACTTTCGCGACCCCTTCGGTCGGACAATTGGTGTGTGCCGCGATGACGTTTGCAATCGCGATTTTAGCAGCCGTCGGACGAACCGTAACGAGAGCCATCGTCGGTGTCTGCCTCTTTGTTGGAAGAACATTTATCGACGCATAAGCAGCATTAGGGTTCCAATGAAACGCGACCGCCGTCGCCGGATGGGCCGCGATTTTCAGACACGCGAGCGCAGCGACCGCTCCCGGACCACAGGGCTTGGGACCCCGCCGGCGCGCTGTCGGGTTTCAATGTCCGCGTGTAGGCATGTTTTTCGGGATAGAGTAGGTCGTCCCGCCTGAACCGATCAGCTTGAACAACGCTCTGTCGCCTTCCTGCTTGGCCGCGTCACGGCTTCTTTGCCAACCTATCCTTAAGGGCTGACCTGCAGCGTCGCAGACGCGCCATTCCCATTCAGTGGGACTACCGCCACAATCGGTTATGATCAGTTTCAACATGATTGTGTTTTTCGAGCGTAAAAGATGAACAATCCAACTGAGATCGCATTTTATGACGCTTCGGTGAATCAGCCTTGATTTGACGCAAGGCGAGTGGAACAACCGCCTTCGGAGGGATCGTCACACCATGAGAAGAGCGATGTTATCTGTCCCGATCGCGAGCCCGGTTATCAACGGATCGAACTGGTATCAAAGATCGGCGACCGAGGCGGCTACCGCTGAACCGTTTCCCGCTCAAGCCGCTCTCAAACACCCGGCCGGCGCAAAAAACCACCGGTGACTCTCCTAAGCCGTGCTAAAGCGGCTCGACTAAGCTGCCTCCCAGGAGTGGATATTTGGGAAAACTTTAGCGTTTCCAAAAAGACCGATTGACTTTCCTCTAGTGGAGGCGGTGGGCTTGTCCATGGCCCAACGACCGAGCGAACTCGCAGAGCGCATTTCCAACCTGCGTAAGCCGACTGACAGAATCATGCGTGAAACGTTCAGGCTGCCGGTCGAAGCGGCTCGCGTTATGGCTCGCGAGATTATCAGACAGGCTCCACGGGACGGTTACATAGCCGTTGTCGAGCAATGGCGGCCATTACCCAACGGGCAGATTGAACTCACGACGCGCCGTTTGCGGGCGGCAGACTAAACTTGATCACCGATCCCGCGGCAGCTTGCCGTTTCACTCGATGGTGCTGCTTTAGTTGGTCAGCCGCCTCGCGATGACACACGATGTCTGAGCTCGGCCTGTACCAGGCGGTGAAGCTCCTTGAGACGCGCTCGGCGAGGAAAAGAAGACCGACGAACCGCTCACCAAGCTCGCGCAGAGCGAAGTCAACCAGCACGCGCAGGCGGCGAGACGCAATGCCGGAGGAAAGATCGAAGGTCATCCCCACCGCGTGAGGATTGTCGCGGCATCGGCGGTCTCTATCTGTTCTGTATACCGGGCGTGATAGAGCCGCATCAGCATGTTGTGACCTTCGTCAGACGAGCTGCACACCGCGTCGCGCACGACGATGACGCGGTAGCCAATATCAACCGCGTCCAGTACCGTGGCCAGCACACAGACATCGGTCTCGGACCCCGAGACGATCAGCGCGTCCGCCTCGCGCTCCCGCAAATGCTCGGCCAGACTGGGTTCGGCAAGGGCGGAATAGCGTGTTTTGTCGATGACGGTCGCCGGGGGGCAAAGCGCCGCGAGCGGCGGCATCAACTCCAATAACCGCAGATCAAGGCACTCGCGGGTTGCCAGGCGCCACCGGGTGTAATAGCGCCGCCACATGCCCGGCATCTGGTCGGGACGTTCGGGCGGGATGAAGCGAGTGAAGATGCTTCGTTCGGGATGACGGTTCGCGAGCGCCGCCGCGACCGGCAAGACCCTGTCCATCCATGGCGTCGGCCAAGGGCCTTCGGCCGAAAAAATCCGCTGCATGTCCACGCACAGGTGCACGCTGCGTTCGGTCAGGGGAAGAGGCAATAGCTGATCGCCCATGCCGCGCTCAGCCTTCTACAACCATCGCCGCGCCTGCCATGCGAGCACCGCGACAGCGAGCCACGAAGCCGCAGCGAGGACGAGAGCCCAGGCGGCAGACGGCACGATCATCAGCCAGATCACGAGGCCAAAAGCCGCCAGCCCCAAACTTCCGAGTGCCGCTCCGGCGGCATCGAGCGCCGCGGCTTCCTTGCCGCGCCGCGCTCCCGGCAGACCCGCTTTCTCCTTGCGTTGCCGAATATGCTTTTCGATCAAAGTCGCGCTTGCGGGAAAGATCGCGGGAAAGGCGAGAAACAGCCCGCCAATGACGGGTCCGAACCAGGCCGCGATGAGGCCTGCAACTACGGTCATCGCCCCGCCGAGCACGAATCTGACGAGATACTCGTACCAGCGCGTCTGACGAAGGGCGGAAGGCTTGAACTGGACGATCATGAGAGCTGAAACAGGGCCGCTGATACACCAAACGCAACTACGAACCAGACAATCAGAGTTGCCATCGTCGCGGTCCGCGAAGACAGCAGGAATTTTTTGAGCAAGACGCACACCACCCAGCTGTAGGCGGCGAGCGCGAAAGCCCCCACGATCATCGAGCGGCCTTCCACGGCGGCAAACGGAGCGCCCTTTTGCGACAAGGTGATAGGAAGCGTCGCGAGGGCAATCGACGGAGCAGCGCCGAACAGGCCCGCGAAGCTTTTAGGGCGCAAGGTGTCGCCAAGCACCGCGAACGCAGACACCGCGATCCCGCCGGCAAGGAACCGTAAGCCATATTCAACCATCATTGCCACCTGTGGAACCAACTGACAGCTAACGGTTAACCTGTGGGTCAGTTCAGCGTCTTTTTGCGCTGCGCCGCACACCCCTCCCTAGGACCTTCGCCATGCCGAACTTCATCAACTTGCCGCCTTTTACGGAAGATGACGACGTGCATGTTGTCGTGGAAACGCCCCGCGGGAGCAGAGCCAAATTTGCGTACGATCCGAAACTCGAAACCTTCATTCTCTCGAAATCGCTCCTCACAGGGCTGACCTACCCGCACGATTGGGGCTTCGTGCCCTCCACCAAAGCCGATGACGGCGATCCGCTCGACATCATGGTGATCCACGATGCGGCGACTTTCCCGGGCATCGTGCTGACCTGCCGCATCATCGGCATTCTTCAGATCGAGCAGAAGAGCAAAAAGAAGGCCGAGCGCAACGACCGCCTGTTCGCCGTGCCCCGACGCTCGCACTCCGAGCAGGCGATTCGCGACGTCCGGGACCTCTCAAAGCCGATTCAGCAAGAGCTTGAGAAGTTTTTTATCGCAACTGACGAGCTTGAAGACAAAAAACTGGAGATCATCGGGTGGAAAGGCCCCAAGATCGCGATGAAGACGATCAAGGACAGCGCCAAGAGTTTTTCGAGGGGCGGCGAGTAACCTGCTCAACATCACCGCCGGAATAATCAGGCGATAGTGCTCATCTGATACGTGTTCGTCGGTCGGTTGGCTTATTTTTGGGCGGCGGTTTGGGCAGGCGTAATCTGGTGCCTCTCTCTTACGTCCTGCTGCCCGGCGCCGTTGTTCTGCCCGCTAGGCTCCGCAACGATTGCATTGCCACGCCGCCGAGGTTGTCCGGTGCAGGGCAAATTAATTGCGTGCCAGCTTCTTGCATGGCGGAGCCGGCGCGATGTTCCGGCTTTATACTGATAAGCGCACCGTAATGCGCAACATAGTCCTGCGCCATTCGTTCTGCAGAAAATCGGCGTTCAAACTGCGCGCGCACTTCATAACGGCTCAACTTATCGAGACGCTGAATGGCCTGAACGGCCTCCTCTTCCGCCTCGACCATAAAACCGGTGATTCCC
>NZ_DASSRP010000177.1:0-6863 GCF_035701725.1 Bradyrhizobium sp.
GAGGACATGATGAACCTCGCGCTGTGGCTGAAGAAGAACCGCTACCGCGCCGATCAGGTGCAGACCTTCCTGCCCTCGCCGATGGCGACCGCGACCGCGATGTACCACACCGGCGTCAATCCGCTGCGCGGCGTGCGCCACGGGGCGAGCCAAAAGGTCGAGGCGATCAAGGGGCTGCGGCAGCGGCGGCTGCACAAGGCGTTCCTGCGCTATCACGATCCCGACAACTGGCCGGTGCTGCGCGAAGCGTTGAAAGCGATGGGACGCCGCGACCTGATCGGCTCGGGCCCCGATCAACTGGTCCCGGCGCACCAGCCGCCCGGCACCGGCAAGGCGGCCTCGACGCGCCGGCCGCTGCGCGAGGGCGGCAGGACTCAGCGCTTCACCACCAAGGGCGTGCCGATCCGCAAATAACGCGGACGCAGCACATCAGTTCGCTCACCAGAATCCCCTTGCATTATCCGGTTCCGGCTTGCCGCGGCGGTCGTAACGGCGGACCTTCACCACGCCTTTCGCGTTCGTGGTCTTGACGCTCGCGCACCTTCCATTCGGATGGTAGGTATACTCAAAATCGAAGAACACCGCGCCCTTGAGCATCTTGGTGACGCGCACGAGCTTTTTGCCGTCGTAGCGGCCGATCAGGTACACGCGGCCTTCGGCGTGAAGTTTGTCGGCCTCTTCCTTGCTGATCTTGTCGGTGAGGCCGATCGGGTGCCAATAGCCGCCCCAGCCGCGATAATATTCGACCGGCTCGTGCCTCACCATTGCGCGTGCGATCGCGATCCAACCAAGCCAGCCGCCGACGAGCACGACGATCAGGACGACCGCGCCGATCAGGATTTTTCCGATCAGGACAATCGCGGCGATCAGGAAGTCCATAACGGCCTCGATGGCAAGCGCTGGCCGGCTATTTCGTGCGGCGATAAAGCCCCTGGAATGTCACGCCGGCGCCGCCGCATCCGCCGTTGTCGCCGACCATCAGCCACGGCCCGATGCGCTGCATCTGTACGTGGCAGCTCTCGTCATTGGCGCTGACGAAATCGAGCATGTCGGCCGCGGCTGTGACGTCCGCCGCGAAGTCGCCGTTGTGGAAATCGCGCGCGGTCGGCACGGTGATGCCGCCTTCGACATGCAGCTTGCCGCCCTTTGCCGGCGTGATCTCGATCGGCCCGCCGGGGTGATACCACTTGCCGATCCAGTCCTCTGGTCTGGTCGGCGACATCCGCGCGACCTGCGTCAGCGCCGCGCTCGGCAGCCAGCCGGTCGCCCAGACCTGCTTCTTGGCGAGCGGCGACTGGAAGTTGACGCAGGTGAACGCGCCTTGCACAGCGCCGACGAACACGAGGTCGTCGGTGACGAGATAGGCATTCCTGCGGCAGGCATCCGTCGATGCGGGACAGGTCTCGGCCTTGAAGTCGTCGTCATACGGACTTTTGACGAAATTGACGCGCGGCTTCGCCGTCACCTTGGCGATCACCCAGGGTGACTTGTCGTCCCAGCCGACGCCGTTGCAATTCCGGGGATCTTCGGCGTCATAGGCCGCGACCGCCAGCGGCGGCGCCGTCAGCAACGACAGGAACAGAAATAACAGCCATGTGATCGCGCGCATCCGGGGTCCGGCCAAAAAGACAAGCCACCATCTAGAGATCCGATTCTGACATACGCTTTCCATACTCGCGGCACGCGGGCAGCGAATGTCAAATCCACTCCACTAGTCGCTTTGAGGCGGTTCCCGGTTCAAACGCGCAAGCATTCCCGAGCGCGCGACAGCATGATCATAGGTTAAAGCGGGAACCGGCACGATGTGCGCAAATGTGGAAATCGGCCAAATTGTCGATGTCTCTGGGGCAGTCTCGAGGCCGGATGTAAGCCTCGAGACTGCGCCAGCGACGATCCAACAGGCACTCTTTCAACGCAACGTGAGCTGATGCGGGATTTCATGCCAGCCCCCGGTGAAGATACCGTCGACGCGCTTTTGACCGGTACGTCGGATTTGTCGCGCTGGCTGCTGACGGTCGGCGTCCTGGCGATGGGAATGACGCCGCTTGGCCTGATCCTCGCCGGGATTCCCGGCGCATTATTGACCAGCGCTTTTTTTGTCTTTGTCTGGCTTGCCTCGATTGTCTGGGTCTTCGCCCAGCGCGGCTCGCTCGGTGCAACCAACGTCCTGCCGAGTGCGCTCATGATCGTGGCGTGGCCGGTGACGAGCGTCGCTTTCGCCCTTCTAGGGTGAGAGCGAAGCTACTTGCCGACAAAGGCCGTGATCAGCGCGATCGCCTGCGCGGGCTGTTCTTCCATGATCCAGTGCCCGGAATCCTTGATCACGGCAGCGCGAACGTCGACCGCCGCAAATCCGACCTCGCTTGCGAGCTTGGCGCCGTAGGAATGATCGCCACCGATCGCGAGCACCGGCATGGTCAATTTGCCTTGCTCGAGCAGCTTCTGATTGTCGAGCGCATCCTCGGCAAAAGCGGCGAACTGGCCGCCAAAGGCGTTGTGGATCGCAAGCGGCCGGGCATAGAGTTCGGCATAGTGATTGCGGGTCTGTTCGTCGATCCCGGCCGGGTTGGCCGAAAGCTCATTGTAGAATCGATCGAGCAGGATGCGCTCGCGCCCGGCGACCAGCCGTTCGACATCGGGCCCGCGAAAGTTGAAATGCCAGGTTTTCGGATTCTTCAACTGGTCGTCCCAGTGCCCGATCCCCGGCAGCGGCGCATCCATGACCACCCATTTCGTCGTCCGCGCCGGATACTGCGCGGCAAAGGCGTAGCCGACCATGTTGCCGATGTCGTGGGTAACGAGGACGACGTCCTTGACCCCGAGCCGGTCGAGGATTCCTGCGAGGTCGCGTGCCTGCTCGACCTTCCGGTAGCCGCCTTCCGGATGCGAAGACAGACCCATGCCGCGAAGGTCGGGCACGACGACCGTGTGATCTCTGACCATGACTTCGGCGAGCGGCACCCACATGTCACCGGTATCGCCAAAGCCGTGCAGCAGCACGACGGCAGGTCCCGACCCGCCGATGCGGACATACTGCGTGCCGTCGGCAACCGGCATCTGCTCGGCACGGAAGCTTGCCGGCCAGGGTTTCACGCCGCCATGTGCCTTGCTGCTGTCCACCGTCATCGCTCGTCTCTATTTATACGTCTTTATGTACGCGATGAGGTCGTCGACGTCCTTTGGATCGTGCATGCCGTCGAACGGCATCCGGTTGCCCCGCACCTTGGCTTGCGGATCGGTGATGTATTCGCGCAAATTGGCTTCGTCCCAGACCAGATTGGCCCGCTTCATCGGATTGGAATAGCGGAAATCGTCCAGCGCGGCGGACTTGCGTCCGACCACGCCCTTCAAGCTCGGTCCGAGCGCGTCGGGCTTGTCCTGATGGCAGGCGGCGCAGGCCTCGAACAGCACCTTGCCGTGCTCGGCATCGGCTGCGATTACCGGTGAGAGCGACGCCGCAAGGATCGCAGCGCCGAGAATGGTCGAAAACTGTCGCATGAAAATCCTTCGCACGGTGGACATCAGACCGGCACCAGCGCGCCGGGGTTCTTGAGATAGCGTTTGGTGATCGCCTCCGCCGACCAATAGGCCAGCGCGCCGACCAGGCCGGTCGGATTGTAGGAGGCATTCTGCGGAAACACCGATGCGCCCATGACGAACAGGTTATCGGCGTGCCAGGCTTGCAGATACTTGTTGACGACGCTGGTCTTGGGATCCGAACCCGTGATCGTGCCACCGGTGTTGTGGGTCGACTGATACGGCACGACGCTGTAGTTGCCCCGCCGCACCGATGCCGGACCGATCTTGGTCGGATTCATCGCACGTCCGATCCGCTCCATCTGGGCGCCGATATATTCCACGAGCTTGTGA
Source organism: Bradyrhizobium sp. (assembly GCF_035701725.1). Taxonomy (GTDB): domain Bacteria; phylum Pseudomonadota; class Alphaproteobacteria; order Rhizobiales; family Xanthobacteraceae; genus Bradyrhizobium. The sequence goes on from NZ_DASSRP010000177.1 coordinate 3,871, forward strand.
TCGTTTTCGCGGAAGTTGTAGGTCATGCGCACCAGTGGCCGGCCGAGCGCGTCCTTGTAGGAGGGATCAAGGTCCAGATAGTTTTCGCGGTGGGCGTAGCTACAGCCGGACGCGCCGATATTGAAGGCGTGGTTGTACCACTTCGCCGTCGCCTGCTTCCATTCGCGGCCCCAGCGCGGGGTGCCCGGCGGCACCGGACGGGTCTGGATCGGACGGCCATTGGTGGTGCCCGCGGCGATGATGGCGCCGCCGAAAAAGCCGAGACCGCCATGATCGAAATTGTCGCCGTTGAAATCGTCGATATTGGTCGTGTGCGCGCCCGAGGCCATGAACGGATTGATCACCTTGTCCTCGAAGAACACGGTGACCCGGTTGCCGGAGAGCTGGTAGCAGTAGTTGCGCCCCAGCGCGCCCTTGCCGGTCGCAGGATCGTATTGCTCGCCGATGCCCGCCATCATCATCAACAGGTTGTTGTTGAAGACATAGGCGCCGAGCACGACGAGCCCGGCCGGCTGCTCGTATTCCTCACCCGAGCGGGTATCGACATAGCGCACCGCTTTCACCTTCCTGGCCTGGCGATCGTAGACCAGCTCCTTCACATAGGCGTAGTTGCGCAGCTCGAATTTCGGATCGGCCAGAAGGTTCGGTAGAATGCAGACGTTCGGTGAAGCTTTCGCGTTGGCCTCGCAGCCGAACCGCTCGCAATGGCCGCAGAATTCGCAGGCCCCGAGCTTCAGGCCTTCCGGATTGGTATAGACCTCGCTCGAATTGGCCGACGGCCCCGCGAAGGTAGAGTAGCCGAGATCCTTGCAGGCTTTTTCCATGATGGCGCCGGCCATGGTCTGCGGCAACGGCTTGTTCGGATACTCGTTCTGGCGCGGCCCCTCGAACATGTTACCGCCGGATATCTTCTGGCCGCGCAAATTGCCGGCCTTGCCCGAGACGCCGCATATCTTCTCGAAGTGATCGTAATACGGCTCGAGTTCGTCATAGCTGACCGGGAAATCCTCGATCGTCATCTCGCTCGGAATGGCGCCCTTGCCATAACGCTCGGTGAGATGGGTTCTTAAGCGGTGGTCCGACGGCAGGATCCGCCAGGTCAGGCCGTTCCAGTGCGCGCCGGCGCCGCCAAGCCCGGTGCCCGGCAGAAACGAGCCGAGCCGCCGCACCGGCAGCGCCGTTTCCGATGGCGCGTGACGGAAACTGACCGTCTCCTCCTGTGCATCCTGAAACAGCTCCTGGCGCGACGCATATTTCAGATCGTCGCGCACGTTCGGCAGCGCGAAGGCTTCCGCCGGCATGCGCCGCGCGCCGCGCTCGAGGCCGACGACGTGCAGCCCGGCCTTGGTGAGTTCGCGGGCCATGATGCTGCCGGTCCAACCGACGCCGATCACGACCGCATCGACTTCCTTGAGGATCGTTGTCATGATGCGGACTCCTTCACGAGAAATCCGCGATCGAACGCGGCGGCTTGTCATAGACCTTGCCGAAATACTTCTTGATGTCGTGGCGATAGGTCGCCGGCAGACCCGGATATCCGACCATCTTCCACGACGCCATGTCGCGGTTGCCGCCATACATCGGATCGGCGAAGAAGCCCTCCATGGTGATCTGCAACAGCGCGTTGAAGAACATCGCGCTTGTGAAGCCGGCGAATTCCGCCTTGCCCGCCTCCATCGTCTTCAGCGCGGCAATCCGCTGCTCCTCGTTCAGGCGGTCGAAATCCTTCCCATAGACCTTGCGCGTGAATTCGTTGGCGGATGCGACGCCGGCGCGGAAGAATTCGCGTGGCGTCAGCGGGAGCTGATAGCCCTGTTCGGCCTTGCCCTTGGTGAACGGCCCCTGCCGGTACAGCCGCGCGCCGGTGCCGTAAGCGCCCGCGAGCTGGCGGTCAATGAAGTTGGCGACGCCGCAGTCGCTCCCCGAGGGCGACAGCTCATCGGCGGGGATCAGCGTGTCGGCGGCGGCGACGAAGAAGGCGTGCTCGGTCGCGCTCAAGGTCAGCAACGGCTCGTCGACCGGTGGCGTGGCCGATACCGCGGCGGGCGATGGTACAGGTTGTGCTTGTTGCGCTTCCGCAAGGCTTGCCGGCGTCAGCGCGGCGGCCGCGGCCCCCGCAACCGTCAGAAATTCACGGCGCCCGATTTTCGGGTCTTCTGCCATGACCGTCCTCCCCACCGTTGTCATTATTATTGGATTATTGAATTATTGGATTACACAGGCGACTCCGGACTTTGGCGATCTTGTGAGGTTAGCACCGTCGAGGCGCGCGGCAAGCGTTTCCCTCCGGGACAAGTTGCATGGCCCCATTCGCGCGTGTTGGTATTTCGTCGACCAGCCTTGAAGGCAACGCTCACGAAGGGGTTTACTTCGGCGGCTGCAATCCCGGCGAATTGACCCAGTCTTCGATATGGGCGGCCGTGTCGGCATGGCGGGCCTTCTTCACAAGTTCATCCCGTCCGCCGCCAACAACCATCTTGGCCTTCCGGCGCGCTTCTTCAGCGAACGCGGTCAGCCTGTCCTTCAGCGATATGGTCTGCTTGAAACGACGCCGCTTGATCATGGCGCTGCTCCTTGCTCGAGTGAGGCGGGAGCGCAACCGGCGTTCTCATCGCCGATAGATACCTTTGATCGTGCGGCGACGGGATGAAATCTGCGCCCAAATGCGGGGCCAGGCGAGTCTTTTGTTTGCTTTATTCGCCGTCGGCACCGGAACGTCCGCCAAGAGCGCCGGCTTACTCAAAATACCCAAGATGACCAATGTAGGCCGGAAACCGGCCTGCTGCGGCACGATGGCCTACCTGATTGCGGTCACGACCAGCTTGTGTGCGGCACGGGCGACCGCCTCAAGCCTGTCCATCGCCCGCGACCAGCTTGCGGTACTGGCCTTCGTAATCTCTGGCCATCCGGCTTGCAGAGAAGCGCTCCTCGAAGCGAGCGCGTATTTTTCGACGGTCCAGCTCATCGAGCCGGTTCACCGCGCAAGTCGCCTG
>NZ_DASSRP010000178.1:0-10510 GCF_035701725.1 Bradyrhizobium sp.
ATCGTTCAAGGCCGGCACCATCGTCAGCACCAATTCGAGCAACACCCGCGCCGATGGCATGGCGACCCGTATTCCCGACCCGACGTCGTTCGAGATCATCCGCAAGGGCGCCTCGCACATCGTCCAGGTAACCGATGACGAGATCGCTGCGGCGATCCGCGCCTACTGGACGGATACGCATAACCTTGCCGAAGGCGCCGGCGCAGCCGCGCTCGCGGCGGCGCTGCAGGAAAAAACAAAGCTGCGCGGAAAACGCGTCGGCCTGATCCTGAGCGGCGGCAACATCGATTTCGAGCTGTTTCGCACCTGGGTGATGGCGGATGACGCCGTCACCCAGAAAGTGATGGCATGAGTACGAGCGTCACATTCAGCCGTCATGCCCGGCCACAGCGGTCTGCGTTTCGCAGACTGCGTAAACTTGCCTGCGCTGCCGGGCATCCACGTCTTTCTTTCTGCGGAGGACAAGACGTGGATGGCCGGGTCAAGCCCGGCCATGACGATGGAAAGATTGGGGAGTCGAAATGAACCAGCCCGCATCCGCGTACTTCATGGAAGAACAAAAGGCGCCGAACGAGTCGCATACGCTGTCGGTGCTGGTGCAGAACGAGCCGGGCGTGCTTGCCCGCGTCATCGGCCTGTTCTCAGGGCGCGGATACAACATCGAAAGCCTCACGGTGTCGGAGACCGAAAGCCAGAAGCACCTCTCGCGTATCACCATCGTCACCACGGGTACACCCATGGTGATCGAGCAGATCAAGCATCAGCTCGACCGCATGGTGCCGGTCTATCGCGTCGTCGACATGACGCTGGCCGGCCGCTCGATCGAACGGGAGCTCGCGATGGTCAAGGTGCGCGGGTCAGGCGAACACCGAGTCGAGTCGCTGCGGCTTGCGGACGCGTTCCGGGCCCGCGTCATCGACGCCACCACCGAGAGTTTCGTATTCGAGATCACCGGCAATTCCTCGAAGATCAACCAGTTCATCGACCTGATGCGCCCGCTCGGCCTGCTCGAAGTGTCGCGCACCGGCGTTGCCGCCATTGGCCGCGGAGCCGAGGGGATGTGAATCATGCTGGCGCGCGACTGGTACTATAACCAACGTCGGCGGATCGGAATCGATTCCGCGGTCGCCTCGCTCTATGGCGGCGACGACGACGCCGACCTGCGCGCCCGCGCCGCCTTGTCGATGCTGGGCGTCAAGAAAGGCTGGCGCATCGCCGACATCGGCTGCGGCAACGGCGTGCTCGCCTGCGAGGCGGCGCGAATCGGCGCCGAGGTCGACGCGATCGATATTTCGCCGGCGATGCTGGCGCTCGCCGAGATCTCGGCGCGCGATCGCAAGGTTGCGATCCGCACGCAGTCGGCGGGGCTCTTGAGCTTTGCCTATCAGCCGAGCAGCTACGACCTGATCGTCAGCGAATTCACATTGCACCATCTGCCGGATTTCTGGAAGGCGGTGGCGATGTCGCGGATTTTCGCGGCGCTCAAGCCCGGCGCGAATTTCTTCCTGCGCGACATCGTGTTCGTGCGAACGCCCGACGGCACCGAGCGCGATGTCGAGGAATGGGCCGAGTTCTCGATCACCAATCACGACTTCAACCGCGACAGCGTCGTCACACATATGCGCGACGAATATTCGACCTTCGGCTGGGTGATCGAGCGGATGCTGGTGGATGCCGGCTTCGTGCTGACCTCAGTCGACTATCACGCGCCGCTGCACGGCACGTATCTATTGCGCAAACCCAAACACGGCGAGCAGGGCTGACTCATGTCCCGTCGTCATTGCGAGGAGCGGAGCGACGAAGCAATCCAGATCATTTCCTGGAGAAGGTCTGGATTGCTTCGCGGAGCCTGTCATCGGGCGCGCATTTCGCGCGGCCCGTTGGCTCGCAATGACGGTCAAAGGTCATGAGCTAAAGGTTAGAAAAATCAATGAAACCCGCCGACGTCTGCCTCGCCGTCCTGGTCGCGGTGATCTGGGGGCTTGCCTTTGTCCTCAGCCGCATTGCGCTCAACGAACTCTCGCCCGCGCTGATGACGGCCCTGCGCTTTTCGATCGCCGCCGCGCCATGCCTGGTGGTGCGGCGGCCCAAGGTGTCCTGGCCGGTGCTGATCTCGATCAGCTTCACGCTGTTTCTCGGCCAGTTCCTCGCGCAATCCTACGGCATGGCACTCGGCGTCCCGGTCGGCCTGACCAGCGTGATCGTGCAGAGCCAGGCGCTGTTCACGATCGGGCTGGCGGCGATCCTGTTCGGCGAGCGGCCGTCATGGAGGCAGGCGCTCGGCATTGCGATTGCGGCCGCGGGTCTTTTGATGATCTGCGGCACCGTCGGCTATGACTTCAGCGTATCGGCATTTGCGGTGCTGATGATCTCGCCGATCAGTTTTGCGGCCGGCAATCTCCTGCTGCGGCAGGCGCGCGGCGTGCCGATGTTCGACCTCTCGGTCTGGCTCTGCCTGATTGCCGCGGTGCCGCTCCTGGCCCTGGCGCTCGCCGGCGATGGCGTGCAGCCGACGTGGCAGGCGCTGTCGCATATGTCGCTTGCCGTTCTCTCTTGCCTCTTGGGCATCGGTCTGGTCTCGACGTGTCTGGCTTATTGGCTGTGGAACCGGTTGTTGCACGACTATCCGGCGGCGCAGGTGGTGCCGTTCGCGTTGCTGGTCCCCTTCGTCGGCTCGGCGGCGTCCAGCATCGTCTTTCATGAGACATTTGGGCCGCTTCGGCTCGCTGGCATGTTGACGGTGATTTTCGGGATCGCCGTGATGGTGCTGTCGAAGCCTCGGCAGGCCGCAGCGGAGGCGGTGCGGGCATGATTTCGCGTGAACTGTTTTTCGCCTTCGTGCTGTTCGCGGCGGTGATGTTTTTCACACCGGGGCCGAACAACATCATGGTGATGTCGTCGGGGCTGACCTACGGCTTCCGCCGCACCGTGCCGCATATTCTGGGCGTCGTGATCGGATTTGCCTTCATGGTCGGCGCCGTCGGCCTCGGCTTCGGCACGGTTTTCATTGCCTTTCCGGTATTGCAGACCATCCTCAAATATGCCGGCGCGGCCTATCTGATCTATCTCGCGGTGATGATCGCGATGGCCGGGCCGCCGAAGCCGGGCGAGGCGAGCCGCGGCCCCATGACCTTCTGGGGCGCGGCGATGTTCCAGTGGGTTAACGTCAAGGGCTGGGTCGCGATCATCGGCACCATCACCGCCTATGCGGGAATCGCGAAATTCCCGCTCAACATCGTGCTCCAGGTCGTGATCTTCCTTCTGATGGGGACGGCCTCGATCACCGTCTGGACGCTGTTCGGCAGCGCGCTCCGTCCGGTCCTGACCTCGCCGCGCGCGGTACGGATCTTCAATATCGCGATGGCCTTGTTGTTGCTGGCTTCGCTGTACCCGGTCTTCATGGAGTGAAAGCAGCCGAATCCATGCGCAAAGAGGGGTTTACCCCCCTGCCTAAAATGTCTAGACCACGCGGGAAATTCGAAGGCGCCCGGCGGTCGATCTACCCCCGTGCCTGACCCACCAAATCTGATCCATTGGCCGCTTGCCGGCCCCGTCACCAGAGGAAACGACCATGCGTGTTTATTACGATCGCGACGCCGACCTGAACCTGATCAAGGGCAAGAAGGTCCTGATCGTCGGCTACGGCAGCCAGGGCCACGCCCATGCGCTGAACCTGAAGGACTCCGGAGTCAAGGAAGTGGCGATTGCGCTGCGCAAGGGCTCGGCTTCGGCCAAGAAGGCCGAGGCCGCCGGCTTCAAGGTGTACGAAGTCGCCGAAGGCGCCAAGTGGGCCGACCTCGTGATGATGCTGACGCCGGACGAATTGCAGGGCGATATCTATCGCGAGCACCTGCACGACAACATGAAGAAGGGCGCCGCGCTGGTGTTCGCCCACGGCCTCAACGTGCACTTCAACCTGCTCGATCCGCGCCCCGATCTCGACGTGCTGATGATCGCGCCGAAGGGTCCCGGCCACACCGTGCGCTCGGAATATCAGCGCGGCGGCGGCGTGCCCTGCCTCATTGCCATTGCCAAGGACGTCTCGGGCAACGCGCACGACCTCGGTCTCAGCTACGCCTCGGCGGTCGGTGGCGGCCGCGCCGGCATCATCGAGACCACCTTCAAGGAAGAATGCGAGACCGACCTGTTCGGCGAACAGGTCGTGCTGTGCGGCGGCCTGGTCGAACTGATCAAGGGCGGCTACGAGACGCTGGTCGAAGCCGGCTACGCGCCGGAGATGGCCTATTTCGAGTGCTTGCACGAAGTGAAGCTGATCGTCGACCTGATCTATGAAGGCGGCATCGCCAACATGAACTACTCGATCTCCAACACCGCCGAATACGGCGAGTACGTCACGGGCCCGCGCATCATCACCGACGAGACCAAGAAGGAGATGCGCAAGGTTCTGGCCGACATCCAGGGCGGCAAGTTCGCCCGCGACTGGATGCTGGAGAACAAGGTGAACCAGACCTCGTTCAAGGCGACGCGCGCCAAGCTCGCCGCGCATCCGATCGAGGAGGTCGGCGCCAAGCTCCGCGACATGATGCCGTGGATTAAGAAGGGTGCGCTGGTCGACAAGAGCAAGAACTGAGGCTCTTGTCATTGCGAGGAGCAGAAGCGACGAAGCAATCCAGTTTTAAGTGATCTGAATCGCTACGCTGGCGCTCGCGATGACGGCGAAATAGCGCGGTGCATGGCCCAATGACATGCACCGCGTTTTTATTTTTCAAGCCGCCGCCAGTCTTTCGAGCCGGACATAGCTCGCCTCCATGCCGTGCTCCATGCCGCTTTCGATCGCCATCTTGCGCGTCTCGGCATCCGGCAACGTCATGCGCATCGTCATCAGCGTGCCGTCGCCGTCTTTCTCGAACCGGGTTTCGCAGTGATTGTCCGGCGTCGGGTTGGGCATGAACATGCGCTCGACATGGACGATGCGTTTGTAAGGCTCCAGTTCGAGAAATTCCCCCGTGAGATAGAAGCCGGCGCGGCCCGGCATCGCCCATTCGTAGCGGATCTTGCCACCCGGCCGTGCGTCGCAGATGCAGACGGGCATGCTCCAGCCGTCAGGGCCCGTCATCCATTGCTGGATCAGTGCTGGTTCCGTATGCGCGCGATAGACATATTCGGGTGGGGCGGCAAAGCGCCGGGTTACGATTACGAAACGGTCGCCCTCTGTTTTTATCGTCAGCTTACTCATTACTTCTCTCCTCGTTTTGAAGTCATTGCCGCGAGCAGCCCGTCAAGCCGCTGATAGTTCTTGTCGAGCGCCTTGCGCAGCATCGCGAGCCACCGATCGACATCGTCGAGTCCGGTATCCGCCAGCCGGCAGTGGCGACGCGTGCCATCGATCCTTCGGGCAATCAAACCAGCTTCCTCGAGCACCTTCAGGTGCCGCGAGATCGCGGGCTGACTCATGTCGAAAGGCTCGGCGAGTTCCAGCACCGTGGCCTCGCCCCTGGTCAGGCGAGCAAGGATCGCCCGGCGCGTCGGATCGGCGAGGGCGAGGAAAGCCGCATCAAGGCGGGCGGAGCGTTGGGTCGATATCATAACGAATATCTTATATAAGACGTTTGTTATATTCAAGGGAAAATGGAGGTCGGGAGGGCGGTTTGGCAAGCGAGGCGAAGAATTGACGAACGCGATTCGTCATTCCGGGGCGAGCGAAGCTCGAACCCGGAATCTCGAGATTCCGGGTCTGCGCCTTACGGCACATCCCGGAATGACCGAGAAAAACGGCAAGCGCTTCACACCGCCGCGATGCAGTCGATCTCGATATCGAACGGGCCGAACCACCGCGGCACGCAGACGAAGATCCGCGCCGGTGGGTTGTTCGGGAAATAGCGGTCGTAGATCGCGTTCACCGCGGCGAATTTTTCCGCCGAGGTGCAATAGACATTGCACTTGAGCACCTGGTCGAGCGAGGAGCCCGCGGTCTCGACGCAGAGTTTTAGCTGTCCCAGCACCAGCTCGGCCTGTCGCTCGATCGACGCACCGACCGCGACGCTGCCGGTTTCGGGATCGAAGGGTGGAAGTCCCGAGACATAGACCGTACCATTGTGCCGCGTCGCGATGCATGCGGGCGCTTTCACCCGCTCAAGCCAGGTCGTCAGGGGTTCGACCCGGATCGTTTCTCTTGCCATGAATTTGCTCCGTTATGAAGCTCGAGTGCCGATCCGTCTGCTATAGCAGACGATCTTCATTTCATGTTTCGATATCGATCGAAATGTGAATGCAAGGCAAAGTCTGGCGCCATCGTTTGCGCGTCCAGCTCACAATCGCATCGCCACGGTCGGCATTGCGAATGCTGCAATCAGGGCATCAGGAGTACGCTCCAGACCTTGGTCGCGAGGTCGTGCTGGGTGATCGGCTTTTGCAGCAACTCGACGCCCTGGGCGAGGCGGCCGTCTCGCGCGATCAGGTCTCGCGAATACCCGGTCATGAATATGACCTTGAGGGCTGAATTCAGCTTGAGCAACTCTTCACTGAGCACGCGTCCGTTTTTGCCCGGCATCACCACATCCGTGAGCAGTAGCTCGATATCGTTTGGCTGATCGGCAAAGGCACGGGCCGCATCGTCGGCATTGGACGCGGCGACGACTCGATAATTATAGTCGGTCAGGGTTTCGGTCACGAAGTTGCGGACATCCTCGTCGTCTTCGACGACCAGTATCCGCTGCCCGTCTCCCCGCAGGTCGACGCTGTGTTTTGCATCCCGGGGTGTTGCCGCTGGCGCGTGCTGCGTGCGGGGCAGGAAGAGTTTGACGGTGGTGCCACGACCGGCTTCGCTATCGATTTCCGCAAAGCCGCCGGACTGGCGCGCAAAGCCGTAAACCTGACTGAGGCCGAGACCGGTGCCGTGTCCGGTCTGTTTGGTCGAGAAAAACGGTTCAAAGGCGCGCTCGCGGACCTGCTTCTCCATGCCGGTGCCGTTGTCTGAAACCGAGATCAGAACATATTGTCCCTCGCGGGCGTCGGGGCTGGTCTTGGCATATTCGCCGTCAATTTCGACATTGCGGGTTTCGACGACGAGCTTTCCGCCCGACGGCATCGCATCTTTGGCGTTGACGACGAGGTTGAGCAAGGCAGCCTCGAGTTGATGCGGGTCGGTTTCGGTGTACCACAAGTCGGATGCGCCTTCGATTTCCAGAGTGATATTTTCGCCCGCCGCCCTCTTGAAGAAGTCGGCCATGCCGGCAATCAACGCATCGACGTCGATGACCTTGGTGTTGAACGGTTGCTTGCGCGCGAAGGAAAGCAGCCGCTGGGTCAGCGTGGTGGCCCGCAACGCCCCGTCGCGAGCCCGCGAGATCAGGTGCTGCAGCTTGAAACGGGAGTTCTCGCTCCAGCGGCCGAGCGTTCGTTCAGCGATTTCGAGATTGCCGGAGATTACCATCAACAGATTGTTGAAGTCGTGCGCCACCCCTCCGGTCAATTGACCGATCGCTTCCATTTTCTGGGCGTGGCGGAGCCGTTCCTCGGCCTCGCGGCGCTGCTGACCTTCGGCCTCCAGCATCGCTTTCGCCAGCCGCAGTTCGCCCGGAGACGGGACTTTCAGAAGCTGTGGAATCAAGGGCCAGAGCAGGATGGCGGTCGAGATCGAAGCCGCGGCCGTTATGATCTTGACGATGCCCTCAAGGCCATAGGCCGGCACCCAAAGCGTATAGATGGACATGACGTGGGTGAGGCCGCACGCCATGATGAAGACGGCAAAGGCCCAAAACACCCAGCCGAACTCCACATCTCTGCGCCTGGAAACAAAATAGGCCAGCGCGAAAGGAATCGAGAAATAGGACAGCGCAATGATCGCATCCGATGCGATGTGGACAACCAGCAGGTCAGGATCCCACTGCAGGCAAATGCCATGCGGCGCAAACAGGGTGCTATCGAAAAACATCTTCAGTTTGTCCCAAAGCATCGAAGTCCCCTTGCACGAGAAGAGTCAGACCTGGCCTAAGGTCGTGAACGCTGCTTTACAAAACGTTTGAGTTTTTGGATCAAATGTCCAGCAAACGACGCGGGCGTGGCTCGATGGAGTTGGAGCCCTTGGCGCTCATGCGTCGATAGTTCATGATCCGGCAATGTCGCGGTGATTCTTGGCCGATCTCGCCGCTTATTTTAACCGACGGGAATGATCGGCTCCAGCACAACCGTTATGGCCGGCTCATGCGACTGGAACCGGCGTGTCGCGCCGCCTGACAGTCCGCGGCGGCCACCCCGCTATTGGTCGGCAGCCGCGTGCCGGGTCGAACTTGCGCGTGTGGTTCGCCGGTGCGGGCAGTCTCAGCTGCGTCGCGTCGCGCGCGCCAGCGTCGCCGATGGGCGCTCGCCGAAAGTTTCCCGATAATCGCGCGCGAAATGTCCGAGATTGCCGAAGCCGCAGATGAAGGCGACTGCGGTCACCGAGGTTTCCTTGTCCGGGGCCGAGAGCATCCGGTGTGCGTGGCGGAGCCGGATCATTTTGGCAAAAGCCATCGGCGAATAACCGCGGGTTTGCTGAAAGGCGCGAAAGATCGCGCGGGCGCCGACGCCGGTCGCTTCCGCGAGCTTTTCGATCGTGATCGCCTGGTCCCAATGCGCCTCGATGAAATCCTCCGCGCGGCGCACATGTGAGGGCAACGTGTCCTTTGACTCGCGCTGCAGAAGATGGCTGAAGCTGTGAGGATTGGCGCTGAGCAGTGCCACCAGAACGGTTTGTTCCAACTCGTGGAGCACCAACGACGGCAACTGGTCGGAAGTTGCATCGAGTTGCTCGGCGAAGAAGCGCAGCAGGCGCCAGAGTTGCTGAAATTGCGGGGTGTGCCGGCCGATCGCGGGTTCGAACTCAAGCTTGCCATTCGGCCGCGCGCCGAGCAGATAGGCAAGCTTGCGTTCGAGGGCGCCGCCTTCGATCCGCAAGTTGAACCATTCATGGCCGCCGTCGGTGGCGATGGCGACTTTCTGGCCGGGCGAGACGATACTGCACTGATCGGCATTCAGCGCGATCGCGTGTTTTCCGATCGTGCTCTGACCCTTGCCGCTCAAGGTGCTGAAAAAGCGGAACCGCTCGACCTCGGGAAAATCGGCGCTCGCAGCCGCGCTGCCCTGGCCATAGATCAGGCCGATGCTTTGAAGCTGAACGAGATTGCCTCTCGCGATCAGGTTCCTGGATGATTTGATCTCGGCCCTGGTCGCGCCGTAGCGCGTGAGAAGAGCGTGCCTGAATTCTTCCGCATCAGACGTGCGAAAGACCGGAAAGCGCTGCAGCGGATTGACCAGGGGTTCGAAAGACATGGTTCAAATACGCTCGCGCCGCTCACATCGTCATGCGTTTGGTCCGACGCTACAGGTCTTTCCGGTCGGCGGGAAGGAGTGGGTCGGCATGCAGCCGCCCGATTATATCAGCCTAAATATTTCAGGGCCGACGATGCACGACAATGCCTATCGTTTGTGCACAAACTATCGATGAATCAGGATGTGAATACCGCCAAAAGATGACATTCGTCATCCGTCACTTTGTGACGGGGCTGGCACGACGCGTCCCGCGTGCTGTCCGCTCGTCGATCGCGATAACGCGAACGCGATCAGCCGCGCCGCCATCACCGCCAGCAACGGGACAAGGAAGGCGGCATAAAGCGGCATACCTGGCGCCCGTTTGCCGAAAGAGACCATCAACTGGGCCCAAAGGAAGTAGCTGCCGGTAAGGTGCAGGATGCGCCAGGCAGGCCGGCCGATCGCGCGAGCCGTACGGTCGAACGAGGTCGCCGCCATCGCGATGATCAGGCAATAGCCGATGCCACCCGCGATATAGGTGACAATCGAGGTCTCCGCCACGAATGTGGCCGGGGCGGCGATAGCGAAAGCCACGACCGCCGCGGCGTGGAGCGCATGCGAGCCGGCGAAGGTGACGCCGAGATAGCGGCGGTTACGCCGCTGCCAGCGTGTCCAGGAATTGGGCCACAGCCGCAGCAGCGCCCCGGCAGAAAATGCCAGGCAAAAAAACAGCAGCGAAGTTCGCGCGGTAAAGCGGATGACCATACGCATCCCCTCCACGTCAAACGCGCGCGTGCCTGCGATCGCGAGCGACAGCGCGGACAGCACGAGCATCAGAACCGAAAACAGGCGCCAGCCTTCAAACCAGTTTGCACGCAAACTCTCCTCCCGACTAAATGTAATCAGTAGTTACATTCAGTTCTCGCCGATGGGTCAATTGTGTAATCAGTGCTTACATTCACGTTTGCTTGATGCTAGAGGTTGTTTGACGCGTCTTCTTCAGGCGAACCGCTATCCATCTCGCCTGAAGACGCCCTGGGAGCGCCATGCCAGTCCCGTCCAAATCCAGAACTGCGGTCGCCGCCAAGCCGAAGCGCCGCGCTGCGCGGGCAGGGGCGCCAAAGCCGTATCATCACGGCAATCTCCGCCGCGCCCTGATCGACGCCGGCTTTGGCCTGATCGAGCAGGGCGGCATCGCGCAGCTCAGCATGCGCGAGGTCGCGCGCCGCGCGGGCGTATCGCCGGGCGCGCCGTTTCGGCA
>NZ_DASSRP010000179.1:0-9147 GCF_035701725.1 Bradyrhizobium sp.
AGCACGACCGCCAATCCGGCCCGCGCCAACCTTTGCAGCAGGCTACCGAGCTTGGCGGTGTCGGCCTCGTTGAGGCCGGCAGCGGGCTCATCCAGCAACAGCACCGCGGGCGAGGTCGCCAGCGCACGCGCAATCTCGACCAGACGGCGGTCGACGTGCGGGAGTGTGGCGGCGAGCCGCGTCTGCGAGCCGCCATAGCCAACCAGCGCCAGCAACGCGCGCGCCAGATCGGACGGCGCCTCGCCCCGCCACGCGCCCCGCAGCAGGCCGAGGCGGACATTGTCGAGCACGCTTAAATTCGCGAAAGGCTGTGCGGTCTGGAAGGTTCGGGCAAGGCCGGCACGCGCAACGTCAGGCGCAGAAAGGTGCGTGATCTCCTGCTTTCCGACCCGCACCGTTCCGGCATCGGGCCGCTGAAAGCCGCTCATCAGGTTGAGCAGCGTGGTCTTGCCGGCGCCGTTGGGGCCGATGACGCTGGTGACCCGGCCGGGCGAGGCCATCATGTCGACGCCTGCGACCGCGACCACACCGCCGAACGCCACCCGCACGCCTTCGGCGGTCAGACTGCCACGGGCTCCGGTGATATGCACAAGCGCGCGATCAAGGTCCGGCTTGGCTTCGGCCGGAGATCTTCGCGACCTCGCGAGGTGTGCCAGCGCGCCGGCAATGCCGCCCGGTGCGGCCCACAGTACGATCAGGAGACCGGCGCCGAACACCAGCAGGCGATATTCGGCGAGACCTGCCAGCGCCTCCGGCAGAAAGACGACCACCGCCGATCCGATCAGCGGCCCCAGCGTTCGCCCGGCGCCGCCAACAACCACCACCAGCAGAAACAGGATCGACTGCGAGAACGGGAACGAACTCGGCGCGATGAAACCGGTGAGCGCAGCCTGCAGTCCACCGGCGAGGCCGGCCGCGGCCGCCGCCAGCACGAAGGCCGCGGTGCGAATGGCGACCGGCTTGATGCCGAGGCCCCGGGCGGCGGCAGGCGCCGAAGCAAAGGCCTGCATCGCGAGCCCGATCGGGCTTTTCGCAAGATAGTAAAACAGAACGAGCGCGACCACGCAGAAGGCGCAGGCCAACAGCGCCGTGCCGCCGGTCGCGAATGGCGAGGGGATGCCGACAAGCCCGCTGGAGCCGCCGGTCAGGTCGCGCCATTCGATCGAGACGGATTCGACGATGAATCCAAAGGCAATGGTCACCATGGCAAGATATGGCCCGGTGACGCGAAGCGCGGGAATGGAAAGCGCCGCAGAAACCGTCGCGACCAGCAGCACCGCGAGCGGCAGCGCTTCGGAGAAATTCAATCCGGCCTTGGTGGTGAGAATGCCGACGCCATAGGCCCCGAGCGCGACAAAGCCGCCCTGCCCGAGCGAGACCTCTCCGGCAAGCCCGAGCAGCACGTTGAGACCGATGCCTGCGAGTGCGGTGGTCGCTAGCGTCCCGAGCAGATAGGCATAGTAACCGGGCGCCCGCAGGCAAATCGCGGCAACAGCGGCGCAGGCCAGCACCGCCGCAAGCAAGGCGGTGAGCCTCCTCATACCCGCACCCGGCTGCGCCCACCGAACAGACCCGACGGTGCCAGCACCAGCGCCGCGATCACGGCGGAGAAGGTCACGATCTGGGTGCTGCTGGAACCGAGCCAAGTGGTAGCGCAGGCCTCGATCAGGCCATAGCCGAGGCCGGCGATCACGACACCCCAGGGGTTGGTCAGACCGCCAAGGATAGCGACGGCAAAGGCCTTGATCCCGAACAGCGTCCCCATGTCGTAGGCGACGTTATAAAGCGGTGCGATCAGGATGCCGCCGATGCCGGCGAGTAGCGCCGCCGCCGCATAGGTGAGTGCGATCAGCATCGTCACATCGATGCTCATCAGCCGCGCCGCATCGGGATTCTCGACCGCCGCGCGCAGCTTCAGGCCGAGGCCTGTGCGGTGCATGCCGAGATGGACCAGAAGCGCTAACGCAAGCCCGACCAGCGGAACCAGCACCTGAAGCGGGAAGATACCGACGGTGCCGATCACCCAGGGATCGTCGGCCAGAGACGACGGCAGGGCACGCGGCTCCTTGCCGAACAGCACCATCACCACATTATCGAGCACAATGCCGAGCGCGACGGTCGCCATCAGCCAGGCGTTGCTACCCCGCGCCACAAAGGGCCGGACCGCGAAGCGCTCGACGACAAGGCCCCAGATCGCGCAGACCGCCAGTGCAAAGGGGATTGCGACCAGCATCGGAAGCCGCAGTCCGATCGCAAGGGCATGACAAACCACGGCTCCCAGCATCACGGACGAGCCTTGCGCAAAATTCACGGTGCCGGAGACGGCAAAAGTCAGCGTGAAGCCGAGCGCAATCAGGCCATAGATGCTGCCGAGGCTTAAGCCCGAGACGAGTGCAGTCGCGAGCATCTTTAACCGGTTACGGGCTCGATCTGATCCCCGTTGTAGCGGACCATGACGTAATCGTTTTCGTTCAAGGCGTCGTGGTTCTCGTCCGTGAAGGGTTTGACGTAGTTCTTGATCAGGCCCTGATAACTATCGATGCTCAAAAGGCCTTCCCGCAGTTTCGGACCTTCGGTCGTGCCCGCTTTGGTGATGGCGAGCGCGGTCAGTTGCATTGCGTCATAGGCGTTGGCAACGCCGACCGGCGGGGTGATGTCGCCGGGTCCCTTGACGTCGGGATACTTCGCCATCATGGCCGCCAGCACGCGCTTGCCGACATCGTTCTGCGGCCCGAAGAAGCTGTAGGTCTGCACGAAATGCACCTTGCCGGCCCAGGAACCGGCGAGTTCGGGGAAACGCCCGCCCGAGATGCCCCAATGCGACACGATCGGCACCACCCAGGCGGACTTCTGCAATGACTTGATCACCTGCGCACCTGGCGCGGCGTTGCCCACCAGAATGACGGTGTCGGCCCCGGCTTCCCGCAGCCGCTGCAATTGCGGCGTCATGTCGGGATCCTTGTCGTCGAACTTTTCTGCACCTGCGAGCGTAATGCCGGCGGCCTGCGCGGCAGCGGTGAGGCCGGCGAGATTGGACTCGCCCCAGCCGTTATTGACGAGCATCAGACCGGGCTTCTTGGAGCCGAACTTGGCCATCGCGTATTTGATCAGGGCGCGATCGACCAGCACGTCCACGGCGGAGACGCGGAAGACATAGTTCGGGTTGGCGCCGTTGCGCGTGATGTTGGTCGCCGCCGCCCACACGCCCATGAACGGCACCTTGGCCGAATTCACCAGCGGCACGATGGCGAGCGAGACCGGGCTGTCGATGCCGCCATAGAGGATTGCAGCCCCCTCTTTGTCGATCAATTCGCGTGCGGCAGTCTGGCCCTTGGCCGGGTTCGACTCGTCATCGCGGCGCACAAGCTCCAGCATGCGGCCGCCGAGCAGGCCGCCTTTGCCATTGATCTCATCGATCGCGATCTGAAGTCCGCGGGTAATTCCTTCGCCCGACTTGGCGGAAGGTCCGGACAGCGCCGCGACCAACCCGATCTTGATCGGCTCCGCAGCAAACGCGGAGCGGCCAATGAGGCTTCCCACAGCAAGGCCGGCAGGCAGAGCGATCGCTTGGCGGCGCGTCATTTTGGTAGGCATGTGAGCAACTCCCCTTGAAATTTCGTTTCGTCGTTTTTGCTCGTCGGCCCGAGGGCGCGCGGCCGCGCCATTCCGAACCGGCCCAAAATCAAGCAAACGGTATGCCACAACCAGGAAAACCACAACCTGCCGGGACGGCGATGACGGCTCTTGCATCTCCTCCAGGTTGTCGGTGTCCGGCGGGGAAATGCGAAGAGTACTTCGCATTTTCCGCTGCCCTCGGCCGGCGAGGCCAATACGCCGCGGCCGGCTTGCGGAATGGCGCGACCCAGCCGCGGTTCCTTGGTACGATTCTTGCTCGATCTGCGGCGTTCACCTGGAGGGCGTCATGACAAATTCCGAGCTCCGATCCGACATTCACAGCATCGAACCGATCCCCGACGCAGACCGCGATTCAACCGGGCTGCAGCAAATGTGGATCTGGGCAGGCGCCAACATCGCGCCGGTCAATTGGGCGCTCGGGGCGCTCGGCATCATCCTCAAGCTCGGGCTGTGGGATACGATCGCCGTTATCGTATTCGGCAACATCGTCGGCTGCGCCATCTTCGCCGCCTTCACGGTGATGGGCCACAAGACCGGCGTCAACCAGATGGTGCTCAGCCGCTCGGCCTTCGGCCGGCGCGGCGCCTATCTGCCGAGCCTGTTGATGTTCCTGATGACGCTCGGCTGGATCGGTGTGAACACCTATTTCCCGGTCAAGATCTCGATGGCCATTCTTGGCCAGTTCGGCATCCCGGAAACGATTCTCACCACCTTCATCATCATGACTCTGGTGATGGTGGTCCAGGTGTTGATCGGCATCTACGGCTTCTACGCCATCCGCACGTTCGAGAAATACACAGTGCCGGTCACCGTCGCCATCATGGTGCTGATGAGCGTGCTGGCGTGGAGCCAGCCCGGCGTCGTCAATTGGAAGCTGACCAGTTCGCTGCCGCCCGGCGCGCATTTTGCGATGCTCTCGCTCTTGATGACCGCGATCGGGGTCGGCTGGGGCATTTCCTGGGTGACCTGGGCCTCGGACTATTCGCGCTTCGTGCCGCGCAGCGTGTCGTCCTCGTCCGTGTTCTGGTACAGCTATGTCGGCATGCTGGTGCCGTCGATCTGGCTCGCCGTGCTCGGCGCGACGATCGCCAGCGTCACCACCGATACCGACCCGGCCAAGATGGTCAGCGCCGTATTCGGCGGCGTCGCAAGCCTGCTCGTTCTCTTGATGGTTTTGCACGGCCCGATCGCGACGAACATTCTCAACGTTTATTCGGCGGCGCTCGCCGCGCTCAGCATGGGCATCCGCCTGTCGCGGACCGCGCTCGCGCTGATCGTCGGCATCATCGGCTACCTCGTGACCATCTACTTCGTCTTTGCGCCCTCTTTCGCGAAGGCCTTCGACAACTGGATGATCAGCCTGCTGCTCTGGATGAGCCCGTGGGCCGGCGTGATCCTGGCCGATTTCTTCATCAAGCGAAAAAGCAAGATCGATGTCGCCGAACTCTATGCCGAACCGGAAACGAGCGCCTATGGCGATATCAACTGGGGCGCCATCATCGCATTCCTGGCGGGCCTTGCCGCCGGCTGGGCGCTGGAAGACGGCCTCGTGCCGGCACTGCAGGGCCCCCTCTCCGGGCTGCTCGGCGGCGCTGACCTGAGCTGGCTCGCCGGAATCGTGATCGCCGGCGGGCTATATCTAGCCATCGGCGGCAAGAGCGTCACCGCATCCGCGCTGGCGCCGGCTACGAAGTAACGGGCGGAGATTTTCGCAAGCCTCACCGCTTGCGGGAATTTTCTGCGCTCAACGGGGGTTCTATAACCAAACAGGCCTGCCGGATCGCGGCAGGCCTGTCGTCGTCGTGCTACGGTGTCGGCTGCGCGCCAACGCCATTCAACGGGAAAGATAATGACGTCGATACTGATGAAGAATTCCATCACCGCTGCTGCTGCGATCTGTCTGGCCGTGACCTCGACCAACCCGTCGACGGCGGAGCCTGCGAGCTGTCCATCGCCGATCCCGCTCGGCCTGACGACGGCACTGACCGGCAACACGGCGCTGCTCGGCACGCAGGCGCGCAGCGGCGTCGAGTTTGCGGTCGACGAGATCAACGCCGCCGGCGGCATCAACGGCAGGAAGCTGGCGCTGGCCACCGAAGATACGGGAGCCTCGAGCACCGACGCGCTGAACGCGATGAACCGCATCATCGAGGGCAAGCCGCTGGTCATTTTCGGCTCGATGATCAGCCCGCATGTGTTCGCCCAGACCGAAGTCGTCAACAAGTCCGAGACCCCGTTTCTGGTCGGAGCAACCAATGCCAAGGTGACGTCGCAGGGCAGCAAGTGGCTGTTCCGCACCCACGTCCATGACGGCCAGCTCGCCGATCTCATTCCGGAATATCTGGTGAAGACGCTGAAGAAGACCAAACCCGGCGTGATCGCGGTCGCGGACGATTACGGTCTCGGCGCCTCGCGCGGCATTCAGGCCTCGCTCGCCAAGCTGAACGCGACGCCGGTCGCCGTGACGTCCTATGCGCCGTCCGACAAGGACATGAGTGCGCAGCTGCTCGAGATCAAGGACAAGGGCGCCGACAGCATCATCGTGTTCGGCCGGCCGGCCGACGTGACGCTGGTCGTCAAGCAGATGAACGACCTTGGCATCAAGCTCACAACCATCGGCAATTCGAGCCTCGTGGCGCAGACCGCGCTCAACAATCTGACCGCTACGGAAGCTGACGGCGCCTATGCGATCGGCGGCATGATCCCGCAGACCTCGACCGATCCGAAGATTCTGGACTGGGCCAAGCGCGTGCAGGACAAATACAAAGTGCCGGCCGACAATTTCACCGTCTCCTATTACGACACGGTCTACCTGCTGAAGTCGATCATTGAGAAAGTCGGATGCGACAAGGCGGCCATTCGCGACTCCTTCGCCGCCACCAAGGACTGGAAGGGCATGCTGATTTCGTACCAGGCCGACAGCCTGGGCGATCTCGCGCATACGCTTGGCGTCTATCGCAACAAGGGCAAGACGCCGGAATTCACCGGTCCGATCAAGGAAAGCGGCTTCTGATTTCCTCATGGGCCAGCTCATCGTCAACGGCCTGGCGCTCGGCAGCATCTATGCTCTCGTCGCGCTCGGCCTGCTTCTGATCTTCAACACCGTCCAGATCGTCAATTTCGCGCAAGGCCAGCTTCTGATGCTCGGTGCGTTCATCGGCATCAGTTGCGCGGTCACGCACGAATTGCCGATGGCGGCCTCGTGGGCCATCACCATGGCGGCGATGGCGCTGGTCGGCGTCGTCTTCATGACGCTGGTTTATTTCCCGCTGCGCGGGCGGCCTGCTTTCCTGGTCATCTTGACGACGATCGCGATGGGCATCGTTCTGGAAAATCTGGCGCTGATCATCTGGGGCCCGCTGCCGGTTTCGCTGCCCTCCCCGGTCCGCGGTCCGCCTTTGCGCGTTGCCGGTGTCGTGGTCTCCATGCACCAGCTTTTCATCTTCGCGACCCTCGCGGTGATCCTCGTCCTGCAATTCCTGTTTCTCACCCGGACGCGATTCGGAATCCTGATGCAGGCGACCGCGCAGGACCTGCACACCGCGCGACTGGTCGGCATCCCCGTGAACCGCACCATCGCGGTGGCCTTCGCGCTCGGCACCGTGCTCTCTGGCATTGCCGGGCTTCTGGTTGCGCCGATTTTTCTCGCTGAACCTACCATGGGCGGAAGCCTTGGCCTGAAAGGCTTTGTCGTCAGCGTCATCGGCGGCTTCGGCAACCTGCCGGGCGCGGTGATCGGCGGCTTGTTTCTCGGGCTCGTCGAAACCTTCGGCGCGCGCTATATCTCGTCCAACTTCCGCGACGCCTATGCCTTCATCGTCATGATTACCGTTCTGATCGCCTGGCCCCGCGGCCTGTTCGGCGAGAAGAGCAGCGAGAAGGTCTGATGGCAAGCCTTCAACCCCAACGCTGGCTCGTTGCGGCCGCAATCGCCGCCGCGCTGGCCGTGCCCCTGGTCACACAGGACGGCTACATCATCCAGCTTCTCAACATCGCGATCCTCAACACGATTGTCGTGCTCGGCCTGAATTTCGTGACCGGTTGGGCCGGTCAGATCAATTTTGGACAGGCCGCCTTCTATGGGCTAGGCGCCTACACGACTGCGATCGCGACCAAGTCGGGCCTGCCCTGGATCACCACACCGTTTCTGTCGGCGATCGTGGTGATTATCGCGAGCCTTGCGCTCGGGCTGCCGACGATGCGGCTGCGTACCTATTACCTGGCGATGACGACGATCGGATTTGGCGAAATCATCCGCCTGATCATCGTGCACTGGGAGCCGGTCACCGGCGGCACATCCGGCCTGCGCGCGATCCCCGGCATCAGCATTTTCGGCTTGAGGCCGGAAGGACAGACGCAGCATTACTACATCCTCATCGCCACGCTGGGCCTGGCGATGCTGGTAGCGATGCGCGTACGTCATTCGGCGCTGGGCCGGGCGATGATTGCGACGAAAGACAGCGAAATCGCCGCCGAACAAAGCGGCGTCGACACCACGCGCACCAAGCTGATCGCGTTCATGCTGGGTGCCGTCTACGCGGGCCTTGCCGGGTGTCTTTATGCATCGTCGATCCGTTTCATCAGTCCCGACAGCTTCTCCGGCACGCAAGCGATCCTCTTGATGACCATGCTCATCGTCGGCGGCATGGGCTCGATCGCCGGCTGCGTATTCGGCGCGCTTGCGCTAACGATCCTCCCCGAGGCGCTGCGCTTCCTCGGCCAGTGGTACCTCGTGCTCTACGGACTTGGCGTCATTGCGGTTATCGTCATGGCGCCGGGCGGGCTGACGTCGCTGGCCTCGCAAGTTCAATTGCGCCGCGCAGGCGCCCGATGACGGCCGCCCCGATCATCACCGCGCGCGGCGTGACGCGCCGCTTCGGCGGCCTCGTCGCGCTCGACAAGATCGATCTCGACGTCCCCGCAGGCATCGTGCAGGCGATCATCGGCCCGAACGGTTCGGGCAAGACCACGCTGCTCAACGCGCTGAGCGGCGCATCGCACGCCGACGCCGGCTCCATACGCGTCGGAGGGCATGAGATCTTCCGCCTCAAGCCGCACCGTATTGCGCGGCTGGGGTTGGCGCGAACGTTTCAGAACATCCGGATTTTCGAAAATCTCAGCGTGATCGAAAACGTCAAGGTTGCCGCCGCCGGCAACCGGCGAACCTCCTTTGCCGACATGCTGGTCGCGAATGCGCGGCACCGCAACAGCGAAGCGGATATCGAGACGGCCGCGCGAGAGGCGCTCGAGACGGTTGGGCTCGCCCATCGCGCCGACGACCGCGCCACGCAACTGCCCTACGCACAGCGGCGGCTTCTGGAGATCGCGCGGGCTCTGGCCTCTACGCCAAGCGTGCTTCTGCTCGACGAGCCGGCCGCCGGCATGAACATGACCGAGAGCATGACGCTGCTCGATACCATCGCCACGCTCAAGCGCCGCGGCATCACCATTTTGCTGGTCGAGCACAATGTGCGGCTGGTCATGGGCATCAGCGACCGGGTGACGGTGCTC
>NZ_DASSRP010000180.1:0-9543 GCF_035701725.1 Bradyrhizobium sp.
CGCTTCGGCGAATTCACCTGGCTGATGGGCGGACTGCACTGGAATCCGATCGTGCGCATCACGTCGGTGTCGATGCGCCGCGATGCGATCTACTACGCACTGCACATGCCCTGGGAAAATACCTGGCTGATGGCGCCGACCCGCTATGCCGCGATCCGGCAGGCGCTGCGCACCGCCGGCGTCGTCGTCAAGGATATCAATATGACGATGGGCGGCGTTACGTTCTGGCATGCGGTGATCTCGATCAGGAAACAGCCCGGCGACGGCAAGAACGCGCTGCTGGCGGCGCTGTCGGTCATGGACATCAAGCATGTGGTGGTGGTCGATGACGACATCGACGTGTTCAACCCGGTCGAGGTCGAATGGGCGATCGCCACCCGCGTGCAAGGCGACCGCGATATCCTGATCGTCAGCAATGCCCGCGGCAAGCCGCTCGACCCGTCGCTGCCGCCGACCCCGCATGGCCAGGTGCCGACCACCGCCAAGGTCGGCATCGACGCCACGATCTCGGAAGGCATTCCGAAAGAGCGGTATCAGCGCATCACTTATGCCTATGCCGACACCGCCAGGATTGCCGACTATGTCGGCGGCAAGGCCGACCGCGAGGCCGAAAAGGCATCGCCCGAGACCATCAGCAAGCTTGCCGAGGAGATTGCGGCCGTCATCGAGAAGACCCCGCTCTATTTCACCGATATCGCGGAACGCTTTTCGGCTTACGAGTTCAACGCCGTCGCCCGCGCAATCGGTCTGCTGCACGAAAAAGAGCGGCTGTGGCAGGACCCGAAAGGCTGCCTCTGCCTTCGCCATTCGCCTTTTGCGGCCAAGCTGCCGAATTGAGACAGGAAGCGCACATGAAACGGGCCACCTCATTCCAAGTTCGTTTCGCCGCGCTCATTGTTGGCGCATTCGCCGCGTTGCCCCTGACGGCAGAAAACCTGCTGGCGGCGACTGCGCTGAAAATCGGATCGGCGCAGGTCTCGATCGCCTCCATTCCGGTCGTCGTCGCTATTCAGCAGAAGCTGTTTGAGGCCGAGGGCATCAACGCGGAAATCATCGATTTCGACGGCGGCGGACCGGCCGTGCAGGCGCTGGCCGGTGGCGGTATCGATCTCTGCGTCTGCGCTGGGGACCATGCGATGCGGCTCGCGAGCCGCGGGCTCGGCGGCGCGGTCTTGGTGGCGCTGCTCGACAAGCACCCCTATTCGCTGCTCGCGCCCACAGGTGCAACAGCCTCCGATCTCGCCAGCCTGCGCGGCAAGGCGGTCGGGATCACCTCACCCGGCAGCCTGACCGACAACACGCTGCGCTTCATGATCCGAAAGCTCGGCCTCAACCCGGACAGCGACTATGAGATCATCGCCGCCGGCACCGGTGCCTCGATGCGGGCGGCGATCGAACGCGGCTCGGTCGTCGCCGGCATGTTCACCACGCCCGACGTTCAAGCCTATATGGCGACCGGCAAGTACAAGTTCGTCGCCGATTTTCGCGATCTCGATTACATGGCGCTCGACCTGATCGCGGTGGGGAGCTGGCTCAAATCAAATGACGCGACGGCTCACGCCGTGGCGCGCGCGATCGTCAAGGCGGAAAAGCTCATCCAGAGCGATCCGAAGGTCGTCGAAACCGCTGTTCATGAGCGCTTTCCGGCGCTGTCGGCCGAGCTGGTGACCGCCGTTGCGCGCGATGCCACCGAGCGAAGCCTCTCGCATGACGGCCGCGCGCAGGAGGCCGGGTTCAAGACCGCGCTCGAAATGCTGCGGATCGCAGACCCGACGGTGAAGGAACTTTCCTATTCGGACGTCGTCGCCCTGCGCTATCTGCCGTGATGGATTGATCCGATGACCGAGCCCGTTGCCTCCGATGAGATGATCCCGCCCGGAGGCCCGGGACCCGACAAGGCGGTCGTTTCCGGGCGCGGCCTTTCGATCTGGCTCTGGCGTGCGGGTCTGATCGTCGCGCTGCTCCTGATCTGGGAGTTCTCCGCCGGACGCTTCTACAACGAGTTCTGGAGCAGCCGGCCAAGCCTGATCGGTCAGCGGCTCCTGGCGCTATTTGCGAGCGGCGAGATCTGGCGGCATCTGGATGCCACGGTTTCGGAGGCCTCGCTCGGCCTGCTGCTCGGCGCGCTTGCCGGCACGCCAATCGGCATTGCGCTGGCAAAATATCGCCGCGCCGCGGAGATCGTCGACCCCTTCGTGATGGGCCTTTATGGTCTGCCGCGCGTGGCGCTCGCGCCGATGTTCATCCTGTGGTTCGGCATCAGCCTGCTCGCCAAGGTCATGATGTCTTTCTCCATGGTGGTGTTCGTCTTCATTCTCAACGTCACCGAGGGCATTCGCACCGTCGATCCCGATATGGTCGATCTGATGCGAACCATGCGCGCGCCAAAATCCTACATCCTGCGCAAGGTGACGATACCTTCGATCGTTCCGTGGCTGCTGGCGTCATTGCGGATCGGCGTCGGCCTGTCGCTGGTCGGCGCGGTGGTCGGCGAACTGATCGGCGCCAATCGCGGGCTTGGCTGGTATGTGCTTCGCGCCGGCGGCCAGCTCGATACGACCGGTGTGTTCACCGGGCTCCTGGTATTGATGCTGGTGGCGATGATCGCCAACCAGATCATCTTCCTCATCGAACGACAGGTGTTGCATTGGCGTCCCGCGACGAGGTGAAGGCGGCGGCCGGCGTGCCGCGCATCCTGCTCGACAACGTTTCGATCGCCTATGCGTCGCCGCGCGGCCGCCTGCTCGCGGTCGATCGGGTCAGCCTGGCGGTGGAGCGCGCCGAATTCGTGGTTCTGGTCGGGCCCTCTGGCTGCGGCAAGTCGACGGTTCTGCGCGCCATCGCCGGCCTCAACGCCGCCGAGAGCGGAACCATCGCGGTGGACGGCAAGCAGGTGAACGATCCACCCGAGCATATCGGCTTCATGTTCCAGCGCGACACGCTGCTGCCCTGGCTCACCGTGCGCGGCAATATCGAGGTCGGGCTCGAGCTTGCGGGCGTCCCCAGCCCTCAGCGGCCGTCTCGGATCACCGATCTGTTGGCGCTGCTCCGGCTATCCGAATTCCACGATGCCTATCCGGCGCAGCTTTCCGGCGGCATGCGCCATCGCGTCTCGCTTGGCCGAATGCTCGCCTATCAGCCTGCCGTGATGCTGATGGACGAGCCATTCGGCGCGCTCGATTTCCAGACCAAGGTGGCGATGGGGCGCGAACTGCTCCGCATCTGGGAAACCGAACGGCGCAGCATCCTGTTCGTCACGCATGACATCGAAGAAGCCGTCGCGCTTGCCGACCGCGTGGTGGTGTTCTCGCCGCGTCCCGGCCGCATCGTCGCGGAACACCGGATCGACCTGCCGCGGCCGCGCAATCTGCGCGCGCTTCGCACCGACCCTGCCTTCACCGCTTACACCAGTGCGATCTGGGAAACGCTCGGTGACGGTGACCCTGCGGCCGCCTGAGGTTATCCGCGAAATTCGAGCAACGTATTGAGGAAGGGAACGAGCACCCGTAACGTGCCCTGCCCGGCGCCGACGCGAATATCCGGGACCGACGAAGCGAGATCGCCGATGCGCGCAGGTTCAGGGGCGTCCAAGACGGTGGCGCCAAAGAAGCTGCTGCGGCCATTCGCCTCGACGCAAAGTTCGCCGTAGCGCGCGCGATAACGCGCAGGCGACATCAGGGTGAGACGGAACCCTCCGGGCAACGCCACGATCCAGTCATCGCCTTGTCGCGTGGGCGATGATTGTGCCGCTTTGGCATAACGGGGAACATCGATCTCGGCATTCGAGGTCACGATCACAAGCTCGCTCAGGCCCCTGACACCATTGGGATGCGCCAGCCACGGGCGATACCAGACCAGCTCGGGCGTATCATGCTGACAGTAGTAGACGCGGCCCGCCGCGAACTGTTCCGGCGCGGCGCGAACCGTGCGGAAGCGCGCCAGATGCTCGACGCCGTCGATGGTCACCGGCCGGGAAAAGCTTTGCGGCTCCAGCATCGCAAGGCCGCAGTCGCGCAGGATGTGCTGACTCGCATCGGCATCGCCGACCTTGAACACCACCCCGTTCAGACCGCGCGGACTTTCCAGCACATCCTGGCGCAGTCTGTCGGTTCCCGTCGGCAGGCCGATCAGTTCGAGATAATCGTTCTCGAACATCATCAGGTGATTGATCGAGCCGAGCGAATGATAGCCGCGCGGCGTCACGGTGAAGCCGAGCTGCGACATCAACGCCGCCGCCCGATCCATATCGAACAGGGTGTTGATCACGATATGGTCGAGCGCAAAAGTCATGTGAGTTGTCCCTCGACGGCTTTTGGCGCCTGTTCGTTGCGCAGATGCGGAACGGCGTCGACCAGCGCACGGGTATAGTCGGTCTGTGGCTGTTCGAACAGGGCCCGGCTCTCGCCGGCCTCGACGATGCTGCCATTGCGCAAGACGATGGTCTTGTCGCACATCATGCGGACCACGTTGAGATCGTGGCTGACGAAGAGCAAGGCAAGGTGGTCCTCGCGCCGCAGCCGGTCCAATAGTTGCAACACGACGGCCTGGACCGAAACGTCGAGCGCCGCGGTCGGTTCATCCAGCACCAGAAGGCGCGGCCGGCAGGCGATCGCGCGCGCGATGCCGACCCGGGCTTTCTGGCCGCCCGAGAGCTGATGCGGGAAACGCGACAACAGTTCGACCGGCAAGCCGACGCGCACCGCACACTCCTCGACCCGTTGCCGCAAGCCGCTGCCGGGCCGCATTCCCGAGAGCCGCAATAGCGGATGAGCAACGCAGTCGAATGCCGTGAACCGCGGATTGAGGCTTTCGTTGGGGTCCTGAAAAACGATCTGAATGTCTTTGCGATGTGGCGAGCGATGAAAGTCCCGCGCCGGCAGGTGTCCGATCGATTCGCCATCGAACAGGATCTCGCCCTCGCTGGCGTCGATCAGCCGGCAGATCATGCGTGAGGTCGTGGTCTTGCCTGAGCCTGATTCACCGACCAGCCCGACGCTCTCGCCGGCCTTCATGGTCATCGAGAAATCCGAGACCGCCGGCGTGCCCTGATCGTAGCGTTTGGTGAGATTTCGGACATCGAGCAGCGGCGGCGTGCCCGACGGCGGTTCCGGCTGCGGCTGGCTCGCCGCGAGAGCCGCAAGATAGGCGCCGCGCTCTTCCTCGGTCACGAGGTCCTCAATCCGCGAGGAGGCGGTCGGCGAGGCCGCAACCAGCCGCTTGGTATATGCGTGCTGCGGTTGATGAAACAGCGTCTCCGGCGCCGCCTCCTCGACCAGACGCCCCTTCTCCATCACCACGACGCGCCGGCAATATTGCGCCGCGAGCCCAAGATCGTGCGTGATCAGGATCGTCGCCATGCCGCGCTCGGCGGCGATGCCGGCCAGCAAATCCATCACTACCTTTTGCGTGGTCACGTCGAGGCCTGTGGTCGGCTCGTCGGCGATCAGCAGCATCGGATTGCAGGAGATCGCGATCGCGATCATCACGCGCTGGCACATGCCGCCGGACAGCTCGTGCGGATAGGCCGACATCCGCCTTTCCGGATCGCGAATCCGCACCGCGCGCAGAAGCTTCAGCGCTTCCTCGGCCGCCGCTTGCTTCGACATCCGCTTGTGGCTGAGGATTGCGTCCGCGATCTGAAGGCCGACGCTGCGGATCGGATTGAGCGCCGCGCGCGGATTCTGGAAGATCATCGACATCGCCGCGCCGTGAAGCGCGCGAAAATCGCTGTCAGGAATTTTAGTGACGTCCTGCCCGCGGTAGAGAATCCGCCCTTTCGTCACCCGCCCGGCGGCATCGAGCAGCCGCGTGGTCGCAAAGCCCGTGACGGATTTTCCGGAGCCGCTCTCACCGACGAGGCCGAGCATTTCGCCAGGCTCGAGCGATAGCGTGACGCCGCGCACCGCCTCGACGAGGCCCTGCCTGGTCGAGAACGTGACGTGAAGATCCTCGATCTGAAGCAGCGGCTCGGTCATGTCCGCATTCGGGGATCGAGAATGTCCCGCAGCCCGTCACCCAGCAGGTTGAAACATAGTACCGCGAGCATCAACGCAAGACCGGGAAAGGCGACCAGCCACCATTTGCCGGTCGAAATGAACCGCGCGCCTTCAGCGACCATGATGCCCCATTCCGGCGTCGGCGGCCTGACGCCAAGGCCGATGAAGGAGAGCCCGGCGGCGTTGAGAATCGCCCAGCCGAGATTGAGCGACATCTGCACCGCCATTGCCGGCAAGACATTCGGCAACAGAAAGCGCAGTACGACCGAGGCATGGCTTTCGCCGCTCGCTCGCGCGGCCTCGACCCAGCCGACGTTGCGGCGGACATTGACCTCGGCGCGGGCAAAGCGGATGTAGAACGGCAGGTTGATGATCGCGGTGGCGATGACAATGTTCTCGACCCGGTTGCCGAGTGCCGCCACCATCGCCATGGCGAGCACGAACAGCGGAAAGGCCATCATGACGTCGACGAAGCGGCCGACCGAACGGTCGAGCCGCCCGCCGGCATAGCCGCAGAACGCGCCGATAATGGCGCCGAGCACGAAGGAAATACCGACAGCCGAGACTGCGATGACGAGATCGAGCCGGGTTGCGACCAAGAGCCGGCTGAACGTGTCGCGGCCAAGCTGATCGGTGCCGGCCAAATGCAGCCGGCTCGGCGGCAACAGGGCTTCCGACACACTGGAGGCAATCGGATCGTAAGGCACGATCGATGGACCGAGAATCGCAATCAGCAGCAGGAGCAAAACGCCTGCCGCCGCAACCGCGGTCAGCGGATTGCCCCGCAGGATCCAGACCGTGTGACGCAAGGTCGCGCTCGTCATCCTAGTGCTCGCCAGATTTCAAATCGAAACCCTCGGATCGGCGATGCCATAGAGAACATCGACCAAAAGATTGACCACGACAAAGATGCTCGCCATCAAGAGCACGAAGCCCTGCACCGGCGCGTAATCGGACGACAGCAGCGCGTCGAGCGCGTAAGACGCGACGCCGGGCCAGGAGTAGACCTTCTCCACCAGCACATTGGCGCCGAGCATGGTCGAGAACACGATGCCGGCAATGGTGATGACGGGCAGGATGGCGTTTCGCAAAGCATAGGTGACGACAATGCGCCACCACGACAATCCGACCGAGCGCGCGGTGCGCACGAAATCGCTGCCCAGCGACACCAGCATCGAGGCGCGGGTGATCCGCGCCAGCGGCGCAATCACGAACAGCGCCATGGTCACCGCCGGCAGGATCAGCTGGCGAAACGCCACCCACCAGCCATCGAGATCGCCGGCCAACAGGAAGTCGATGGTCAGAAAGCCGGTTCGCTGCGGCGGCAGCGACGTGAAGACGTCGATGCGGCCGGTCGGATCGGGCGCAAGCCCCAGCAAATAATAGAAAACGTAGATCAGGAGCAGCCCCGACACGAAGGTCGGCACGCAGACCCCGAGCGCGCAAAACAGCCGCACGCCGTGATCGATGATCGAGCCGGGCCGCAGGGCGGCGATCACGCCGAGCGGGACCGCCAACAGCAACGCGATCAGCAGCGCGGTCAGCGTCAACTCAAGGGAGGCCGGCAGGCGCTCGCGCAAATCGGTCGTAACCGACTGTCCCGTCATCAGCGACTTGCCGAGATTTCCGCGGCCGACATCGTAGAGGTAATGCACCAATTGTTCGGGAATGGGTTTATCGAGCCCCATCTGCCTGCGGATCGTCTCGATCTCTTCCTTGCCGGCATTGGGTCCCGATGCAAAGAACACCGCGGGATCGCCGGGCAGCACCCGCATCAGGAGAAAGGTAAAAACCAGCACGCCGAACAGCGCCGGCAGCGACGACGCAAACCGCCGCGCCGCCCGCACCATCGTTGCGCCAAGGCTTTTCATCGCCGGTCGCAGTTACTTGCGGCTGAGGTCGCGGTAATCGACCTGGCGGTGGAACTGATAGGTGTAGCCGTCGAGCGATTTCGCCATCACCGCATCCTGGCTCGGCTGCCAGAGCGCAATCTGCGGCATGACCGCGACATGGATGGCATTCAGCTTCAGACTCTCCTCGTCGTATTTCGCCTTGTCAGGCTCGAAACG
Organism: Bradyrhizobium sp.; assembly: GCF_035701725.1. Lineage (GTDB taxonomy): Bacteria > Pseudomonadota > Alphaproteobacteria > Rhizobiales > Xanthobacteraceae > Bradyrhizobium. The sequence goes on from NZ_DASSRP010000180.1 coordinate 8,066, forward strand.
GGCCTGCTGGGCAAGCGCCGTGAGTTCGGGGTTATCGATGCTGGCGTAGTTCCAGCGCTGATTGCCGGTATAGAAGTTGCGGTAGAAATAGTCGGTCGATGGCAGCCAGGCGACGATGCCTTCGGTGAAGAACGGCAGCTTCTTTTCGTTGATCTGCGTCGACATCTGTGCATCCGGCAATTTCTGGATCTCGACCTTGATGCCGATCTTGGCGAGCGATTCCTTGACCAGCGCCGCCATCGGCTCCGCGGTCGAGGCCTGGCCGACGTTGAAGCTGAACGTCGTCGAAAAGCCGTCCGGCATGCCGGCAGCCTTCAGATAGTCTTTTGCCTTGTCGAGATCGAGCCTGACCGGCTGCGGGAACGGAAACGCGCTGGTGGTCGGCTTGCCGTCTTTCCACTCGGCATTGAACAGCGGCGTGCCGCGGCCGAACAAGGCGGCCTTGAACATGTCGTCATAGGGCAGCGCAAAGGCGACCGCGCGGCGCACGTTGATATTGTCGAACGGCGGAATCGTGTTGTTCATGGAGATGAAGGTGACGGCATTATATTGCGGCGTCGAGATCACCTTGAGCGTGCCCTTGGCTTCGAGCGACTGCACGTCATTGGCTTGCAGATCGACGGTGATGTCGGCATCGCCGCGTTCGACCAGATTGGCGCGTGTCGCCGGCTCCGGCACGGTCTGCACGATGACCCGCTTGAAGAACGCGGCCTTCTCCGGCGTGCCGCGATTCCAGGCCTCGTTGCGCTTCATGATCACCTGCTCGCCCGGCTTGAAGCTCTCGATGACATAGGCGCCGCTGCCGGCGGTGTGTTCTTTCAGCCAGCCGATCGCCCAGGGATCGTCAGCGGTCGCATTGGCTTTCGCGAGTTTCGAATTGATGATGATCGGATAGATGGTCGCAAGATTGGGGAGCGCCAGCTTGTCGGGCTTCGGCAGCGTGACCTCGAACGTCAGCGGATCGATCACCTTGAACTGGTCGGCGCTGGTCATCGATCCCGTCAACAGTTGCGCCTTGCCGAGCACGGGCGCGGTCACAACGCGGTCGAGCGACCATTTGACGTCTTCCGCGGTCACCGGGGTGCCGTCCTGGAATCTCGCGTCCTTGCGCAGATGGAAAGTGAGCTTCAGCCCGTCGGGGCTGGCGTCCCAGGACTCGGCGAGTTCGCCTGATATCTTGTCGAGATCGAACACCCATTTGCCGTTGAGCTGCTTGCGGCCGAACGACACCAGCCGGTCGTAGGTGGAGAGGCTCACCGCGAACGCTTCGCGGGTCGAGCCCGGCACGTTCGGATCAAGCGTGTTGACGGACGCGCCGGTGACATAGCGCAATGTCTCGGCGCGGGATTGCGCCCTGGCGGGCTCAGGTCGGAGCGAAAGCGCGAGCGCCGCAAACCCCACCAACACAAGACTGCAAATCCGACCCCGCATTGTCCTATCCCCTCAATTCAACCCGGAACTCGCCCAAACGCAGGGCT
>NZ_DASSRP010000181.1:0-6318 GCF_035701725.1 Bradyrhizobium sp.
ATCGAGCGGGCCGCTCCTGGATTCGGTGCCAGCGCCACCGCACTGGTCGAGGCAGTGACAAAAAGCACGACGTCCGTGCTGGAGGCGACCAGGTTCTCGGCCAGCGTGGAGGCGGTACGCCGCGAGGTTCTGGCGGCGACGGATTTGATCTGCTGGCAGCTGCGATCGGCCGCGGTGAGCACCCGCGCCGGCAACGGCAATATCGCCACCGAGGATGCAGCCGAACTCGAGCCGCCGCCAAATCAGGAAACCGATCGGCAATTGGTTTACACGCTCGATGCGTTGCTTTGGCGCGAGGGGAGCGAAGTGCGCAGGGTTCCCGCGTTCGCACTGGTCGAATTGCCGAAGGCGTTGTTGCCGATCGCGCTGCGGCATCAGCACGTCGACTATCTGAATGCCCGCCGCGTCCAGACCTTGATTCACATTCACGGCAGCGACGGGGCGTATGGCGAGCCCAGTCCCGACGACGATCCGCGATTGGTCGATCTCGATGCGCTTGCGGCCGGGAATGAGCGCGCGCGGGCCCAGGTGGCGTGAACTTGTTCTTGACAGCGTTTCGCGCAACTCAACTGATTTGCCCGTCGTGCCAATCTGCCGCAGGCTCGCGTGCTTGCGACGACGGGCAAATCACGGGCACTTCTTTGCCCGTCCCGTGCCCCACAAGAGAGGGCGCTTCGCGATCGTCAGAAACGTCGGGTGCGGGGTGCGGTGGACGCTTTGACATCGGCTGACGAGCGATGTCCGAAGCGGACGGCAAAAGCGTGTGGTCCTGATGTCTCGACGCTGGCATCAACGCGGCGACAGCGCCAACGCGTTGCGCCGGGGACGGTGACAAAAAGCCCGATCACTGGGGAGAGCGCGCCATAAGCCGTAAAACATCGCGCAGGGAATGCCGGACCGTTTCGGCGACCTGTAGTGACTAACTCGTGTGCTTTCTTCACTGCACGCGAGGCTGCGGGCGCGCCGTGCGCCCGGCATTCCCTGCGTCCTCTGAAAAGGGGGACAGTGCAAAACTCGGGCGCGACGCGCGCCGAGAACGAGGTTTTACGTCCTGCGTCATTCCGGGGCGTCCGAAGGGCGAACCCGGAATCCATTTTTCCCTTGTTCCGGCGGCGCGATGGATTCCGGGCCCGCCGCTATCGCGGCGTCCCCGAAATGACGATGGAAAATGCCGTTGCGACTGCGAAGGGCCAAGAAACATGGGGCGGCGGACGGGAAGGGCTGATTTTTGCCTGTCCCCACCATATCTTGCATAAATATCAGGCTTCTACCGCAAGTCCTTGGCCCTGGCCGGGCGATATGGTATCTCGCGAGGACCCTTTCGACCGCCATTAATGAACCGACCGCGACGCCCCAGGGCTCGCAGCGGTGGAGATATTTTACCCATGAGCTCTTCCACGACCGCTTCCACGCCCAGCTCGTTCTTTTCGGCGAGCCTTGCCGAGGCCGATCCCGAGATCGCAGGCGCCATCAAGGGCGAGCTCGGCCGGCAGCGCCACGAGATCGAGCTGATCGCGTCTGAAAACATCGTCAGCCGCGCGGTGCTGGAAGCGCAGGGCTCGGTGATGACCAACAAGTACGCCGAAGGTTATCCCGGCGCGCGCTACTACGGCGGCTGCGAATGGGTCGACGTCGCCGAGACGCTCGCGATCGAGCGGGCGAAGAAGCTGTTCGGCGCTGCCTTCGCCAATGTGCAGCCGAACTCCGGCAGCCAGATGAATCAGGCCGTGTTCCTGGCGCTGTTGCAGCCCGGCGATACCTTCATGGGCCTCGATCTTGCAGCCGGCGGCCATCTCACCCACGGCTCGCCGGTCAACATGTCCGGCAAGTGGTTCAAGGCGGTGCATTACACCGTGCGTCGCGAGGACCAACTCCTCGATATGGATGCGATCGCCAAACAGGCCGAGCAGGTTCGGCCCAAGCTGATCATCGCCGGCGGCTCGGCCTATTCGCGCGCCTGGGATTTCAAGCGGTTTCGCGAGATCGCCGACAGTGTCGGCGCCTATCTCCTGGTCGACATGGCGCACTTTGCCGGCCTCGTGGCCGGCGGCGTCCATGCCTCGCCCGTGCCGCACGCCCACGTCACGACCACCACCACGCACAAGTCGCTGCGTGGCCCGCGCGGCGGCCTCATCCTCTGCAATGACGAGGCGCTCGCCAAGAAATTCAATTCGGCGATTTTCCCCGGCCTGCAGGGCGGTCCCTTGATGCATGTGATCGCGGCCAAGGCGGTCGCGTTTGCCGAGGCGCTGCGGCCCGACTTCAAGGTCTACGCCAAGAACGTGGTCGAGAACGCCAAGGCGTTGGCCGAGAGCTTGCGTGCCGAAGGGCTCGATATCGTCTCCGGCGGTACCGACAACCATCTGATGCTGGTCGATCTGCGGCCGAAGGGCTTGAAGGGCAACGTCTCGGAGAAGGCGCTGGTGCGCGCCGCGATCACCTGCAACAAGAACGGTATTCCCTTCGATCCCGAAAAACCGTTCGTCACCTCAGGCCTTCGGCTCGGCACGCCGGCAGCTACCACGCGCGGCTTCGGCGTTGCCGAATTCAAGCAGGTCGGCGGTATGATCGCCGAAGTCCTGAACGCGGTCGCGCAGTCGAAGGACGGTGCGGCGCCGCTTGTAGAACAGGCGATGAAGGAACGGGTCAAGGCGCTCACCGATCGTTTCCCGATCTATCAATAAGGTTCAGCCGCATGCGTTGCCCAAGCTGCAACAGTCTCGATACCCAGGTGAAGGACTCCCGTCCGACGGAAGATTCCGCCGTGATCCGGCGCAGGCGCGTCTGTGTCGCCTGCAACTTTCGCTTCACCACCTTCGAACGCGTGCAGCTTCGCGAATTGACCGTCATCAAGCGCAACGGCCGGCGGGTGCCGTTCGACCGCGACAAGCTGATGCGCTCGGTGCAGATCTCCCTGCGCAAGCGTCCGGTGGATTCGGAGCGGGTCGAGAAAATGGTCTCCGCCATCGTGCGCGAGCTCGAAAGCGGCGGCGAGGCGGAGATTTCCTCGGAGGCGATCGGCGAGATCGTGATGGAGCATCTGCGCCAGCTCGACGACGTCGCCTATGTGCGCTTTGCCTCGGTCTACCGCAATTTCCGCGAGGCCAAGGATTTCGAGGCGGTGCTCGGCGAACTCTCCGGCGAAGACGAAGCGCGGATCACGCTGTTACGAAAATGATCTTCCGAATTTTGGAAGAACAACTCGCGCAAAAAATGAAGACTTCGAAGGCGGCTGACCGGCGCTTTATGGAGCTGGCGCTGACGCTGGGCCGGCGTGGCCTGGGGCGCACCTGGCCCAACCCGGCCGTCGGGGCCGTCGTGGTCAAGGATGGCATCATTGTCGGCCGCGGCTGGACGCAAGCGGGCGGCAGGCCACATGCCGAACCCGTGGCGCTGACGCACGCAGGCGAGGCCGCGCGCGCCGCCACGCTCTATGTGACGCTCGAGCCCTGTTCGCATATCGGCAAGTCGCCGCCTTGCGCTGATGCCATCATTGCAGCCGGGATCAAGCGCGTGGTGTCGGCGATCGAGGACCCCAATCCGGACGTGGCCGGGCAGGGCCATGCCAAATTGCGCGCGGCGGGAATTGAGGTCGATGTCGGGATGATGGCGGAGGACGCAGCGCGCGCCCATGCCGGTCATTTCAGGCGCATCCGGAACAAGCGCCCGCATGTGATCGTGAAGCTTGCGGTCTCGAGCGACGACAAGATCGCGGCCGCAGGCCACAAGACGGTGGCGATTACCGGCGAGGCTGCGAATGCGCGCGTGCATCTGTTGCGGGCGCAGTGCGACGCCATTCTCGTCGGGATCGGAACAGTGCTGTCCGACGATCCGCTCCTCACCTGCCGGCTGCCGGGCATGGAAGCGCGCTCGCCGGTTCGCCTTGTGCTTGACGCCGCGTTGCGGATTCCAGCGAAAAGCCGGCTGGTTCATTCGGCGCGAAGCACACCATTGTGGGTCGTCACTTCGGAACTCGCCGAGGCTCCGGCGGCCGCGATCCTGGGCGCCAATGGCGCGCAGGTGATCCGGCTCGGTTCCGGCGCTTCGAGCGGCCTCGATTTGCTGGAGCTGCTGCGCGTTTTGGCGGAGAGAGGCATGACCCGGCTCTTGGTCGAGGGCGGCGCGCGCGTCGCGGCTTCCTTTGTTTCAGCGGGCCTTGCCGACGAATGCTGGCTGTTTCGAGGTATGGGCGCGATCGGCCCCGATGGTGTGGCGGCGCTGGACGCATTGCCCTTGAGCGCAATCACCCAGTCGCCGGCCTATCGCGTTCGTGCTAGCGAGAGCCTCGGTCACGACACCCTCACGATTTACGAGCGCATATAATGTTTACCGGCATCGTCACCGATATCGGCGAGATCGAAAGCCTTAAGGCCGTGGCGCAGGGGCAATTGCACCGGCTGCGGATCGCCTGCCACTACGACCGCGCTGGCATCGCGGACGGAGCTTCGATCGCCTGCAACGGGGTGTGTCTGACGGTCGTTGCCTCCGGCGTCGAGAATGGCAAGACTTGGTTCGACGTCGATGCGGCGGCAGAGACGCTTGGTCTTACCACCGCAAAACATTGGGTTGCCGGGACCCAGCTCAATCTGGAGCGCGCGCTGAAGATCGGCGACGAACTCGGCGGTCATATCGTGGCCGGCCATGCCGACGGCATCGCCACCGTCCTCGGCCGGGAGGATTTGCCTGATATGGCGCGGTTCGAGCTCAACACCACGCGCGAGGTGGCCCGTTTCATCGCGCCCAAGGGCTCGATCACGCTGGACGGCGTCTCGCTGACGGTTAACACGGTCAACGACACTGCCTTTTCGGTGTTGATCATCCCGCACACGCTCAATGTCACGACCCTGTCGTCATGGCGCGCTGGCACTGAGGTTAATATCGAGGTCGATCTGATGGCGCGTTATGCGGCGCGATTGACGGAAATGAAGTGACGGCGTAGCCGTCATGACGAAAATTGATGGATCGAAGAATGGCTGACGCGCGACGCGCACCTCTGAAGGACCAGACCGACATTGCCGGCGCGCGGACGCTGATTGTCGAAGCACGTTTCTATGACGATATTCAGGACGCACTGCTGGAAGGCGCTGTCGCCGAGCTGAATGCGGCGGGTGTCGCTCACGAGGTCATCACCGTGCCGGGTGCGCTGGAAATTCCGGCAGCCATCGCGATTGCGCTCGAAGCCGCGGAAAAGGCCGGCAAGCCTTATGATGCCGCGATCGCGCTTGGCTGCGTCATTCGCGGCGATACCATCCATTTCGAGATCGTCTCGCAGGAGTCCTCGCGCGCGCTGATGGATCTCGCGGTGACGAGAAAATTTCCGCTCGGCAACGGCATCCTGACCGTTAACACCGAAGCGCAGGCATGGGCGCGGGCGCGTGCCTCTGAACTCAACAAGGGCGGTGATGCCGCGCGCGCAGCGCTCGCGATGCTGCGGATCAAGCGCCGGCTGGCGAAAAACGGATGATGGTCGAGAGCAAAAAGAAGCCCGTCAAAGGGGCAGATAAAAAAGCCAACCGGCGCGGTGCGGCAAGGCTTGCTGCCGTGCAGGCGCTGTACCAGATGGACATCGCCGGCGCCGGCATCAACGATATTTTCGCGGAGTTCGAAAGCCACTGGCTCGGCAACGAGGTCGAGGGCGACAAGTATCTGCCGGCGGAAGCCGCGTTTTTCCGCGACGTGGTGTCGGGCGTGGTGCGCGATCAGGCGAAACTCGATCCCCTGATTGATGAAGCTCTGTCGAAGGGCTGGCCGCTGAAACGGATCGACGCCATCCTGCGCGCGGTATTGCGCGCCGGCGCCTATGAGCTGGAACATCGCAAGGACGTTCCCGGCCGCGTCGTGGTTTCGGAATATGTCGACGTCGCGCACGCCTTTGTTGAAGCGGAGGAGACCGGCATGGTCAACGCAGTGCTCGATCAGATCGCGCGCCAGTTCCGCGGCAGCGAATTCGTGCGGGGTTAATTTGTTGTCGTCATTGCGAGGAGCGTGAGCTCCGAAGCAATCCAGATACGGTTCGTGGCAAAAGCTGGATCGCTCGCAATGACGGAGAAAAGGCGTCATGAGCAACGGAAGCAGATCGGCATCCGGCGAGGATTCCCTCATCGCGCGCTACTTCAAGCCGCTCGCGACCGACCCGGGCGCGTTTGGCCTCAACGACGACGCCGCCCTTCTGAAAGCCCTCGGCGAGGATATCGTCGTCACCACCGATGCGCTGGTCGAAGGTGTTCACTTTTTGGCCGACGATCCGCCCGTCACCATCGCGCAGAAAGCACTGCGGGTGAACCTGTCCGATCTCGCAGCCAAGGGCGCGGCGCCCGC
>NZ_DASSRP010000182.1:0-3114 GCF_035701725.1 Bradyrhizobium sp.
GTCTTGATCGTCTCTTCGTCGCCGTAGATCCTCTTCAAGGTCTCCTTCAGCGGCTTGGCGTCCTGCTTGCTCAGATAAGCGTCGACCGTCTGGCCGATGCGCTTGCCCAGACCCGCACAGGCCCAGCCGAGATGGGTTTCGAGGATCTGCCCGACGTTCATGCGCGAAGGCACGCCGAGCGGATTGAGCACGATGTCGGCATGGGTGCCGTCTTCGAGGAACGGCATGTCCTCGATCGGCACGATCTTGGACACCACACCCTTGTTGCCGTGGCGGCCGGCCATCTTGTCGCCCGGCTGGATCTTGCGCTTAACCGCGACGAAGACCTTGACCATCTTCATCACGCCGGGCGGCAACTCGTCGCCACGCTGCAGCTTTTCGACCTTGTCGAGGAAGCGCTGTTCAAGCCCCTTCTTCGACTCGTCGTACTGCTTCCGCATGGCCTCGATTTCGGCCATCAGCTTGTCGTTGGGCGAGGCAAACATCCACCACTGCGACCGCGGATGCTCTTCGAGCACGGCACGCGTGATCTTGGTGTCCTTCTTGAAGCCCTTGGGACCGGCGATGCCCTGGCGGTTTTCCAGAAGCTCCGCCAGACGGCTGTAAACGTTGCGGTCGAGGATCGCCTGTTCGTCGTCACGGTCCTTGGCCAGACGCTCGATCTCTTCCCGCTCGATCGCCAGCGCACGCTCGTCCTTGTCGACGCCGTGACGGTTGAAGACGCGGACTTCCACGATCGTGCCCTGCACGCCCGGAGGCACGCGCAGCGACGTATCGCGGACGTCGGACGCCTTTTCGCCGAAGATGGCGCGCAGGAGCTTTTCTTCCGGCGTCATCGGGCTCTCGCCCTTCGGCGTGATCTTGCCGACCAGGATGTCGCCGGCACGAACTTCGGCGCCGATATAGACGATGCCGGCTTCGTCGAGGTTCTTCAGCGCTTCTTCCGAAACGTTCGGAATGTCGCGGGTGATTTCCTCAGGGCCGAGCTTGGTGTCGCGGGCCATCACCTCGAACTCCTCGATATGGATCGAGGTGAAGACGTCGTCCTTCACGATCCGCTCGGAGAGCAGGATCGAGTCTTCGAAGTTGTAACCGTTCCACGGCATGAACGCGACCAGCACGTTGCGGCCGAGCGCGAGCTCGCCGAGATCGGTCGAGGGACCGTCGGCAATGATGTCGCCCTTCTTGACGACGTCACCGACCTTCACCAGCGGACGCTGATTGATGCAGGTCGACTGGTTGGAACGCTGGTACTTCATCAGGCGATAGATATCGACGCCCGACTTGGTCGGATCGAGATCTTCGGTGGCGCGGATCACGATACGGGTGGCGTCGATCTGGTCGATCACGCCGGTGCGGCGGGCGGCGATCGCAGCACCCGAGTCGCGCGCGACCACGCCTTCCATGCCGGTGCCGACGAACGGCGCCTCGGCGCGCACCAGCGGCACGGCCTGACGCTGCATGTTCGAGCCCATCAGCGCGCGGTTGGCGTCGTCGTTCTCGAGGAACGGGATCAGCGCCGCGGCGACCGAAACCAGCTGCTTCGGCGACACGTCCATGTAGTCGACCTTGTCCGGCGCGAGCATGACGTTTTCACCGGCGTGGCGGCAAACCACGAGATCGTCGGTGAAGCGGCCGCGGTTATCGAGCGCGACGTTGGCCTGGGCCACGTGATGGCGGCCCTCTTCCATCGCCGAGAGATAGACCACCTCATCGGTGACGCGGCCGTCCTTCACCTTGCGATAGGGCGTTTCGACGAAGCCGTATTTGTTGACGCGCGCGAACGTCGCCAGCGAATTGATCAGACCGATGTTCGGACCTTCCGGCGTCTCAATGGGGCAGATCCGGCCGTAATGCGTCGGATGCACGTCGCGCACCTCGAAGCCGGCGCGCTCGCGGGTCAGACCGCCCGGGCCAAGCGCCGACAGGCGCCGCTTGTGGGTGATCTCCGACAGCGGGTTGGTCTGGTCCATGAACTGCGAGAGCTGCGAAGAGCCGAAGAACTCGCGCACGGCGGCAGCCGCCGGCTTCGCGTTGATCAGGTCCTGCGGCATCACGGTGTCGATATCGACACTCGACATGCGCTCCTTGATCGCGCGCTCCATACGCAAGAGGCCGATGCGGTACTGGTTCTCCATGAGCTCGCCGACCGAGCGCACACGGCGGTTGCCGAGATGATCGATGTCGTCGATCTCGCCCTTGCCGTCGCGCAGGTCCACCAGCGTCTTGATGACGGCGAGGATGTCTTCCTTGCGCAGCGTGCGATGGGTGTCGGGCGCATCGAGCTCGAGGCGCATGTTCATCTTGACGCGGCCGACCGCGGAGAGGTCGTAGCGCTCGGAATCGAAGAACAGCGACTGGAACATGGCCTGCGCGGAGTCGAGCGTCGGCGGCTCGCCCGGGCGCATCACGCGATAGATGTCGAACAACGCGTCTTCGCGCGTCATGTTCTTGTCGGCATGCAGCGTGTTGCGGATGTAGCCACCGACATTGACGTGGTCGATGTCGAGCAGCGGCAGCTCCTTGTAGCCCTGCTCGTTGAGGGCCTTCAGCAGCTTCTCGGTGATCTCCTCGCCGGCTTCGGCATAGATCTCGCCGGTCTTCGGGTTGACGAGGTCCTCGGCGAGGTAGTTGCCGACCAGCTCCTCATCCGACATGCGCAGCGCCTTCAGCCCCTTCTCCTGGAGCTGGCGGGCGGCACGGACGGTGAGCTTCTTGCCGGCCTCGAGCACGACCTTGCCGGTGTCGGCGTCGATCAGGTCGTTGACGGTGGAGTAGCCGCGGAAGCGGTTGGCGTCGAACGGCACGCGCCAGCCTTCCTTGGCGCGCTTGTAGATGATCTTCTTGTAGAAGGTCGACAGGATGGTCTCGCCGTCGAGACCGAGCGCGAACATCAGCGACGTCACCGGAATCTTGCGGCGGCGGTCGATGCGCGCGAACACGATGTCCTTGGCGTCGAACTCGATGTCGAGCCAGGAGCCGCGATACGGGATGACGCGGGCAGCGAACAGGAGCTTGCCCGAGGAGTGGGTCTTGCCCTTGTCGTGATCGAAGAACACGCCCGGCGAGCGATGCATCTGCGAGACGATGACGCGCTCGGTGCCGTTGACGATG
>NZ_DASSRP010000183.1:0-6884 GCF_035701725.1 Bradyrhizobium sp.
AAAACCATTGCGCAGGGAAAGCCGGGCGTTTCCGGCGAACCTGTGGTGACTTACTCGTATGCTTTTTACTTTTGCATACGAGGCTGCGGGTGCGCTGAGGCATCCGGCTTTCCCTGCGCCCTCTATTCAGGAGGGACTTCGTTCAAAGCTCGGGCGCGCTCGCGTCGCGACATCGCGCTTTGCTGTGTGGCTCTTTGACAAGTGAAACGGGCGGAAGACCGCCGCTACTATTTGGCGGGCGCAACCCTCGACGGCGCGGTTTCCGGCATCAAGGCCATGGCGCCAAATCCGGCGGCGGTCGCCAGCAGCAAATACCAGGAAGGCGCCAGCGCATTGCCCGTTACCCCGGTCAGCCAGGCCACGACGAGTTGCGCCGTGCCGCCGAAGATTGCGATCGCCACGGCGTAGAGCGTCGCGAAACTGCCGCCGCGGATATTCTTGGGCAGGCCTTCGACCATGCCGACATAGAATGCGCTGTAGGGAATCGAGCCGATCAGCGCCAGCAGCCCGAAGCCGCCGAGCAGCGCCGCCGAATTGCGGCTGTCCACGATCCACAGGAACACCGGATATGTCAGCAGCAGGGCCGCGAGCTGCGGCCACACCATGATCGGCCAACGGCCAGCCCGGTCGGCCAGCCAACCGCCCAGGAAGGCTGCGGCGATTCCGACCGCATTACTCACCACCGTGGTCGCAAACGCGAGCGGCGCATCGACGTGCAGCGTATGCTGCGCGTAGGTCGTCATGTACTGCGTCACATAGGTGATGATGGTGCCGCTGGCGAGGATGACGAGGCCGAGCGTCATCAGGCGGGTGCTGGCGCGCGCCGCCTTTGCGGGCGCGGCGCTTGGCAGCGGTATCGCCGGCATCTCGGCCCGGTGCAACGTTTCAGGCAAGGTGCGGCGCAGCCACAAGCCGAACGGCAGCGTCGCGGCGCCGAGCAGAAAAGCGATCCGCCAGCCATAGGCATCGAGCATCTCGCTCGACATTGTCAGCGACAGGATCTCGCCGACCAGCGCGCCCGCAGTCGCGGCGATCTGCTGGCTCGCCGGCTGGAACGAAACCGCAAGCCCCCGATGCCTGGGCGAGGCCGCTTCCATCAGATAGGCCGTCGTCGGACCGACCTCGCCTCCGAGCGAGAACCCTTGCGTCAGCCGCGCCAGGATGATCACGACCGGCGCCGCGACGCCGATGCTGTCGTAAGAGGGCGTGACGGCAAGCACGAGAATAGCGATGCCCATCATCGCAAAACTGAGCGTCATCGCGGGGCGACGCCCGGCCCGGTCCGAGTACGAGCCGATGATCATGGCGCCGATCGGCCGGGTGATGAAGCCGGCGCCGAAAGTCGCCAGCGAAAGCAACAGGCTCGCAAACTCGCTTCTAGCCGGAAAAAACGCGTGTCCGATCTGGGTCGCAAAAAAGCTGTAAGTAACGAAGTCGTAGAACTCGAGCATGTTGCCGATCGTGGCCCCCAGCACCGCGCCGAAGGTGAGGCCTTCGTCGGCCCCTGCACCCGAAAGCGGCTGAGGGCTCGTGGAATCGGAAGCCTGCAACATGATTATCCCTCAAGCCGTGATTTCCCGGACATCCGATCAGACGTCACCGAGAGCCTTCTTGCCCGCGCGCGGATCCCAAAGCCTGAAGCCGCCCGTGAAGGCATTGGCATTCTCGCCGAGCCGCGCCCGTGGCGGCAGATGTCCCAGCTTCCCGGCATTTCCGCCGCCAAGCACGACATAGTCCGGCTCCAGCGCTGCGACGAAATGCTTTACGACATGGGCGACTTCTTTTCTCCACTTCTTCTTGCCGCGACGTTCCAGGCCGGCAGCGCCCAGATAATCCTCGAACGTCCGGCCGTGGCGGTATGGCAAATGGCCGAGTTCCATCGGCTCGAGCATGCCGTCGACGATCATGGCGGAACCAAGCCCGGTGCCGAGCCCGAGGAACAGCATTCGTCCGCCCCGATAGCTGCCCACGGCCTGCATCAGGGCATCGTTGATCACCTGGGTCGGCCGGCCAAACGCCTTTGCAAAATTGAACCCGACCCAACCGCGGCCGAGATTGTGCGGTTCGGTCAGAGGCCTGTCATGGGCGACGGGTCCGGGATAGCCGATCGATATGACGTCGTAAGACCAGTCCGATGTCAGGCGCCTGACCTGCTTTACCATCTTCTTGGCAGACAGATCCGGACCGGACACGAACTCCCGTTTGACCAGGCTTTTGCTATCCATGACCTTCACATGCGAGCCGCCGATGTCGATGGCCAGCACGATTTTTCGCGCCATCCGCCTCGCGGAGGTCGTCTTGGCACGACCAGGCTTGGTGCCCCGCCTTCTCATCAATGTCCTGTCCGGGATCGACGGCTTTGATGAAACGTCTCAGGTGTCGTCCGGCTCCGCCAAAGGCAAGGAAAATCCGGCGGCAAGCTTGACAGGACCGGCCTGGCGTTTCGCCCCGGTCTTGGAGAACACCTGCTTCAAGTGGGTCTTGATCGTCGTTTCGGCGACGCCGAGCTTTTCCAAGGGCTTTGGCACACTGCCGACCTCGATGATGGCAAGAAAGACGCGCAGCTCGGCCGGCATCAATCCGAAACAACAGTGAGCTTTGGCAAGACGTCCGGCACCACCGCTACAAGCACGGGTGCTTACCACGTCCTATGTCGGTGACTGCAAGCCCGTCGAATTGGCCCAATCGTCAATATGCGCGGCCGTGTCAGCTCGACTGGCTCTCTTCAGCAGCTCTTCCCTTTCCGGACCGGCAGGTAGTGTTGAGGCCTGCTTTCGTACATCAGCGGCAAACGCCGTGAGCCGCTCTTTCAGCGTGGTTGTGTGCTTAAACCGCCGCCTCTTCTTCATAGCCCACTCCCTCACTGGGGTTGTCAAGTTCTCGCTTAGGCTATGATCGGCGGCTCTAACCTGCGACAACTTAAGTTAACGTTCAAACTAATGATCAAGCGCAAGTCATCCAAAGACATGCTCATTTTAAGCGGCTGGCTCATCTTGAGTAAGCGTCGCGATCTCCAGCATTGCGCCGCTCAAATGAAAGGCCGCCTCGTCGGCGGCCTTGGTTTTGCTGATAGCGCCAAATGCAGCGCGCCTAGCACATCCGCTTCAAGCGGCTTCGGCGTTGACAGCGGTGGTTGCGATCTTGCTAAGCGTGTCGTCCGTCTTCTTTTCTTCCGCGAGCGTCTGATCGAGCAGCTTGACCGCGTCCTTTAAGCCGAGCTTGTCAGCCCAGGTCTTGAGCGTTCCATAACGCGAGATTTCGTAGTGTTCGACGGCCTGTGCCGCGGCGAGCAGGCCGGCGTCCAGCGCCGACGTATCCTCGTACTCTTCCATCACTTCCTTCCCCTCCTCGAGAATGCCCTCGATCGCGTCGCATTTCTTGCCGCGCGCCGGCTTTCCGACGAGTTCGAAGACCTTTTCCAATCGTTCGATGTGGCCTTCGGTTTCATCATGATGCTTGTCGAAGGCGTCTCGCAGTTCGTCCGATTGTGCGGCCTTCGCCATCTTTGGAAGCGATTTGTAGATCTGCTTTTCGGCGTAATAGATATCCTTCAGTGTATCGACGAAGAGTGCATTGAGATCTTTCTCGGGCATTTGCGTCTCCAGTGGCGGCTTTTTCCCATTTTTTGCAACACCACAGCGCGGGCGAAGTTCCATGAAGGCGACTGCGCGACGCATCTTGCATTCAGAGATCGCAGCCGCGGCTACGCCTGCGTCAACCTGGCCCGGAACAATGCCGCGTTCCGCTCGATTGAATCGTTTTGACGGTGACCCGTGGCACGCGTTCTGATCGGCACATCGGGATGGCATTACGATTCGTGGCGGGGCCCATTTTTCCCGTCTGACCTTGCGCTCAAGAATCAACTGCAATATTACGCCGGCCAATTTCAAACCACCGAACTCAACGGCGTCTTCTACCGGACGCCGAGCCTTGATGCTGTCAAAGCGTGGCGGGCACAGACCGGCGATGATTTCATCTTCGCCTGGAAGGCCTCGAAATTCATCACGCACTGGAAGCGACTGTCGAACAATTCCGTAAATAGCCTCGCGCTGATCGAAGAACGGCTGGCCGTTCTGGGCAACAAGGCCGGGCCGGTGCTGTTTCAGCTACCGCCGAATTTCGAAGCCGACGTCGACCGGCTCAACTCGTTCTTCAGATTGCTGCCGAAGCGGCGTCGTTACAGCTTCGAATTCCGGCATCCGAGCTGGTATGAGCCCGCGATCATGAAGATCCTGTCGCGGCGCAATGCCGCGCTTTGCCTCTCCGATCACCATGATGCGCCCGCCCCCTGGAAGCGCACGGCCGACTTTGTCTACATCCGCGGCCATGGTCCGGGCGGACGATACAAGGATCACTATAGTCAGCAGGCGTTGTCTGCATGGGCAGCGCGCATCAAATCCTGGAAGAAACAAGGCTGCGACGTCTTTGTCTATTTCGACAACGACCAGAAGAGCGCAGCGCCCGCCGATGCTCTCAAGCTCAAACAGCTTGTGAGCTAGCGGCCAGGCGGCGCCACTCTCATCGGAAATCAGCGACGGGTGAGCGCAGAGCAACCAATTCCAGTGAAGCCGGCCTGCGCCGCCGCTTCATTCGACCATCGTGCAAGGTGTCGAGCCTTCATGACACGGCGGAACAAGGTCAAGGCCAAACGGAGACGGCAACGAACTTAGGAACTTTCGATCGAAGAGTTTCTTATCAGGCAACGTATGCATGGAGGAAACCATGGACGGCTTGATTTATCTGATCGGCCTGATCGTGATCATTATGGCCATTCTTTCGTTTTTCGGACTTCGCTAGGAATTCGCAAATGAGCATCGAAACGCTGGAGATTGAAACCGCGGAAATGCGTTCTGCCGAGAACTCGTGGATGCTGCAATGGACGCCGATCGTAGCTGGCGCCTTGGTGGCGGCCGCGGTTTCCTCGATCCTGATTGCGTTTGGCGCGGCGATCGGCCTCGGCGTCAGTTCGGCTGCCCCGACATGGCGGGATGCTTCCATAGCGCTCTGGCTGCTGTCGGGCATCTACCTGATCCTGCAGGCCCTGATCAGCTTCGGCTGCGGTGGCTACGTCGCCGGACGTTGTCGAATGCCTTATGTGGCCGGCGCGGCAGAGGACACCGAGCGGCGCGATGGCATGCATGGCGTTTCGGCATGGGCACTCGCCGTGGTGATCGGCGTCCTCTTGACATCGCTGATCGCGATGGGCGCAAGCCGACCCACCAGCCTGACGCAACCTGCGAACACAACCGAACCGTCGGTGCTCAGTTACGAGATCGACCATTTGTTCCGCGCAACCCGCCGACCGGCCGATGCCAACGTCCCCGCGCTGCGAGCCGAGGCCGCGCGCGTGCTGATGACCTCTTCCAGCCACAGCGGGGTCTCGGCCGACGACCGGACCTATCTGGTGCAGTTGGTGACCGCAACAACCGGTCTTGCCGGACCCGACGCAGAGCGGCGTGTCGACAGCGTCATTGCCGCTTCCAAAACCGCCATCGGGCGCGCACGCGCTGCCACGGTCATCCTGGCCTTCTCGATTGCTGCCGGACTTCTTCTTGGCGCCGCGGCGGCCTGGGCCGGCGCCGGCGCCGGCGGACGGCACCGCGACGGAATGCCGTTGTCAGACTGGATGCTGCACGCCAACCGCTACAATCGGAAAACGCCGGTGACGCTGACGCCCTAGATGAACGGCTTTCCACCGGTAACGGCCACGGTTGTTCCCGACGTGTAGCTCGAGAGCGGATCAGCAAGCATGACATAGGCCGTTGCAAGCTCAGCCGGTTGCCCGGCCCGCTTCATGGGCACCTGTTTGCCGAAATTTTTCACCGCTTCCTCCGGCATCGTCGATGGGATCAGCGGCGTCCAGATTGGTCCCGGCGCCACTGCGTTCACCCGGATGCCTTTTTCCGCCAGCAACTGAGCAAGCCCTCCGGTGAAATTCTGGATCGCGCCCTTGGTCGTCGCATAGGCCAGCAGGATGGGGTTTGGCATGTCGGAGTTGACCGAGGCCGTGTTGACGATCGCGCTGCCGGGTTTCATGTGAGGCACCGCGGCCTTTGCCAAGTAGAACATCGCGTGGATATTGGTCTCGAACGTTACGTTCCATTCCTCGTCACTGATCTCGCCGATGTCCTTGAAGGTCGCCTGATGCGCGGCGTTGTTGACGAGGATGTCGATTCCGCCGAGCACTTCCACAGCGTGCTGTATCACGTAGCGGCAATGCTCCGGCCTCTTGAGGTCGCCGGCCAGAAGGATGGCCTTGCGACCTTCCTCCTCGATCAGGGTTTTGACCTCGCGTGCATCGTCGTGCTCGTTCAGATAGGCGATCAGGATGTCTGCGCCTTCGCGCGCAAAAGCGATCGCAACGGCCCGGCCGATGCCGCTGTCGCCGCCCGTGATGACCGCTTTCTTTCCAACCAGGCGGCCTGAACCTTTGTAGGTCGTCTCGCCGTGATCGGGCGGCGGGTTCATTTGCGACGTCGAACCTGGCATCGGCTGCGATTGGGCAGGATACGGCGGCTTCGGATACATACTGTGCTCCATGCGAGACGAGGTAAGAGCAAAATCAGCAAGCTCGCCCGATGTTCCTGCTCCCGCGCATCTCTGGCGACATGCCGGCGATCGCGCCGATGTCGACAGCGGACCCATTGCAACCTTTTGGAACAGGCCGGGTGTCGCTGAATTGATTCCGCGCGCGGGTCGCTCAGGAAGATATCAACTCAGAGGCCCTGCCAGCCGGCGGGTTTAATCTGGAGGCGGACGTGCCTTATGCGGTGTTCGAGGACGAGGAACGGTTGACGCGGATATTCGCGACCGAGCAGGAAGCGTGGGATGCCGCCGAACGCGCCGGACTGGTCGAAACCGCTGGCGACGGAGCAAAAGTGCTT
>NZ_DASSRP010000184.1:0-4103 GCF_035701725.1 Bradyrhizobium sp.
TCCACACAGCTCGCATCCGGCCGAGCCAGTCAGATATAGCACCTTTGGGATCCCGGAGACCTGTGCATCGGTCAAAACTCCTTCGTCGGTTTCCGGTAAACGGCCGGGCGTGTGCCCGAAGGCTACGGCCAGTGATTTTGAAACGCCTGACTATCGTGCCAACCTTCTGGTTCAGCCGGCTCCCAGTTCTGCAGGCGTCCCGCCCACCTTCAATGCCGCGAATAAAAGTCCCGACGCGCCCACCGCGCCGGCTGACGGGAGCTCAAAAATGTCCGCACCGCTCATCGTTTCCATTCCCCACCGCCTTGGCCGGGAGGAGGCCAAGCGCCGACTTAAAGCCGGGTTGACGCAGGTGGCTGCGAGGTTTCCGGTGCTTCAGGTCGATGAAGAAAGGTGGCAGGACGATCGACTGATTTTTCGCGTGCGCGCCCTGGGACAGATCGCGTCCGGTCATCTGGATGTCGCAGAGGATCATGCCCGGCTGGAGGTCATGCTGCCGTGGCTGTTGCAGCGCTTCGCCAAAGCCGCCCAAGTCGCGATCGAGAAGCGCGGCAATCTGCTGCTGACGAAGGACGGCTAGTGTCGCGATTCCGAAGTTCGTATCATCGTGTCGCGCCACGCTTCGAACTTCTGAACGGCCACACAGCCCGAGGCGATGCTTCTGGCCTTTGTCAGCCGTTTGCGAAGCCTGAGATATGGAACTGACTCCGTCCTGCGGAATTAGAAAGCAGTCGAACAGGAGAATGTTCATGAAATGGGTTCTTGCAGTGGCGTCCGTCGCCGCTTTGTCGGTGTCTTCGATGGGTGAGGCCAGCGCCAAAGGATGCATCAAGGGCGCGATCGTCGGCGGCGTCGCCGGCCATATGGCCGGGCACGGCAAGCTCGGAGCCGCCGCGGGTTGTGCCATCGGCCATCATGAAGCCAACAAGCGCGATCCGAACAACTCCAACGCGCAAGCGCCGGACAAGTCGAAGAATTGATCGGCGACACCCTCGTTTGCCTTGATGAAAATCCGCCCGCTCCGGTAAACGCCCCTCGTTGACCTCGAGAATCGCGCCAGCTCGCGGATTTTGAAGAAAGCGTTCAACGAGAGCGTATATCCGCTTTATGCACCGCCCTAGCTCCCCTCTTTCTGCGCCTTCTTCGGCTTCGGCGGGCCATCGACCGGCGGCAGTGATTTCAGGTATTCCGCGATCGCCGCGCGATCGGAATCCGCTAGCTGCGACGTGTTCTTGATCACGCGCGCCATCGAACCGGCGGCGGAGTCATTGTCGGGCGTTTGCCCGGTCTTGAGAAAGTAGTCGATGTCCTTGACGCTCCAGTCGCCAATTCCTTTTTGGGTGATGTTGGGGACCCATCCCTCGCCTTCCGGGTTGGGTCCGCCGGCAAAGCGCTGCGCGGCGATGATGCCGCCGAGAAAATTGCGCGGACTATGACATTCGGCGCAGTGGCCGAGACTGTTCACCAGATAGGCGCCGCGATTCCATTGCGGCGAATGCGCGGTGTCGGGCATGAACGGCTTGCTATCGAAGAACAAGAGCTTCCAGATGCCGACGTTGCGGCGGATATTGAAGGGAAACGGCACGTCGTGATCGCGCACCCTGCCGGCAACCGGCTCGAGCGTTTTCAGATAGGCAAAGAGATCCCGGATATCCGAAATTCTGGCATGCGCGTAGGAGGTGTAGGGAAATGCCGGAAAATAATGCGTGCCCTGCGGCGAGACACCTTTCGTCACTGCGGTGACGAATTGGGCCTCGGTCCAGCCGCCGATGCCGTCCGCCTTGTCCGGTGAAATATTCGGCGCGTAGAACGTTCCGAACGGTGACGGGATCGCGAGCCCGCCGCCCAGCTTCAACCGATCGGGCTGGTTCGGCACCGCGTGACACGAGGCGCAGCCGCCGGCATTGAATACCCCCAGGCCGTTGGCGGGATTCGGCGTGAAGGCCGGACGCGTGACCGCATCGGCCAAGATGTCGCCTCCTGTCGCCGTCAGCCACGCGTAAATGCCAAAGCCGATGATCGCGGCAATTCCCGCATTGAGAAAAATTCGTCGCCGCATCATCGATCCGTCATGTGAAGGCTAGAGCCAATATAGCCTTCAGCCCTGTGTCGGCGGGATCGAAAAATGTTCCTGCCCAAGGTCTGGTTTAGGGAATAAATTTGGAACCCGGCTGTTGTTCGTTTCGTACAAGGATGTGGCAGTATTTCGAAACTCGCGCACCAGCGCACCCAGGGAGAAAAACATGAACAAGACCGCTTTCGTCACGCTTGCGTTCGCTGCGGCCGTTATCGTCGCCGGTCCGGCCTTCGCCGAAAAGTTCAAGGCCGTGCTCGACGGCAAGTCCGAAGTGCCGCCGACCACCTCGACGGGTACCGGCACGGCCGATATCGACTACGACCCGGCGTCCAAGAAGCTGTCCTGGAAGCTGACCTATACCGGGCTGAGCGGACCTGCGAAGGCTGCCCATTTCCACGGCCCCGCCGAAGCCGGCAAGAACGCCGGTGTTGCGGTCGCGATTCCCGGCGCCACCTCGAGCCCGGCGGAAGGCTCGGCCACGCTGACAGACGCACAGGCCGCCGATCTTCAGGCCGGCAAGTACTATATCAACGTGCACACCGAAGCGAACCCGGGCGGCGAAATCCGCGGCCAGGTCACGAAGTAAGCGCGAACGATTTGCCGGCTCACAGCGGTCTGGCTTCCTGACTGACAAAGGGGTGAAGGCCGTCGCGGCCTTCACCCCTTCTGCTATCTGCAATTAGCTCGTGCAAGCTTTGCCCAGTCGTGACGTGCCCGTATATCGACGGGCCGTCGCACCTCACTTCAGCTTGACGCGATAAGTGTCGTGACAGGCCGTGCACTTTTCCTGAATGGAATCGAAGCCGGCCTTCAGCGTCGCGGCATCCTTGATCTTGCCTTTGGTGTCTTCGATCGCCTTGATCACCGCAGGAACCTTGCCATCGAAATCCGCCTTGTTTTGCCAAATCTTCTGCGACGAACCGAAATTGGCATTGACGACGTCTTCCTTCGGGTTCGGCGTGAACACGGTCGGAATCTTGGCGACGTCGGCCTGAAGATCATTCAGCGCCTTGTCGATCGCGGCCTGATCGTAAGGCGTCTCGCCCTTGATCATCTTGCCGAGCACGCCATACATGCTCCTGCCTTGCGACTTCATCAGGTTCTGCTGGGTGACAGCAACATCCTGCTGCGCCATCACCGCGCCGGCGCCCAGCAACAAAGCTCCAACTACCAAGGCAGTCCGCATCATCCGTTTTGTCCCTTATGTTTTTCCAACTGACGTCAGTATGCTTAAGGCTCAGTACCTCTCCAAACCCCGAAATGATGACAACATTCCCGGGGCTTTCCTGGAGGTAACCGGTCACAGGCTGTGGCGGCGGCGATGCTCCTGGATCGCGGTCCAGACCCGCTCCGGCGTTGCCGGCATATCGATGTGGTCGATCCTGAATTCGCGCCACAGCCCTTCGATGATCGCATTGACCACCGCCGGGCAGGAGCCGATCGCGCCGGCCTCGCCCGCGCCTTTGACGCCGAGCGGATTGGTGGTGCACGGCACGTTGTGGGTCTCGAACACGAATGAGGGGCCGTCGGCGGCACGCGGCAGCGCATAGTCCATGAAGGTGCCGGTCTGCAGCTGACCGTCCTTGGCGCTATAGACCGCCTGCTCCATCAGGGCCTGGCCGATGCCTTGCATCGCGCCGCCATGCACCTGGCCTGCAAGCAGCAGCGGGTTGAGCGTGACGCCGAAGTCGTCGACGATGACGTAATTGACGATGCGGATATAGCCGGTGGCCGGATCGATCTCGACCTCGGCCAGATGTGTGCCGTTGGGAAAAGTGCCGTCGGCCTGCGTAAATGTCGCGCTGGCGTTGAGCTTGGACGGATCGATGCCCGGCCGCTTGGCGAGATCGGCAAAGCTGATCGAGCGGTCGGTGCCGGCGACGCGGATCGCGCCATCGTCGATCTCGAGATCACCCGCGCTCGTCTCCAGCGCCTCGGCCGCAAGCTCGCGCAGCTTGTTGCCGAGATCGCGCGTGGCGCGCTCGACGCTGACGCCACCGGTCGGTATCGAGGCCGAGCCGCCGGT
>NZ_DASSRP010000185.1:0-3485 GCF_035701725.1 Bradyrhizobium sp.
AGATCTTTTTCGCTCTCGTATTTCGGTGAAATCGCAGTCGGGAAAACGGCGGTGGTCTCGTGCCTGCCGCACTCCTCGCGGCGGAAGTCGACCCATTTGCGGCCCTGCAGCTTGCCGGCGACTTTTGCCTCCAGATATTTCACCGAGCATGCCGGGATCGACAACGCGGATTTTTCGGCCGGCGCGACCGTTGTCGGCGGGGTGGCGGGCGCAGCCGGCGCCGCGGAAGGTGCAGCCTGGGTCTGCGCCATGACAAGTGGCGAAGCCGCCGCGGGGAGAAGCATCTGAGACATCAGCATCAGCGTGACGATCGCCGTTTCAGATCTTTTCATTGCTTTTCCCCGCAGCCATCCGGCCGACAAGGCCCGGACCGATCGAGCCCGGGCCCTGTCATGAACGATCAAGCCGGCCCTTTCAGGCGCTTGTTGCATTCGCTGTAGTAGCCGCCGCCCTTCTGAATCCACTTCAAGCCGGCGTTGCCGTTGTTCGCCTTGTTGGCATTGTACTGGTCGAGACAGGTGTGCATGCGCGCCTTGCCCGCGCTTTCCTGGGCGTATTTCTGGTCCACCATCATCGGGAAGATCGCAGGTCCGCTCGGCAACGTGGGTGCCGGCGCCGCCATCGGCGAAGCCGCCTTCGGCTTGGCTTCGGCGACCGGCGGCGGAGGTGCCGCAGGCGGGGCTGCGGGCGCGGCCATCGGGGTCGCATCGGCGCCGCACTGGGCCTTTCGGAAATCATTCCACTTCATGCCGTTGAGCGTTCCGGCGGATTTCGCCGCCTGATACTTGGCGCTGCATTCCTGCGTGGTCAGGGCCTGCGCCGGCGCGCTGGCGGCGATGGCGGCCAGTCCCGATGCCGCGACGGCGCATAATAATTTGGCTTTAATGGTCATCCTTGCTCTCCCTTTATTGTCCCTTGGGGATGCTGCTGGTCTTGAAGTTCCCCATCCTAACGTAGCCAAGGCATGTGACAACGGCCATCCTGGGTTGCGCAAAAATTATCGCGGCGCGAAAACCATTTACGCACGCCATTCATCGGCGGTTCAGCATCGCGGCGCGACCGTGACGGCCCTTCAAACCCTCCGAGGTGTTTCTCATGACGATATCCTCCCGCGTCGCCGCCGCGCTCGGCGCATCGCTCCTGCTGTTCGCAACTCCCGTTTTCGCCCAGAGCTCGACCGCGCCTGCCGCCGACACGGCGGCGAAGACGTCGAAGCCCCGCAGCGCCGAATCGCTCGAATGCTCCAAGGAGGCGGATGCCAAGGGATTGCATGGCAAGGAGCGCAAGAAATTCCGCTCCGAGTGCAAGAAGAACGCGATGAAGAAGCAGTAAGCTCGCCTCGATCGATCCCGTCCTCTTAAAAGGGGGACGGGGTCGCGCTGCCCAAACGATAGGCTGGCGCCAGCTGCCAAGGCCGGCGTGCATTGCAGCGATCGTGCGTGCGCATTTGTCCGGGGAATGCGGATTTGCCATAAGGCGCCGTGAGCCAGATCCCCAAATGGATGGCGGACGTCCTCCCCACCCGCACCAAAACCCTGCAATTCCTTGAAACGCTTGCGATCGGCACGGTCGGAGGCCTGCTGTTTCTTGTCACGGGATTGCCCGGCGGCCTGATCTCCGGCGCGATGCTCGCGGTCGCCGCCGCCGCCATGTGGGGGCGGCAGATGGCCGTGCCGGCCCACCTCACCCAGGCGGTGCTCGTGATGCTCGGGATTCTCCTGGGTTCGCTGATGTCGCGGCAATTGCTGCAGCATGTCGGCGCCTATCCGATCACCATCGGCCTGCTGGCGCTCGCCACCTTCTGCACCACGTTCGGCTCGAGCTACTACCTGCAAACCCTGCACGGCTGGGACCGCACCTCGGCGTTCCTGGCGGCCAGTCCCGGCGCGCTGTCGCAAATCGCCGTGCTCGCCATCGAAAAGGGCGCCGACATGCCGGCGATCGCCGTGGTGCAGACCCTGCGCGTCATCATTCTCACCGCCGCGCTGCCGCTGATTCTGGTGGCGGCCGGACTGACATCTGCATCCGTGCCGACGCCTGCGATGACGGTGGCCTCGCCGCTCGGGCTACTTGGACTGATCGGCGCCGCAGTCGCGGTCTCGCTGCTGCTGCGCATGATGAAATTCCCGGCGAGCTGGCTGTTCGGCGCCATGATCGGCTCGGCCGTGCTGCATGGGGCCGGCTGGATCGAGGGCGGCCTGCCGCCGGTCGTGCGCAATATCGCGCTGATCGGCATCGGCACCCTGATCGGTTCGCGCTTCTCGCGGATGAAGACCGGCACCTTCCTGCGTCATCTCGCGGCCGGCCTCGGCTCGTTCGCGATCGCGGCGCTGATCACCGCCGTGTTCGTCACGATCATCGCCTGGACCACGAATGTGCGCTTCGCCGACGCGCTGGTGGCTTTTGCCCCCGGCGCAATGGACGCGATGCTGGCGCTGGCCCTGACGCTGCACATCGACCCGATCTTCGTCGGGGCGCATCATCTGTCGCGATTCATCTTCGTGACCATCGCGACACCCGGCATCGTCCATCTGTTCGGACGGCCGCAGGAAGACGTCGACGATTAGCCTTGCCGGGCGGTCCGCGCGACGCCCCAGACCGCGATCGCCGCCATCAGCAAAGAGATCAGCACGTTGTAGCCGGCGAGCGACAGGCCGAGGAAACGCCACTGCACCTCGTCGCACATCACGACTTTAACGGTGTCGAGCCGGTCCAGCAGCGTGCCGGCACTGCCGAGATTGCCGACCGGCCCGGTGCAATCGGCCGGTCCCGGCCAGAACTTCCATTCCACGCCGGCGTGATAGGTGCCGAGAAGGGCGTTACCGAGCGCGGCCAGCGCCAGAATGGCAAGCCCCGCGATCAAGAGCGAACGCGGGGCGTGAACGGCGGCCGCGAGCGCCACCAGCGCCGCCAGCGGCACCGCGAGGTAATACGCATAGCGCTGCTCGAGGCAGAGCGGACAGGGTGCAAGCCCGAGCACGAGCTGGAAATACCAGGCGCCGGCCAGGGTCGCGGCCGCAACGAGACCGACCGCGAGCGCTGCCGCCAGCGCCGCCGAACCGACGCGCGCCATCGGGGAAACGGCTGTCATATTCGCCATCAGGAGCCTCCTGCCTGTCACGCTGACTATCGCGCGGGCACGCCGCTGTCGAGGCTGGTGGAGTGGATTTGACATTCACTATCCCGGGAATGCGCAAGCGAATATCAAATCCAAAACCCCACTAGAAACCCATATTTGCTGGCGGTCCGTTGATTCCAACCTTTGCAAAGCTGCGGACCGCGGCGGGATGCAAATGTTGGAATCGGACCACTGGCCGTTTCACAGCGGGTTGACCGGCGTCGGCCGGCCGCTATATTCCGCCGGCTTCGCGACGCCGGCTTGCCGGCGGACCGAGGGCCCCTGTGGCGGAACTGGTAGACGCGCTCGACTCAAAATCGAGTTCCGCAAGGAGTGCTGGTTCGATTCCGGCCAGGGGCACCATCCT
>NZ_DASSRP010000186.1:0-5910 GCF_035701725.1 Bradyrhizobium sp.
GCTGCTGCCGTTTGGGCCGCTGTCAGCTCGATCGCCTCTGCCGAGGACATCAAGGTCGGCGAGATCAACAGTTATTCCGGCCTGCCGGCTTTCACCGAGCCCTACCGCAAGGGCTGGCAGCTCGCGGTCGAGGAGATCAACGCGGCCGGCGGCATCAACGGCAAGAAGCTCGTCGTCGTCTCCAAGGATGACAGCGGCAAGCCGGCCGACGCACTGACCGCGGCCAACGAACTGGTATCGAACGAGAACGTGGCGATGCTGACCGGCACGTTCCTGTCCAACATCGGGCTCGCCGTCAGCGACTTCGCCAAGCAGAAGAAGGTGTTCTTTCTTGCCGCCGAACCCTTGAGCGACGCCGTGACCTGGTCGAAAGGCAACCGCTACACCTTCCGCTTGCGCCCCTCGAACTACATGCAGGCGGCGATGCTGGTGGAGGCGGCCGCGAAATTGCCAGCCAAGCGCTGGGCGACGATTGCGCCGAACTATGAATATGGCCAGTCGGCGGTCTCGGTGTTCAAGAAGCTGATGTCGGAGAAGCGGCCCGACATTCAGTGGGTCGAAGAGCAGTGGCCGCCGCAGGGCAAGATCGACGCCGGTCCGGTGGTGCAGGCGGTGGCGGCTGCCAATCCGGAAGCGATCCTCAACGTCGAATTCGGCGCCGACCTCGTCAAGCTCGTGCGCGAAGGCAATACGCGCGGCCTGTTCAAGGACCGTACCGTCGTGAGCTTCCTGACCGGCGAACCGGAATATCTCGATCCGCTGAAAGATGAAACGCCCGAGGGTTGGATCGTCACCGGCTATCCCTGGTACGCAATCAAGACGCCCGAGCACGACACCTTCCTGAAGGCGTATCAGACCAAGTACAACGACTATCCGCGGCTCGGCTCGATCGTCGGTTACGAGACGGTCAAGGCAGCGGCGGCGATCCTCGGCAAGGCCAATTCGACCGATCCGGAAAAGATGATCGCGGCAGCCGAGGGCCTGTCGCTGCCGTCGCCGTTCGGTGAGATCACCTTCCGCAAGATCGATCACCAATCGACCTTGGGCGCCTTCGTCGGCAAGACTGCGCTGAAGGATGGCAAGGGCGTGATGGTCGATTCCGTCTACCGCAAGGGGTCGGACTATCTGCCTGATAACGCGGAAATCGAAAAGATGCGGCCGAAGGAATGAGGGTGCACATCGCCGCGGCCTCATGGTTCGAGACGCGCGGCTCTTGTTTCCACCGTTCGCCGACGGCCTCGCATGGCTCGGCCTCCTCGGGTGCGCCGCGCTCCTCACCGTGAGAAGTGAGACCCTCATCCTGAGGAGGCACGAAGTGCCGTCGCGAAGGATGCGGCCGACTTACTGAAAGTAATCGAACCACCCATGGCCTTTTACGTCGTTCAGTTCCTGACCGGACTTGCCAGCGCAGCCTCGCTGTTCCTGGTCGCGTCAGGCCTGTCGATCATCTTTGGGGTGACGCGGATCGTCAATTTCGCCCACGGCGCGTTCTACATGCTCGGCGCCTATGTGGCTTTCACGCTGACCGAGCGCCTGTCCGGCGCGGTCGGGTTTTGGGGCGGCATTGTATCCGCCGCTCTGATTGTTGCTGCGATCGGCGTCATCGTCGAAATGCTGCTGCTGCGCCGGATCTATCACGCGCCGGAACTGTTCCAGTTGCTCGCCACCTTCGGCTTGACGCTGATGGTCGAAGACCTCGTGGTGCTGAACTGGGGGCCGGACGATCTGGTCGGCCCGCGCGCGCCGGGCCTCAAGGGCGCGCTCGATTTCTTCGGCCAGCGCATTCCGAGTTACGACCTGTTCCTGATCGTGCTCGGACCTGTCGTGCTCGGGCTGTTGTGGCTGGTATTCCAGCGCACCCGATGGGGCGTGCTGGTGCGGGCCGCGACGCAGGACCGTGACATGGTCGCGGCGCTCGGCGTCAATCAGAAATGGCTTTTCACCTCGGTGTTTGCGCTCGGCGTATTCCTGGCCGCGCTCGCCGGCGCCCTTCAAATCCCGCGCGATGCCGTGCATCATGCCATGGATCTGCGCGTCATCGTCGACGTGTTCGTCGTCGTGGTGATCGGCGGCCTCGGCAGTGTCGCCGGCGCCTTCGTCGCCGCTGTCCTGGTCTCGGAGCTGAATGCGTTCGGCATTCTGATCTTTCCGAAAATCTCGATCATCCTGGTCTTTCTGGTGATGGCGGTCGTCCTGATTGTGCGGCCGTGGGGGTTGCTGGGCAAAGCCGAGGCACCGGCCCGGCGCACGCCGGGCATCACCGTCAATCCCTGGCGCGTGCTTAACCGGAACGAGCGCATCGTCGCCGCCATTGCGCTGCTGCTCGCCGCTTCGCTGCCACTCTTCGCCGGCAACTATGCGCTCACTGTCGGCGCGGAGATTGCGGTTTCGGTAATCTTTGCCGCGAGCCTGCATTTCCTGATGTCGGCCGGCGGGCTCGCCTCGTTTGGGCATGCCGCCTATTTCGGCCTCGGGGCCTACGGCGTCGCCTTCGCCGTCAAGTTGGCGGGCCTGCCGATGCTGGTTGCGCTGCTCGCCGGACCTTTGTTCGGATTATTGGGCGCGGCGGTATTCGGATTTTTCACCGTTCAATTGTCCGGCGTCTATTTCGCAATGTTGACGCTCGCCTTTGCGCAGATCGTGTGGTCGGTCGCGTTCCAGTGGGTCAGCCTCACCGGTGGCGACAATGGCATTCTCGGCGTCTGGCCGGAGCGCTGGGCGGCGAGCCCGTCGCATTTTTACTGGCTGTCACTGGCGGTTGCAGCGCTCGTGGTGGGAGCTTTGCGCATCATCACGTTCTCGCCGTTCGGATTTGCGCTGCGCGCCAACAGGGATTCCCCGCTGCGCAGCGAATCCATCGGCATCGACGGCAAGCGCGTCCAGTGGAGCGCCTTCGTGATCGCCGGCACGGCGGCGGGCATCGGCGGCGCGCTATTTGCGTATCTGAAGGGCAGCGTATTTCCGGATGTGCTGGGCATTCCGCTGTCGGTCGACGCGCTGGTCATGGTGCTGCTGGGCGGCGTCGAAACGGTGTCGGGCGCGATCGTGGGCGCGATCGTCTATAAGGCGTTGTCAATCTGGCTGGTCAGCCAGACCGACTGGTCCAAGCTCGTGCTTGGCGGCTTCATCGTCGTGATCGTGGTCGCGTTCCCGAAGGGAATCGTCGGAACGTTCGAGGCGATCTGGCCGCGCCGCCTATCGCCGGCCCATCGTTCCGGGATCGCCTCACATATCGAGACCGCCGAATGAGCGCCGATCAGCCATTATTGTCGGTCGAGGGATTGAGCAAATCCTATGGCGGCGTGCACGCCGTGCGCGGCGTCTCGTTCGCGCTGTCACGACGCGAAATCCTGGCGCTGATCGGCCCCAACGGCGCCGGAAAGTCCACCTGCTTCAACATGCTCAACGGCCAGACGCAGCCTGATGCGGGAAGGGTGCGCGTGCTGGGGCAAGATACCACCGGCATGAAGCCGCGCGAGGTCTGGCGGCTCGGCGTCGGACGCACCTTTCAGATCACTGCGACGTTTCCGACCATGACCGTTCGGGAGAACGTCCAGGTCGCATTATCCTCGCATGGCCACAAGCTGTTCGATCTTGCGACCTCGATGCCGCGATACGCGCGAGAGGAGGCTGATCGATTACTTGATCTCGTCGGCATGGGCGGCTTTTCGATGCGGCCCTGCGGCGAGCTGGCCTATGGCGATCTCAAGCGGCTCGAGCTTGCGATTGCGCTCGCCAACGAGCCGAAATTGCTGCTGATGGATGAGCCGACCGCGGGCATGGCGCCGCGCGAGCGGATCGAGTTGATGCGGCTCACCGCGGAGATCGCCAGGGAGAAGTCGATCGGGGTGCTGTTCACCGAACACGACATGGATGTCGTGTTCGAACACGCCGACCGCATTCTCGTGCTCAACCGCGGCAACCTGATCGCGGAGGGCTCGCCGGAAGCGGTGCGGCGCAACGCGGAGGTGCGCGCGATCTATCTCGGCGAGGGGCTCGTCTATGATGCGCGTCACCGTGAGGAGGCCTCCTCATGAAGCTCTCGGTCCACGACCTCAACAGCCATTACGGCCCGGCGCATATCCTGTTCGACGTCGCGCTGGAGGTCGGTGAGGGGGAAGCGGTCGCGCTGCTGGGCCGCAACGGCGCCGGGAAATCCACGACCTTTCGTTCGATCGTCGGGTTGGTCGCGCGGCGTACCGGGCGCATCCAGTTCGAGGGCCGCGACATAGAAGGCCTGCCGACGCATGCGATCGTGCGCGGCGGGCTCGGTTATGTGCCGGAGGAGCGCCGCATCTTCACCGACCTCACCGTGGAGGAAAATCTCGAAGTCGGCCGGCAGCCGGCGCGCGCGGGCGCGCCGCAATGGACCCGCGAGCGGCTGTTCGAGCTGTTTCCAAATCTCGCGGAGATGCGCAACCGGCCCGGCGGGCGCATGAGCGGCGGCGAGCAGCAGATGCTGACCATCGCGCGGACCTTGATGGGCAATCCCTCGCTGGTGCTGCTCGACGAGCCGTCCGAGGGCCTGTCGCCCAAGATCGTCGAGCAGATGGTCGAAGCGATCGTTGCGATGAAGAAGGCCGGCGTCAGCCTTCTGGTATCGGAGCAAAATCTGCACTTCGCGCGGCTGATATCGGATCGCGCCTATATCATCGAGCGCGGCCGCATCTGTTTTTCCGGCACCATGGCCGAACTCGATGCGCGTCCCGACATTCGCGACGCGCATTTGGCGTTGTAAGGGGCCAGGGATGAACAGGGCCGTTTCGCCGAAACGAAGCATGAAGGGGCCGCGGCCGGCCTACGTGCTCGACGACCAGATCGGCTTCATCCTGCGCCAGGTCTCGCAGCGTCATGCCGTGATCTTCGCCCGCGACATCGGCGCTGACCTGACGCCGACGCAATGGGCGGCGCTCGCCAAACTCGCGGAAACCGGCCCGTGCTCGCAGAACCAGCTTGGGCGCCTAACCGCGATGGATGTGGCCACCATCAAGGGTGTCATCGATCGCCTCACGGCGCGTGGACTGACGGAGACCAGCGACGATCCGGAGGACGGCCGGCGCTTGCGCGTCAGCCTGACCCGTGCAGGTCAGCAACTGGTGGAGAAGGTCGCGTCCAATGCACTGGCGATTTCAAAGGAAACGCTGGCGCCACTCGATGCACGCGAGCGCGAATTGTTCGTGGCCTTGCTCGACAAGCTGCGCTGACCGAATTCATTGACGGAACAGGCCGTCAACCCGGAACGAATAGCCGACACCCACGATGGTGCTTGGCGTGTTGTGGTTGAGCCCGAGCGCAACGTGAAAATCGACCTGCTGGGTCTTGGTCAGATGATACACCCCGCCCGAATTCCAGAACTGGCTGGAGCTTGCGCCTTGGGGATAGTCGCCGACATATTCGGTGAACAGGCTGAAGCGCGGCGTCAGCTTCTTCTCCACGACAAAGGTCGTCTCGGTGATGCTTCTTGCGGTGAAATCGTCGGGGCGGAAAAAGTCGGTGAGCATGCCGCTGACGCCCCAGCCATCGTGGAGTTCGTAGGACCACGGCATTTGCAGGTAAGGCTGCGCGCCGCGGCCCGCGATCGCGACCGCGCCGGTCGGCAGCGCCACCCCGGCGACGACAGATAGATCAATTTTTCCCGGGACCGGGCTGATCTGCCATTTGACCGCCGGCGACACGTCGCTGAAGCCGGATACGCCGGCGCCATGGACGTTGGCAAAATAGGTCGGCAAATCGATCAGGACTTCGAGGCAGGGCGCAATGCCGAGCCGCCAGCGGCTGTTGCTCGCATCGAGCCGCAGGTTCCCGTCCCGTCCGCCCAAATTGACTCCGTTCTCGTTTTGCAGGCTGCCGACCGGGACGACGATGCTCGAATTCGTCACATCGGGCCGATCCGTCGCGATTTCTTCCGAC
>NZ_DASSRP010000187.1:0-7310 GCF_035701725.1 Bradyrhizobium sp.
ACGACGCTGTCGGTCGGCGTCAAACTGTGGACGGGCGCGGAGTTCTGGGCCAATCCGGAGATCGATCAGGGCCATGGCCTTAACGACACCCATGGCGTGGCCGGTTTTCCGAGCGCCGAAGCCTACAAGATCGGATCGTCCACGCCTTACGCGCGACTGCAACGCGCCTTCCTGCGCCAGACCATCAATCTCGGCGGCGACACCGAAAACGTCGACGACGACTTCACCCAGTTCAAGGGCACCCGCTCGACCGAGCGCCTGGTTATCACCGCGGGCCGCTTCGGTATCAACGACATCTTCGACACCAACAAATACGCCAACAATCCGAAGAGCGACTTTTTGAACTGGTCGCTGGTCAATGCCGGCACCTTCGACTATGCCGGCGACGGCTGGGGATACACCTACGGCGCGGCAGCCGAATGGTACACTGGGCAATGGACTTTTCGGGGCGGCGTGTTCGATCTTTCCAAATCGCCCGCCGGCGGCATAAGCCCGC
Source organism: Bradyrhizobium sp. (assembly GCF_035701725.1). GTDB lineage: Bacteria > Pseudomonadota > Alphaproteobacteria > Rhizobiales > Xanthobacteraceae > Bradyrhizobium. Next base: position 497 of record NZ_DASSRP010000187.1, read on the forward strand.
TCGGCGGTGTGAATGATCCAACCTTCCAGCAGTTTGCGCTCCTCGGTGAAATCGAACGGCGCTACGATCTGTGGGGCCAGCCGGGCAAGATCAAGATCACCGGATTCCTCAATCGCGGCAGCGCCGGCAATTTCAACGACGCGATCGCGCTCGCAATTGCCACGGGAATGCCGGCCAACATCAACGCCGTGCGCTCCTACACCAGCCGGCCCGGCGTCAGCCTCAACCTCGAGCAGCAGGTGATGGAAAATCTCGGCGTGTTCTTTCGCGCCGGCTGGGCCGACGGCCAGATCGAACCCTGGGATTTCACCGACGTCGACCGCACGGTCTCCGGCGGCGTTTCGATCGGCGGCAAATCATGGGGCCGGCCCGACGACACCATCGGGATCGCCGGTATCATCAATGGGATTTCGAACGCGCACATTGCCTTCCTCAATGCCGGTGGGCTCGGCATCCTCGTCGGCGACGGGCAATTGACCAACTACAGCACCGAAAAAATTCTCGAGGCCTATTACAGTATCGCGCTGAACAGCTCGACCAAGCTCACCTTCGATTACCAGTTCATCGCCAATCCCGGCTACAACGCCGACCGCGGCCCGGTGAATGTGTTCGCGGCACGGGCGCACTGGCAGTTCTAAGAAAGCCATGATGTTATGGCCGCGCTTTCTCCGGAGGCGTAACCATGCCAAAACAGTTCGCGATCCTCCTTAGTGTGCTTCTCACCGCACTCTTTGCGACATCACCAGTTAACGCCATGGATAAGCTCACTGTCATGATTTCCGGCGGCTTCTCGCCAGCCTATCGCGCGGTTCTCCCGGAGTTCGAGCGGAGCACGGGCGTCGCCGTGACGACACTGTCCGGCGCGTCGCAAGGCAAGGGGCCGAAAACCATCAAGTCCCAGCTCGAGCAAGGCACCGAGGTCGACGTCGTCATCCTGTCAAGGGAAGGCCTCAACGAGCTGATCGCGGCGGGCTATATCGCGACCGGCTCCGAAGCCGAACTTGCGAGCGTGCCGCTCGCCGCTGCCGTGCGCAAGGGAAGTCCCAAGCCCGACGTCAGCACCGTCGATGCGCTCAAACAAACGCTGCTCAACACGCCCCGGCTGGTCATGCCGGCAAGCACCGGCGGCATCTATATGACGGACGTGGTGTTTCCGAAGCTTGGCCTCGCCGGCAAGGTGACGCCGAAGATGGTGCCCCGCGGCACGGATTCGACCGACATGCTTGCAGCCGGCGAAGCGGATCTCGCCATCGGGCCGGTCAGCGAGATTATCAGTCAACCCGGCGTCGAGCTGGTAGCTCCGCTTCCCGACGAAGTGCAACTGGTCCAGATGTTCACGGCATCGATCGTCAAGACCGCGCACAATCCGGAACAGGCCAGAAAGCTGATCGAATTTCTGGTATCCGACCGCACCACGAAAGCCATCAAGGAGTCCGGCATGCAACCGGTCGGGATCGGCCGCAAACCTTAAGAATTCTCGCAGCCTCAATTCGCCCGCAGCCGAGCAGCCGCAGGCATCAGGCTGCGACCGGCGCGACAATGCGGCGATAGAGATGCCAGGTCGCGTGCCCGAGCACGGGCAAGGTGACGACGAGACCCAGGAAATACGGCAGCGCCGATATCGCGAGCAGCACGACGATGACCGCCGCCCAGCCGATCATCGGCAGCGGGCTCATCACCACCGAGCGCACGCTCGTGATCATTGCGGTGATGAAATCGACATCGCGCTCCAGCAGGAGCGGGAACGACACCACCGTCAGGGAAAACAGAACGAGCGACAAGGCCGCTCCGACGAGATTGCCGACCACGAGGAACACCAGGCCCTCGTCGGTGGTCAGCACCACGGTGATGAATTCGTTCAGGCTGGAAAACGAGGCATTGAGCCCGATCAACAAGGCGATCAGCAAGCGGACCTGGTACATCCAGATCACGAAGATGAACAGGGTGACAAAGGCCATCCAGCCGATCTCGCTGCGCGATGTCACGGTCGACCAGATCGCCCGCATCGAAATCGCCTCCCCCGTCTCGCGGCGGCGGCTGACTTCGTAAAGACCGATCGCCACGAATGGACCGATCAGCGCAAAACCTGCCGCCAGCGGATAGGCCAGATAGACCATGCCAAAGGCGGTCAGGCACAGCAGGATGACGATGCCGCCCACGGCATAGAAGGCGCCGAACGCGAGGCCGTAGAGCGGCTTGGCCTGAAAGTCGCGCAGGCCCTGGCCGAGCGCCTCGGCGATATCGGCCGCTGCGATCGGGCGAACCACCGGATCGACCTTGCCGGAAATGGACATGTATCCCCCCAAATCGTTTGGGGAAATTGACACCGGGCGGGACGGCAGGCGCCTTGATTTGCGTCAAACCGCCGAGCGCGAAACGCGCATCAGCCCAGCGCCCTCAACTCGCGCCGCAGCACCTTGCCGGTTGCGGTCATCGGCAGGCTGTCGGTGAACTGCACGAAGCGCGGATATTCGTGGGCGGCGAGTTTGACCTTCACGTAATCCTGAATCTCGCGCGCCAAGGCCTCGCCCGGCGCAAAGCCCGGCCGCAGCACGATCCAGGCCTTGATCGATTCAGTGCGTACGGGATCTGGAATGCCGACCACGGCTGCCATCGCCACCGACGGATGCTTCAGCAGGCAATCCTCGATCTCCGACGGGCCGACCCGATAGCCCGCGGTGGTGATGACATCGTCCTCGCGGCTCAGATACCAGAAATAGCCGTCTTCATCCTGCCGGCCGAGGTCGCCGGTCAACAAGAAGCCGCCGGCATATTTTTTCCGCGTGGCTTCCGGGTTCTTCCAGTATTCGATCATGGTCACCGGATTGGGCTGGCGAACGCCGATGATGCCGCGCGTCCCCCGCGGCAGTTCGTTGCCCTGCTCGTCGACGATGCGCACGTCGAAACCCGGGGTTGCCTTGCCCATCGAACCGGGCCGGATCGGAAACAGTCTGGCATTGCTGCCGACGACGAGATTGCATTCGGTCTGGCCGAACACCTCATGCGCCTCGATGCCGAAGGTCGCGCGCACCCAGTCGAGCAGCTCGACACCGAGCGATTCGCCGCCGGTGAAGATGCTGCGCAACTTGACGCCGGGATGCCTCACCTCGGCCTGGCGCATCAGCTTCAAGGCGGTCGGCGGCAGGAACACGTTGCGCACGGCGTGATCGGCCATCAACTGCATGGCCGCATGCGGCTCGAACTTGCGGGCGCGATGGCCGACCACCGGCACGCCGTGATACCAGGCCGGAAACAGTGCATCGAACAGTCCGCCGATCCAGGCCCAGTCGGCCGGCGTCCACATCACGTCGCCTGGCTTGGGAAAGAAGTCATGAGCCATCTCGACATTGGGCAGATGGCCGAGCAGCACGCGGTGGGCATGCAGGGCGCCTTTCGGATTCCCGGTCGTGCCCGAGGTGTAGATGATGATGGCGGGATCGTCGGAGGAGGTATCGACGGTCTCAAATTCGTTCGAGGCGGCGCGAAGGGTCGGCCAGAATGCCTTGGTACCGGAGCCCGCCTCCTCACCCACGAGATAGACATTCTTCAGATCCGGCAGCCTGGCGCGGATTTTCTGCAGCTTCTCCCAACCGGCCGCGTCGGTGACGATGGCCTTGGCGGCGGAATTTGCCAGGCGAAATTCCAACGCCTCTTCGCCGAACAACGCGAACAGCGGGATCGAGATCATGCCGGCGCGAAACGCTGCGAGATGCCCGACCGGCAATTCCAGCGACTGCGACAAGAACAGCGCGACGCGGTCGCCGCGCACCAGTCCGTCGGCCTTGAGCACGCTGGCGAAGCGGCGCGACAGATCGGCAAGTTCATCGAAGGAGGTGCGGCGCGAGGATCCGTCCTCGTCGACATAGATCAGCGCCAGGCGGCCTGAGCCGTCCGCATGACGGTCGCAACAGGCGGTCGCCATGTTGAAGCGCGCAGGGATCTCCCAGCGAAATTCGCGGCAGAGCTGGTCGTAGTCGTTGGTCTCGGTGAGCATGAGAAAAGGCTCTCAATCTCTCAAGCATGTCTCTGCGAAAGCAGGGACCCATAACCACAAGAAGCTCGGTCTAATATTGAGTTGGCTTCCGCTTGTTCACTTCACCAGGGCTGCGGCGTATCGGTCCCCGCGTTCGCGGGGACGACCATTTACCGCGCAGCTTAACCCGTCAGCGCAGCCTTCACCAATCCGCTGGCTTTGCCGAAGTCCATCTGCCCGGCATATTTGCCCTTGAGCACGCCTACGACCTTGCCCATGTCCTTCATGCCGCTCGCGCCGGTCTCCTTGATGGCATCGGCGATCGCGGCCTTCACATCCTCGTCCGACATCTGCTTCGGCAGGTAGGCCGTGATCACGTCGATCTCCGCGCGCTCCTGCGCGGCGAGTTCGGCGCGGCCGCCCTTCTCATAGAGCTCGACGGATTCCTGACGCTGCTTGATCATCTTCTGCAGCACGCCGAGCAGGTCGGCGTCGGACAGCGGTGGCTTGCCCTCGCCGCGCGCGGCGATGTCCGCGTTCTTGATGGTCGAATTGACCATCCGGAGCGTCGAAAGCTTGCGCTCGTCCTTGGCCTTCATCGCGTCCTTGACCGCGTTGTTGATGTCGTCGCGCAGCATGGGAATCACCCTCTTTTCGGCTCGAGACGTTGATCTAGGCGGTTCGGCCGACAGAGACAACCTGCGTTCCCGCCGCAGGCCCAGCCAACTGCCCGGAAATATGCTGAAAACGCATGTGAATCGGGCCGTTTCCGGCTTTGACGCAGACGGCGGGCAAGACTATTTAGAGGCCTCATGACGACATCAGAAAATACTGCCGCCTGGCCGGACCACAAGCCGACCGCACTCCTCGTGCTGGCCGATGGAACGGTGCTGGAAGGCTTCGGCCTCGGCGCCGAGGGCCACGCCGTCGGCGAGGTCTGCTTCAACACCGCCATGACCGGCTATGAGGAAATCCTCACCGATCCCTCTTATGCCGGCCAGCTCATCACCTTCACCTTCCCCCATATCGGTAATGTCGGCACCAACGACGAGGATATCGAGACGGTGAACATGGCGGCGACGCCGGGCGCCCGCGGGGTGATCCTGCGCACCGCGATTACCGATCCCTCGAACTACCGTGCTACGCGCCACCTCGATCAGTGGCTGAAGGCGCGTGGCATCATCGGCCTCTCCGGCATCGACACCCGCGCACTGACGTCGCTGATCCGCAGCAAGGGCATGCCCAACGCCGTGATCGCGCACGCCAGGGACGGCAAGTTCGATCTGCATGCCCTGAAGGAAGAGGCGCGGGAATGGCCGGGTCTGGAAGGCATGGACCTCGTGCCGATGGTCACCTCCGCGCAGCGCTTCACCTGGGATGAGACGCCGTGGGCGTGGGAGAACGGATTCGGCCGCCAGACCAATCCGGAATTCAACGTGGTTGCGGTCGACTACGGGATCAAGCGCAACATCCTGCGGCTGCTCGCCGGCGTCGGCGCCAAGGTCACCGTGGTTCCGGCGACGACATCGGCCGAAGACATTCTGGCGATGAAACCGGACGGCGTGTTCTTGTCGAACGGGCCGGGCGATCCGGCCGAGACCGGCAAATATGCCGTGCCCGTGATTCAAAAGGTGATCGACTCCGGCACGCCAACCTTCGGAATCTGCCTCGGCCACCAGATGCTGGGCTTAGCCGTCGGCGCCAAGACCAAGAAAATGCATCAGGGCCATCACGGCGCCAATCACCCGGTTCGCGACGAGACCACCGGCAAGGTCGAGATCACCTCGATGAACCACGGCTTCGCGGTGGACCAGGCGACGCTGCCGAAAGGCGCGACGCAAACCCACGTCTCGCTGTTCGACGGCTCCAATTGCGGCATCGCGCTCGACGGCAAGCCGGTCTTTTCGGTGCAGTACCATCCCGAAGCCTCGCCCGGCCCGCGCGATTCCCACTATCTGTTCCAGCGCTTTGCCGATCTGATGCGGGCGAAGAAGCGGGCGTAGGCCGATCGCGCAACAACGTGACGCGTGGCGCGCGGGCTGCGCCGCTGTCGGCGGCCCGCCTCACAGCTATGGGCCGACCTCGACGACGAACATCCTCGCCCGTTGAGCTTCTTGGCGATCAGCCTTGATCGGCGCATAGCTTTCCGAATTGTAGAATGCCAATGCCTCGGCGAGCGTCGGAAACTCGAATACGCCGGCCATCGGCAACGGCATCTCGTCGCCTTCGAGCACCGCGGCGACCCGGCCAAAATAAAGGATTCGCCCGCCCGCTTCTTCGAGTGCAGCCTTGAAGCGAGGAGCGAGCGCCGCCTGCTTGGCCGGATCGACAACCTGTAGATTGACGTGAACGTAAGCCGGCATAGAATCAACCCTGCCCAAGCAATCCCTGCGCTCGTGTTGCCATCGGTGGACCGCCATGTCGAGCACTATCCCCCTTGTGCAATAAATTTTCAGATTATTGCATGATGTACATCATTTGTTATGATTGGCATCATCTTACGGAAAGATAGCCGACCCATGACCGCTCCCACTCAGCGCAAGATCGAATATGGCGTGACGCCGACCGAGGTGATGGCCGCGATGAAGGGAATCGATTTCATCCGCGCCACCTTCGACGGCACGTTGCCGGCGCCGCCGATCATGCAGACGATCGAGCCCTATGGGCATTCGGCCGAGCCCGGCGTTGTATCCTTCCTCAGCGTCCCCGGCTTCCGGCACTACAATCCGATCGGCTCGGTACACGGCAGCTATGCCGCGGCGCTGCTGGATTCCGCGATGGGGCTTGCGGTGCATTCGATGCTGCCGGCCGGCACCGGCTACACCACGCTGGAATTCAAGA
>NZ_DASSRP010000188.1:0-3058 GCF_035701725.1 Bradyrhizobium sp.
CCGACCGGATCGACCTCGCGGATGTCCTCGCCGTCGATGGTGATGTGGCCGGCGTCGGCCTCGATCAGGCGGTTGGCGAGCCGCAGCAGCGTGGTCTTGCCCGAGCCGGAAGAGCCGACGATGGCGAGGAATTCGCTGTCACCCACTTCAAGCGAGACGTCGTCGACCGCCGTCACGCGGCCGTCATCGAAACTCTTTGCCACGTGGTCGAACACGATCAGGGCGGCAACCTCCGTTTGTGGGGCTCGGCTCCCAGCCCCAATTACCACGTCACGGCCTCGCGTTGAACTTGTCGTTCGAAGGCGCTAAGGCTTTCCCAAAAGCCAAGCAAGGACATCCGGGGTGGAAGAACCAAGTCCAATCAACAAGACGTCCACGGCGGTCTCGCTGCAGGACGCCACCGTCGCCTTTCGCCTCGCCGAGGGCCGCGTCTATACCGCGGTCGAGAAGGCCAATCTCAACGTCGCGCCGGGCGAGTTCGTCGCCATTGTCGGGCCGACCGGATGCGGCAAATCGACTTTGCTGAACATTGCGGCGGGGCTTTTGGCCCCGGCCGGAGGCGGCGTGCGGATCTTCGATACGCCGCTGTCGGGGCTGAACCGGCAGGCCGGCTATCTGTTTCAGGCCGACGCGCTGTTTCCCTGGAAAACCGCGATCGACAACGTTGCGATCGCGCTCGAGATCGACGGCACCCCGCGCCGCGAGGCGCTGGAGCGGGCGCAAGGCTTTCTCGGCCAGGTTGGCCTCGGCGCGTTTTCCCACCGCTACCCGCACATGCTTTCCGGCGGTCAGCGCAAGCGCGTCGGTCTGGCGCAGGTGCTGATCCGTGACCCGAAAATCCTCTTGATGGACGAGCCGTTCGGGCCGCTCGATGCCCAGACCCGCCAGATCATGGGCAACCTGTTGCTCGATCTCTGGAGCGCCGACCGCAAGGCGGTGCTGTTTGTGACCCATGATCTGGAGGAGGCGATCTCGCTTGCCGACCGCGTGGTGATCATGTCGGCCGGTCCTTCCGCGCGCATCATCGGCGACTGGCGCGTGAGCTTGTCGCGCCCGCGCGACATCACCGAAGTGAAGCTGACCAAGGCCTTCCACGACCTGCACCGGGAGATCTGGGACGCGCTGAAGGACGAGGTGCTGAAGGGCTATGCGCAATCGAGCAAGGCGGGCGGTTGAAGCGATCTTGCCCCGGCTCCGCCACGTCATTGCGAGGAGCCCGCGACAAAATCGCAGGGCAATTTTGCGCTCGAGCGACGAAGCAATCCAGGCTTTGTCGTCTCTGGATTGCTTCGCTATCGCTCGCAATGACGGTGCCCAGACAGCATTCACAGCTTCGTCACGAGGGCTCGCAGTGGAACAAGTCGGCTTGATCTGGCCGGGCTCGCAGCTACACTCCGCGCGCCAAAACCGGCGGGCCCATCCCAAGGCACGCAATTCACGGCATGCGATCATGGGCAAACAGGGCTGATCAGGCCAACAATAAAGGGAGAAGTCATGTTCCTACGTGGTTCGATTCTGGCCGGCGCCGCGGCGCTGGTGGTCATGGGCGCCGTTCCGGCGCAAGCGGACGGCGTGTTTACGCTGACCTCGCCGAGCTTCAAGGACGGTGAGCGGCTGGCGGTGAAGAACGCCGGCAACAACAAGTCCAATCCGAATTGCGTCGGCGAGAACGTCTCGCCCGCGCTGAACTGGTCGAATCCGCCGGCCGGCACCAAGAGCTTTGCGATCTTCATGTTCGATCCGGAGGGCCGTCCGCCCGGCGGCGTCAGCCATTGGGTCGCCTATGGCATTCCGGCCTCGGTCACCGGCTTTGCCGAAGGCGAGGTGTCCAAGACCAGCGACAAATATGTCGGCGGCACCAGCCTGATGAAGCTGCCGCACTATTTCGGTCCCTGCACGCCGCCCGGCCCGATCCATCACTACACGCTGACGCTGATGGCGACCGATCTCGAGCCGACCGCGCTTGCGGCGGGTCTCGATCGCGCCGAGGCGATGAAGGCGCTGGAAGGCCACGTGTTGCAGGCCACCGGCCTGATCGGCACATTTTCGAAGCCGTGAGGTCTTTCCCGTCATGCCCGGCCTTGTGCCGGGTATGACGAGCAATTGTTTGTCGGATTTACTCGATGCCCCGCGTGACGCTTCTCTCCCTGCAGGTACTGGTGGCCGTGGTTGCCATCGCGCTCTGGCAGTTCTTCGCCACCGTGCCGATCCTCGGCCACATGGTGCTGCCGCCGTTCTTCTTCTCGACGCCGCTCGCGGTCGGCGGCCAGATCGTCGACTGGTTCGTCTCCGGCGTGATCTGGAAGCATCTGGCGATCACGCTGTGGGAATCGATCCTGGCCTTCGCGATCGGGTCCTTCCTGGGGGTTGCGATCGGGTTCTGGTTTGCGCGCAAGCCGCTGGTCGCGGCGATCTTCGATCCTTACGTCAAGATGGCCAACGCGCTGCCGCGCGTGGTGCTGGCGCCGATCTTCGCGCTGTGGCTTGGGCTTGGCATCTGGTCGAAGGTGGCGCTCGGCGTTACGCTGGTGTTCTTCATCGTGTTCTTCAACGTCTATCAGGGCGTCAAGGAAGTCTCGACCACCGTGCGCGACAACGCGCGCATGATCGGCATGAACGAGGGACAGTTGATGCGCCACGTCTATTGGCCCTCGGCGCTGTCATGGATGTTTTCATCGCTGCACACTTCCGTCGGCTTTGCCGTCGTCGGCGCAGTGGTCGGCGAATATCTGGGCTCGGCCGCCGGGCTCGGTTACCTGATCCAGCAGGCCGAAGGCGTGTTCGATGTCGCCGGCGTCTTCGCCGGCATGTTCGTGCTTTCGGCCTTTGTGATCCTGATCGACATCTTCGTCAGCCTGGTCGAGCGGCGGCTTCTGGTCTGGCGCCCCAATGTCGGCGAGGTGAGAGGGTAGGTCTCTCAACAAGTGACAATGGTCGTCATTACGGGGCGGTCGCATTTATCTGTCGCCCCTGCGAAAGCAGGGGCCCATAACCACCGTCGGTCGTTTTGTTGCGATCGTCGGACAGCGTCGTCAAAGGGGATGGATCACGCGGTATG
>NZ_DASSRP010000189.1:0-21004 GCF_035701725.1 Bradyrhizobium sp.
TCGACTATTTCACGGGGCTGTTTGGACCACATCCCATTCCGTCATTCCGCAATTGGCAAGCGGCTGCCCGCTATACCCGCGAAGCGCTCGCGGACAAATCATCCCTGCTGCAGAAACAGGCTGAGATTGGCGATTGGTGGCGCGCCAAGAAGCAGGCCGTCCACATACAGCTCCGCAACGCCGCCACCGGTCCATCTCGCCGGGATGCCTTGCAACGCTTTGGCGCTCTTGCCCGCAATCGTTATCCAACGCTCTACGAACCTTTGCGGCTTGCAGAACTTCTGCGTCACCAAAATGGCACAAGCCTGATGAGCAGGCTGAAGCGTCCGGGAGGGCCGCTCAAGCGGATTACCCGAGAAAGCTTGCGTAATCTTCGCGCCTGAGAGCTTCCGCGCGCTCAAGTCTCGACTGCACCGGTCTCGACGTCTTTGGAATGCCGCTGCAAGACCCGGCTACGCAAGGATCGATTTAGCGAATAGAAGCACTCGGCATAGAGCAGGGACCCCGCGCCATAAACGATGACATAGGCGACGATAAAGGCATCGATGCTCCAGTGAAATAGGGCCATCGACACGCTGATGAGCACCATGCCAGCGAACGTAATTCCGGCGCGACGGGCCAATTCCTCGAATTTTCCGGTGCCGATCAGCACGATCTGGCAAGTCGTCTGTATCAACATGAACACCAGCATCGCGCAAATGGCGAATCGCATCGCCGGCGACACAATTCCTCCCTGACCGAGAACAAGCCGAAAAATCTTCTCGCCGAAGAGCGCTATAGCAACGATACCCGTGGCCATTGGCAAAATGCCGATCAAGAGCCCTTTGCCGGTCGCACGTGCCAGCCCGGCCGCGTCGTTGTGATGTACGGCCCGTGTCTGCTGTGGCAAAGCGGTCTCGGCGCCGATCGAATAGGTCATCGCTGCAAAGCGTGTCACCTTGTAGAACATATCGAACGCGACAATCGCCGCTGCGTCCCTTGTTGCCGTCAGCAGGTAGTATGGGAAAACGCTGATGATGAAATCCGTCAGCGACAGCAGAACGGTGGCCCGAATGCCCCTGACTTCCCGGCGAAGCAACTCAAGGCCTCTGGGAAATTCTCGGGTATCGGCGACGAAGCCGTACGATTGCGCCAACCAGATCAATATAACCACGGACGATAGCCATACCAGCAGATTGAGCGCGCTGTAGGACGCAAAGGAAAGCCCAAGCAACATCGCGGCCGTTGCCGCCAATATCGCTATTCGTCTGCCCAGATCGACCAGCTCCGTCGCGACAAATCCGTCCCGGGCGTTGATCACCGATCGCAGCGCCATGCGTGGCAACGCGCATACCGCACCGGCGAAGATCAATAGATAGGGCAGGCCGTATGGGCTCACCTGGACGAGATTTGCGGCGATTGCTGCCGCCAGAACGGCGACCGAGATCACGCCGATAGCGATGTAGATCGTGACGATGGTCACCACCAGCGCGCGATCATCCTGGCTCGTCCGGGGGGCGCCGGTTGCGGCAAGGTAGTTGGCGCGGAGCTTGAAGAATGTCAGCCCGGTGATGCCAAGATCGCTCTGCAAGACAAGGGCCGCGACCGCGAGCAGGCTTGCCATGACCGCATATGAGTCCAAGCCAATGGCGCGAACCAGCACGTAGGCGAGGACGAAATTGGATATTGCGGTGAGGGCGGCATTCATGCCCTTTAGCGTCAAGAGTACGATCGAGCTGTGCGAGCGCTGCCCCGATCGCGGCTTGATAGTGTTCGCCGGACCGTCCTGTCCGCGATCGTTGGTTGGCAAGTCGAGTTCGGTCATCTCGGAGACATCGCCGCCGCGGCCGGATAAACCGGGATGCGCTCGTTCGTCTCCTCGCGCGCGCGGGCAGTCTCGCCGGCCAACGCCCCAGGCCACACCACGAGCGCCGCAACCTGCATCAGGATGGACGGATTGAGCAGGTAGCCGCCGAGGAAAAGATAGGTATATCCCACGGCAAATCGCAGGCCTTTCGGCCCCTTGCAGAACGCCAGATAGAAGAACCTGAAATAGACAAGTGAACCTACCAGGCCATATTCATAGATAACCTTTCCCCAGGTCGGATCGAAGGCATTGAACGAGAACAACCGGAATTGCTCCTGAACCGTACCGGGCCCACGTCCGAGGAAAAATGTCAGATCGTTCGCAAATACGACCCTCTGAAGCACGCTGAACATCGATAGGAAGCGCGCCCATCCGCTCGAATCGACGTCGGAGAATTCACTCAAACGCCGGGTGAATGCATCGAGCGACAGCGCATCACCAAAAAAAATCAAAACGGCGGAGACTAGCGCGGCGAAGAAAAACAGGCGCGCGTGGCCATGCCGCAAAAAATAGACAGGAAGAAACAGCGCAAGCATCGTCAACCCGGTGCCGGAGTAGCTGCATACGAGGCCGGCGGTTAGAATAAGAAGCCGGATTGTCCGCGGCCCAGCTCGCAGTTCGGCAACCACCGCTATCGCGAGAAATTGGCAGAAGAACGCAGGCTCCAGAAAGAATACGCCGTTGCTTTTGTAGACGGGCGAGGTCCAGTAGAGCGGAATGAGCGAATTGTAACCGGCAACGGTCAGGTTATCCGGCAGGTGCTTGTCCACAAAGAAGACGACATCGGCGCCGACGACGAACTGTCCGACGAATTGCAGGACACCGATCAGCGCACAGGCGCAGCCGACGGTCGAAACAAACTTCAGCACGCTCTCATAAGAAATGTCGGCCGATCTGCAACGGAAAACGAGCGGCAGCTGCGCGACGACGAGAAACCCCAATGAAAGCACCGAAACATTCGGACTTGGCGACAGTGCTGTGCTCAAGATCCCCATGAGAATAAAGGCCGCGTACCAGATGAACGCGGGCGTATTGACCTCGATCAGGCCGAACAAGAAGGCGCCGGCCGTTACGGCAGGAAAGACGAGCAGGTTCAAGGGATAAACGCCGCCGGTGCCCGGCAGCGCGATCTTTTGTAGAATGACCTCAAGCAAAAGTGTCGAGGCGCAGAGCACGAGGCCCGGTTGTGCCGGCCGTGCGGTGATGCGTGCCAGTGAAATATCGGCCATCAAAGGCTTCCTGCAGGGATCGACACGCTAGCTGTCGTAGAATTCAACGATAGAGCCGGTAACTCGCGATCTCCTGCGCCGCAGCAGGGGCGGCCGCCTCCGACGCCCAGCGCTCCCTGATGCGCCCATCCGAAGTATCGGACCAACCGTCGTCTTCGGCGCCGGCCCATTCCTTGAACCGTGAGTCGTAATATGCACGGCGGCCCAGACGCGCTTCCCGCCGACGCTTGCTCATGGCCTCCAGCAACACGCAGGCCGCTGCACCACCGACGAGACCGATCACAGCCCCGAGCGCAACGAAAAGCGGCTTGGGAGGAAATACCGGCTCGGTCGGAGCGGTCGCCGACTGGGCAACCTTGACATTCGAAAGCTTTTCGCTGGCGTCCCAGTCGGCGTTCATTTGGGCATCGGCCGCCCGGCCAACATGAGCTTCGAGCACCTTGGATACCTGCTCGAGCTGGTCGTTGAGACGACGAAATTCGGCCGAAATCGACGAGAGAGATCCGAGCTTCTTTTCGACATCCGACAAGGCCTCGGTCTGCGACTTTTCGAGCGACCGCAGGCCAACGATCTCGGAGTTCAGGTTGACCAGCGACTGCGCCGTTTCCTGAAACACGCGCACCAGAAGAAGCGGGGATTCATTCGCCGGCACCTTGTTGGAATCCGTCAGCGCGTCGCTGTTACCTGTTCCCTGAGGCACACTCTGCTTCGGCCCGACGATCTCGCCCGGAATCGAAATGCGGCGGCGCAATTGCGTTAAAGTGTTCTGAAACGTGGCCGCCTGCGCCTCTTTCTCCGCGATCGAACCACGTGTCTTTGCCAGCGCCGCGAGCGTCTCGTCGCGCCTGGAGAGTGCGAGCTCGATTTCCTGGCTGACTGAATAAATGGCATGTTGCTTGGAAAAGTCGCTTAGCTCCGCCGAAGCCTTCTTGTATTCATCGCGGTAGTGCGCAGCCTCCTGGTGAAAGAAAGCAGGTGCCTCCGCGTTGCCGCTCAAATCAGCCTGCCGTTGCAGGAAATCGCGAACCACGAGCCCCAGGAACTGCTCGGCCACCTTGGGGTCCGGGTGCCGAAATGTCAGTGACAGAATCTGGGAATCCTTTTCCAGATTTACGGCGAGCCGTTTCTTGACCTTCAGCAGCGCGCGATCGAGGTCCGAACGTCCGTCATCCCGATTTTCGGATCGAAGCGAATTGGCAGCCTCCATGGTCAGCGTCGCAAGGTTCGGCGGCAATAAGCCCAACACCCGCCACGACACGGACTTGTTCCGGTCCGGATAAAGCTTTTTTGGCCCGAATTCACTGATGGCCTGTCGAAGCACGTCTTCGCTGTTGATGATGTAGATCTGCGAATTCAGCTGATAGCGAAGGGTATCCGGAAATTGCGTTTGCTGTCGCTGTGCCCGGTCGAGGGTGGTCATCAACAATGCTTCGGACTGAAACATCGGCGTGACCATTTCCGTGAATACGATCACGCTCGCTGTGATCAACGCAAATACGACGACAAACGTGAGCTTTCTCGCCCAAACAATCTTGCTGAGTACGCTGAACGACATGCAGAGCTCTCTGTTGGAACGCTTTGGCAGGTGCGAAGTAGCCATGTGGCAAGTGCGAAATCACGCGTTCGTTCCAAACTTTTGTGAGAGCGCGGGGAACCGCATGGGCCTGCCGACCGAGTGAACACATCTATCAAGCGAGAACCGTCATGATCCTGCGCGCGTGCGTTGTTGTCATTTTTCTTCTCAGCGTCGGTCGCCCGAGCTCAGCAGGAACTCCAGCTCTCAGCGTCTATGTCGGCAACAGCCCGTCGGAACTGCGGCGGTTCGAAGACTGGCTTGGCAGGCCCGTGGACCAGATCGCGGCTCACACGGGACGCGCTAACTGGACGGACTGGATCAGCAGCATCAAATGGTCGATCCAGCTTTGGTCGCCGCTCGATAAGCCGATTCGCTGGACAATCCCAATGTTCGCCGACGGCGGATCCTTGTCGGAAGCGGCTGCCGGAAAATATCAGGAGCGCTACGAACAGGCGGCTAGACTGCTGTCGCAAACGCGCCCCTCGGACGCCGTGATCTACATCCGAACCGGGGAAGAGTTCAACGGCGGCTGGATGCCCTGGTCCGCGACCGGGCGAGAGCAGGAGTTCGTCACCGCCTATCGGCATTTTGTCGACGCATTTCGCTCAGTCTCAAACCGCTTTCGATTTGAATGGAACGCCAACATCCGCGAAACGCGCATGAACCCCGCTGACGCCTATCCGGGCGACGATTACGTCGACGTCATGGGCATGGACTTCTACTACAACACCAAATGGAACCCGACCGATCCGATCAAGGCCTGGGATGAAATGGTCAGTGGCCAATATGGACTGCAGTGGCTGGAAGACTTTGCCGCGAGGCATCACAAGCCCACAGCGTATCCGGAGTGGGGCGTCAATTTCGACGGCGCCGGCCCTTACATCGAGAAGGCAGCGCAGTGGTTCTCAGGGCACAATGTGCTCTATCAAAGCCTCTGGAATTCAAATGATGATTTTCCCGGCAAACTGACTGACAACCAATACCCCAACGCTGCAATCGCCTATATCGACAGCTTCGGGGCGAAAGGGAGCGATAGCCAGCGGCGTTAGCGCACAGCCTCAATAGAGGCAGGCGCGGGCCACGCTTTGGACGCCGTGCTACGAAGCACCCGATAGATGAAGCCCGCTGCCCAGCTGTGATGCATGATCATTGCGGCCGGGCCGGCTACGCAGCCGGCCGGATCGCGTTCCGATACGGCCAGAAATAATCCGCCAGTCATACAGGCCCCGACATAGGCCAGACCCGGCAGAAGAAAAAGCGGCGAAACTACAATTCCCGAGGCCAGACTGAGCGCGTTTAGTCCAAGGGCGCCGACTGGAAGAATTTGCCTGAGTTTAGGTGGCCGACGGTGTTTCAACATCGTCTTCGCGCGCCCGGAACCGTGGTTGAAGTATTGCCGGGCGAGCGCGCCAAAGGAATTTCGCGGAAAATAGCTGATGGCAAGCTCCGAGCACAACCATATCCGCGCGCCCGACCGCCTCAGCCGAAGGTCCAATTCCGCGTCTTCGTTGTGGGTGAAGCTCTCGTCATAGCCGCCGACAGCCAGAAAGGCGCTACGGTCGAAGGCAGCGTGATGACCGTGGTCAACATATCGCGAGCTCGTTGCAGTTCGATGTGCTGCCCCGCCGTTGCCCAGCCGGCTGTTTTGCGCAGCCGCGATCCCTCGCTGGAGGAAGCCTTTGCCGCGCGTTCGCATCGGAACGACCACCGAGGCGACCTTCTGTTGGTTCAGTTCCCCGACAAGACCCGCAACAAAACCCGGCGGATATTCGGCATGCGAGTCCGCGCGAACGATGATCGCCGATTGAGGCTTTGCCACCTTCGCCCCGAGATTCACCGCCGCCGATTGATAGCGGGCCGGATTCCTCTCCAGGCGAATGCTCGCATTGCTCGACGCCAGCTCCTCGACAATCGACGCCGTCCGATCGGTGCTGCCGCCATCGAGCACAATCAATTCGTAATCCAACCCTTCGACAGGGATCAACGAACCGATCGCTTGTCGAATGTATTTCTCCTCATTCAGCGTTGGAACGATTA
The DNA here is from genome assembly GCF_035701725.1 of Bradyrhizobium sp. GTDB lineage: Bacteria > Pseudomonadota > Alphaproteobacteria > Rhizobiales > Xanthobacteraceae > Bradyrhizobium. Next base: position 6,689 of record NZ_DASSRP010000189.1, read on the forward strand.
TCGAAACGGACGGTTCAGATCGCATGCCATGATCTCCACACGGGAACTCACGCCGAATCGCAGCTTTGCTACATCGACGCTCCGGGGCACAATGCAGACCAACAATGCGCGTTCCAAACGAATGGTCCCTTCTATCCTTTGGCTTGGACGAATTATTCCAATCCCGTTGAACGCAGGTGACCGCGTCTATTCTGCCCATTTGGCGGGCGCCGTAGCAAGGCAGGGTGCGCAAGTTGTTTTCCTCGGGCTGGATAACCCCGATGAAAAGGACGGCAACCCAGCCGACCTCGAACCAAGCGTCTACTGGAAGCGGATACCTGGCGTAGCGCGTTCCAGACTGCGATCGCTGTTCAGTTCGTTGCCAATGGTCGGCGCGCGATTTGCAACGACCCAGTATCGGAACGCAATCGCGAGCGAGCTCGCGCTGAACAATTACGACGTCGTCGTGTTCGATCAATATGCGATGAGCTGGGCCGTACCACTTGTGCAAACGCTTGCGCGTAACCGGCCATTTTTCGTCCAAGTAGCTCATAATTTTGAAACCGCGGTCAATGATCAGATCGCGCGCAACTTTTCCGGCGATTTTATCCGGAAATGGCTGTTACAGGCGAATGCGAGGAAAACACGACGCGCCGAGCAGAATCTGGCACTTGCCAGTCAACTGCTCGTGACCCTGACGGAGGAAGATCGCACCGCGTTCGCAGAAATCAATCCGTCGCTTGCCTCGATCGTTCTTCCGCCCGGCTATGCTAACGTCAAGCAGGCGAGCCGAACCGTCAACGCGGACGTTCCACGGCGCGCGATCATTGTCGGCTCTTTCCGCTGGATTGCCAAACAGATCAATCTGGAGCGCTTGCTCGAAGCCGCAAGCGCCGTGTTCGTGCCGAATCATATTGAGCTGCATATCGTCGGCTTCGTGCCCGAGGCCGTTCTGTCCCGACTAAGATCGCGTTTTCCCTGGGTCGTCTTTTGCGGCTTCGTCGATGACTTGGGCGAAATGTGCCGAAATGCGCGAATTGCTCTGATCCCGGAGGAGGTCGGTGGCGGCTTCAAGCTGAAAACTCTGGATTACATATTCTCCCGCGTGCCCGTCGCATCGGTGGAAACGGCACTCAACGGCATTCCCGCCGGGCTGAGGTCATCTTTCCTTGTAGAGCGCGATATCGAGACATTGCTGGGAACAATCGTTGCGGTGATCGACGACGTCGAGCGGCTGGATCGGATGCAGAGGCGGGCATTCGAGTTGGCGGAAGATATGTTCAGCTGGGATGCCAACGCGAGCCACCTGCTGGAGGCGTTGACGCCTGCCATCGGTCGTCGCGAAGCCGAACGACCGCTTCTGAAATCTGCCTAATTATGACGCAGCGGACCGTGCAATCTATTCGAAGTTCTTCGGACGGTCTGAGGATCCTCTGATAGGCTGCATCCCTTCAATTCGGGTGATCGTTTGCATTGGCTGGAGCGGGTCTGCCATAGCGGCTCGCGGCTCATATCCGACAATCGGCCGCGTCGCGTTGCGAATGAAACGTTGCGCAGGCACCTCGACCACCGTTCTCAGCCCGATCGATGCTGAAATGACCAATAGGGTAGCCGCAGCAATCGCGGCGATCGGCGGAACGCCGAGCCGCTCGGCGTTGAAAATGAACCAGTATCCGACGACCTGATGGATCAGATAGAGCGAATAGGAAGCCTGACCTATGATAACCAGGGGCCGGAAATTCAGAATTGCCAGTCGCCCTGTTGCCGTCAGAAATACCAATCCGACGAATACACAAACGCCCGCTCCACTCGTCGGACGTAACCAGTGTGGCTCGATACCAACGAAAGCGACGACAATAGCTGCTGCGAAGGTTGCAACAGTAAGCCGATCCGGCCGCATCGCGGGTGAAAGCGCGAACAGCATTGCGCCGGCCACGAACAGCGGCGAGTAGTTCGAAACCAGCAACAGCTGGAATCGGACATGTCCAGGCAGGAACCCACGCACCGCCAGCGACACCGCGAGCCAAACCAGGCAAAATATCTCAAACCGCAGCTTTGGCAGCGCGTAGGTGGCCGCTGCAGCCATAATGTAGAAAGAGACTTCCACGCCCAGCGTCCAGTAGGAAGCATCGAGATTATTGGCCTTTACCAGTTGGGGTAATCCGATGATTGCGTTCCAAGCGATGTCGCGCGTCTGAATTTGCGACGGATTGAAGCCGATTCCGAAGACGACAATTCCCGTAATCATGGCGCCGGCCAGATATGCCGGATAAAGCCGCGCCAGACGGCCCCAGGTGAAATCAGTCAGCGATGATGAACGTTCAAGCGTCCACGCGATGACAAAACCGCTGATGACAAAGAACAGTTCGACACCCAGGTGGCCCCATTCAACATTCGGCACCGGCCCGGTATGTGGACCGACGACGCGTTCATAACCGCTGGTGTAGTGGAACAAGAGCACAGCCAGGGCCGCAATTGCCCTCAAACTGTCGAGTGCCGGCAGCCGGTCTCGGTCTCTCGCGTTCATGTGTCATCTCACTCGCGCGAAGAACCGGTGGGCTTTCCTTGCCGCTTTTCGCATATGCGGGAAAAAGCCGGCGTTACGTCTCCGTTCCAAGTTCACGCGCAATCTTCTCGATTGGCGCACGCCGTGGTCGCTATCGTCTGTAGCGCGCGATCATACGTTCGCGCCGCTTGTTCCTGCATCCGCTCGAGCAAATCTGTCGATGATGAGAAAGGCTCGTTCGGATCTGGGCGAGGCAGTGGCGCTTTTTTGGTGCATTCGTGCACGCAAGGAACCCTCGGTTAATTTTCCATGTCATTAGGAACGATGCGGACGAGCGTGATTTTATTTGCATCGCAGCATTCTTTCACGTCTCGGAGTAGTCGCTTATGGATGGAATAGCAAAGACACACAGTGCCGATGGTGAAGCGCTGTTTGTTTTGGTAACGACGCCGCGCCCGATTGGATTGGCTTCAAAACGGGCGGTAGATATCGTTCTGGCACTGTGCGGAATTGTTCTGCTTGCACCGTTTTTCATCATTTGCTGCGCGATCATAGCCAGCTTTTCCGCAGGCCCGGTGTTCTTCCGCCACCGGCGCGTCGGGTTCAATGGCAAGCGGTTCGATTGCCTTAAATTCCGCACGATGGCGGTCGATGCCCAAGACCGGTTGCGCCGGCATCTCGACTCTGATCCTGCGGCGGCGGCCGAATGGCTGGCGACGAGAAAGTTGCGAAACGATCCGCGCATCACCCCAATTGGCGCTGTCTTACGGAAGTCGAGTCTGGACGAACTGCCGCAGCTATTCAACGTTCTCAAGGGCGACATGAGCATCGTCGGACCCAGGCCAGTGACGGAGGAAGAGCTGGGCCGCTATTCCGATTCCATTAATGCCTATTATGCGTGTCGTCCGGGCATCACCGGCCTCTGGCAAGTCAGCGGCCGCAGCACGACAACGTTTCAAAGGCGAGTCGTGCTTGATAGCTACTATGCGCATCATTGGTCGATCGCCCTGGATGCCAAGATCATCATGGCAACGATTCCGGCGGTCTGCTTCTCCGATACAGCGTATTAAAGTGAACGTAGCCTTGGCTCGGTCGGCATTTGCGGATGTCACCATTCGGCTAGGCGAAATCCCCGATCGATAGCCCCTGAGAGAGAACTGCTGTTAGCAGCAGACCCCTAGGGGCGCGTTCGCCTTGAACGACTAGCAAGACTGAATTTGTTCTGGTCTCGGCACGGTCGCCCCGGTCGACCGCACAAGACCCTTTCCGTAGGCGCGAAATCTCGTAACATAGTTGCAATTCACTTTCGCGCGCGCCTGAGTACACGCCGATCTGATCGGCACATTCTCGACAAACGAACAATAAAAGTGCCGATATCGGCGATATTGGAGGGGCCGCCACATGATGTATTCCGCCATAGCGCTGGTCATTCTGGGAGCTGCGGCTGGAGTTGCGTTCCGATGGAAGGTGCTGCTGCCGATCATCGTCCTCCTGCCGTTCGCTGTCATCGCCATCTCGATAGCTCGCGGCCTCAGCCATGCGGAGACCGCCGCCGCAATCGCCGTTTCGGAAGCCGTTTTGCAGACCGGTTATTTTTTCGGCTTGCTGGTGCGCCTCATCGCGAGCTTGGCGATGCAATCCTTCACCGCGGCCGGCTTTTCCCGGGGCCGGCGTGACGGCACAACGCGGCGAAACGACCGGCATACGGCTCCGCCCGCCGGAGCAAGCGGACCATGAATCTCAATATTGGCTGATGGAACGGCCGCTCGATGAGATGACCTCTGGCGGGACGAAACTAGCGGGAATTCGCAATGGGCTGGACCGCCGAGCCGATAATGAGCTGGCGGTCCCTCGCGCACGATAATGCGTTTACTTCTTTTCAGGCTCCCAGGACGTCGTAGTCTTGTTGTATTTGAAACCGGCTGAATTCTTCAAATTGTCTTTCGTTTCGTCCAGTGTGAGATACCACTTATCGTCCTTCTTGGCGGATTTCACAGCCGAGAATGGCACGATCACGTCTTTCTCGCCGGCGCCGAGGAAGCCTCCGACACCGATGACAAGGCCGGTAATCTTGCCGGACTGATCGACGAGAACATCGTCGACGTCACCGATCTTGTTCTGCTTGGGATCGTAAACCGACTGCTTGTAGTAGTTCGTGACGGTTGAGCTTTGAGCCGGTACCGCCGTCATGGTCGTTGCTGCGTAAGCGGATGTGGCGCCGGCCATAACCAGCACGCACGCCGTGATAAGCTTCTTCATCAAAACCTCCTCCATAATCGTGGATATCAAACGGAATAGGGGTACAAACGTTCCCGGACACAGCTCGTCGGGAGCTGAGCATTCGGTGATGGCCTTACTCCCGATACGCGAAGCAAAAATAGGAACGAACGCATTGCGATAGCGTCGTTGACGTGCTGCCGGCTTCTGTTTTCCGGGAAACAGCTGCGCCTCTTCTGACGGCCCCAGCACGGAACCCCGCCGGGGCCGTCCACGAGATCATGCCGATGCGCCGATATCACTTCGATTTGGTCGACACCAATACCGTGACTGACGCCAGCGGAGCGGTTCTGGATAACGACGATCAAGCGCGAAAGGTTGCCCGCGAGCTTGCGCAGGAGGTGAGGGCGCAGCGTCCCGGATTGGTCGGCTTGGGCTATGAGATACTGGTGAGGCGCGACAGCGGCGAAGAGATCTGGCGCACGGCTATCGACGGCCTTCCAGGGCATCGAAATGACAAGTAGCTACAGCAAGAGTACAGACCCGATTTGCTCGCAATCACAAAAAAATAACATAGGTTATTGAATAGGTCGGTCGAGAACCGGCTTATCGCGGTGGAGAGATCGCCCCGTGAACGCCTTGATCCGGAAGCTTGAACACTTTGTGAAGCTGTCGCCCGGCGACCGCGCCATATTAACGCGTGCTGCCTCGGAGCGTGTTCGCAAATTTGGCCCGCGTGCCGATATCACCCGCGAAGGAGACCGCCCCAAGGATGTACATCTGGTTCTTACGGGGTGGGCTTGTCGATATAAGCAATTGGAAGACGGACGCCGCCAGGTGGTGTCATTTTTTCTTCCCGGCGACATGTGTGATCTGAACGTCTTTATCCTAAAGGAGATGGACCACTCGATTGGCACCATCACTTCAGCCACGGTCGCCGATCTGTCGCGGGAGTTCTTCGACGAGATTAGCGCCGGCTATCCGCGCATTGCCACGGCGTTATGGTGGGAAACGTTGGTCAACGCCGCCATTCAGCGCGAGTGGACGATGAATCTCGGACAGCGAACCGCTTTGGAGCGGATGGCGCATTTGTTTTGCGAGATTTTCTTCCGCTTCCGCCTTGCTGGCTTTGCCGAAGGCCTCAGTTGCGATTTTCCATTGACGCAGGCCGACCTCGCGGATGCCACGGGGCTTTCCAAAGTCCACGTCAATCGCACTCTTCAGGAACTGCGAGCCGGGCGGTTGGTGATCCTGAAAGGCAAGACGCTAACCGTCCCGAGCCTCGAACGCCTCATGGACGCTGCGCTATTCAATGCCAATTATCTGCATATGGATCACGAAGGTCGTCAACTCGACGCAAATGAATTTCCCGACGCAACGGACGGCGCTAAGGCGAGGGACCTCGCGAAGGGGTATTAAGAGCGGAAGCCTATTTCGACGGAACTACCCGTGGCGGATTTGTGAAGTCGCCCGAGCGCCCGGCTGCCGTATCGGCTTGGCGCGCTCTCTTCAGAAGAGCATCTCTTTCCGCGCCGGGTGGCAGCTCGGCAGCCTTCCTGCTGACCTCGCCAGCGTAGAGAGCAAGACGATCCTTGAGTGACAAAAACCGCTTCGATCGCATGTGAACGTCCGCTGCCAAGTTAGTGCGCTACCAGAAGTGTGGCGACCCGACGGCCCCCGTCCCAAATCTCGATCGGATGTTCGCGGACGAGCGATTGGCCCTGGACCAAAGCGTCTTCATCGTCGCGGCACTGCAGAATGGCGGGCGGAACGAACACTTTTCCACTCTCGTCAAGTGAGTAAAACCTGTAGTAGGTCATAGCGATAACCCCGCCACCAACCCGCCCTCACGGCTAAAATATGGTCCGACTCGTTCTCGCGTCTTTCACATAGGTGAATCGAATGTGGCGATTTTGATCGCGGCGCCCGGTGGCCGATGCCACCGGATCGCGCGGCGATCGTGTTTTCTTTGAGCATGGATCGGACTGTCTTGGTCCTGTCCGGTCTCGCCCGGACGAAATCCGGGCAAAGTGCGGCTTGGAACGAGAGTTTTCAGCAGTCGTTGATGACGTGTTCAAATCGAACAGAAGTTGCCGAGGCGATGGGAGACGCTGAAGCGGGATATGCGATCGGCACGATTATCCGCTGATCTGTAGAACGGAGATGATGATGGGCGTCGCGCAATACGAGGTCGTACCTGTCGGAAAATTCTGGGGCGTTCAGCACGATGGAAGAATAAACGGCGAGTATTCTACTAAGGAAGCTGCGTTCGAATCAGCTGCCGTTGCCGCTTCGATGGCAATCCACCAGGGACACGAGGTGCACCTGCGGGTTCCGAGCGAAAGCAGCGTGATGGGTTCGCGAACCTGACGAACTCACCATTTCCATTTCCAACCACGTTTCGAACCGCTGTTTGAGGCATTCCCTCGCATTTGCGGAGCTAAAAATGAGCAAAGAGAAACCAAACGACGATCCCCGGCAAAAGACAGACAAGGGATCATTCCGGCAAACCAATGAACCTTGGAAGCAGCCGGTCGAAAAGGAGCAGAACCCGAGCGGCGCGCAAAAATCCGACCTTGAACGTTGGCAGGAAACCAATACGCACTAGCGGGTTCGAGAAGATCAGGGCGCCACGGCCGCCGTTCACCCGGACCACAGGGATCGCCAACTGGTCTCTATGCCGGGCCGGGTTGGGATATCCGCCGTAGAGCATTTACGGTGCCGTCGCCCGGCGCCGAGCGCACAATGTCTCCAAGCGCAATAATTCCCACCAGCTGCTTGTCCCGGTTGACGACGGGCAGCCGACGAACCCGGAGCTCACCCATGTTGCGGGTCACTTCATCGAGCTCCTGGTCGTCGAAGCAATATTTGACATCATTTGTCATGATGTCTCGGACAAGCGCATCGGGCCCGCGGCCCATGGCAACGCCGCGGACGACGATGTCGCGGTCCGTGATCATCCCGACCAGACGTTCGTTGTCGGTAATCGGCAACAGCCCGACGTCGAGAGCCATCATCGCTTCGGCGGCATCTCGCAACGTGTCCTCGGGTGTGCAGAGCTGCACCTCGATCGTCATCGCATCACATACCTTCATGCATCGCCTCCCAGGTCCCAATTTGCGATAGCCGGAAGAACCGGCCATAGCGGCGAACGTTCCTCGGAAACTCGTCCGAGGCTCTAACCAGCATTCAACAGTGCTTGAGACGTTGAGAACGCGATCGGAGCGCCTACCAGGCAAAGTTCCACAAGGAACTTCGGCAGTTACGACCTGTTGGTTCAGCACATCTGTAGTCCTGCAAGGAGCGGCGGCCATGAGGCAGAAGGCAAAGGTCGAGACATACGACGCACCCGCCGGCGGATGGGGCTCGCTCAACGCCGTCGCTCATATTCTCACCCAGGAAGAGGTCGCGATTCTCGGCAGCGAGATTCTCCTCAAGCAGAACAAGCCAGACGGATTCATGTGCGTGAGCTGTTCGTGGGCCAAGCCGGCGAAACCGCACCCGTTCGAATTCTGCGAAAACGGTGCCAAGGCAACGGCATGGGAGATTACCGGAAAGACCGCAACGCCCGAGTTCTTCGCCGCGCATACGCTGAGCGAACTCCGCGGCTGGTCAGACCACCAGTTGGAAGAGCAGGGACGGCTGACGATGCCGATGCGCTACGATCCCGCGAGCGACAAATACGTGCCGACCTCATGGCAGGCGGCTTTCGAGGAGATCGGGGCGGAGCTGAAGAAGATCGATCCCAGAAGCGTGATCTTCTATACCTCCGGCCGTGCATCACTCGAAGCCAGCTACATGTACCAGCTGTTCGGACGAATGTACGGCAGCAATAACTTCCCCGACAGCTCCAACATGTGTCACGAGACGACCTCGGTCGCGCTGCCCGAAGTGATCGGCTCACCCGTTGGCACGGTCCTGCTCGACGATTTCGAACACACGGACTGCATCTTCTTTTTCGGCCACAACACCACAACCAATGCGCCGCGCATGCTGCATCCTTTGCAGGAAGCGGCACAACGCGGGGTGCCGATCATCACCTTCAATCCGCTGCGCGAGCGGGGCTTGGAGCGGTTCACCAATCCACAAAATCCGGTACAGATGATCGCGGGCGGTACGCGTATCAGCACGCATTATTATCAGGTCAGGCCCGGTGGCGACGCCGCGGCCATCGCCGGAATCTGCAAGGCGGTCATCGAGGAGGATGACGCAGCTATAAGCACTGGCCTCGCGCGGATCATCGATGTCGACTTCATCGAGAACCATACGTCTGGTTTTGAGGAGTTTACGGCGTTCTGTCGTAATCAACGATGGGAGGAACTTGAGCGCGCAGCCGGACTGAAGCGGCAAGCGATGATCGAGGCCGCATCGGTTTACACAAGATCCAACGCGGTCATCGTCAATTATGGGATGGGCATCACCCAGCACAAGCACGGCGTCGAGACCAACAAGATGATCGTCAATTTGCTGCTGCTGCGTGGCAACATCGGAAAACCCGGCGCCGGCATTTCCCCGATCCGCGGGCATTCCAATGTTCAGGGACAACGCACCGTCGGAATAACCGAAAAAACCAAGCTGGTCCCGCTCGACAGACTGTCCGAACTCTATGGCTTCGAGCCGCCGCGCTGGGATGGACTTACCACTGTCGACGCCTGCCAAGGCATCATCAAAGGCGAGGTCGAAGGCTTCATCAGTCTTGGTGGAAATTTCCTGCGCGCGGTTCCCGAACGCTCGCTGATGGAGCCTGCCTGGTCCGGATTAAGATTGTCGGTCCAGATCGCGACCAAGCTTAACCGCAGCCACGTCGTCCCCGGCGAATTGACTTACTTGCTACCGTGTCTTGGCCGCATCGAAATCGATCGGCAGGTGACAGGCGCGCAGGCGGTGTCGATGGAGGATTCCACGACCTGCATCCACGGGTCGCGAGGGCAACGTAGACCGGTGGCCGACACGCTATTGTCCGAACCAGCCATCATAGCCGGTCTTGCCAAGGCGACATTGGCCCGCAATCCGAAACTCGACTGGGACGCCTGGATCGCCGATTATTCGCTCATACGCGAGGCCATCGAACGAACCTATCCGGACCAGTTCAAGGATTTCAATCGGCGCATGTTCGAGCCGGGCGGATTCCCGCGGCCGTTGGCGGCTCGCCAGCGCCAATGGAAGACGCCCAACGGGAAGGCAAATTTCACAGTGCCAAAATCTGCCCTGAATCCGCCACCGCAGGACGACGGCGTGTTCGAGCTGATGACCATGCGGGCCGATGGTCAGTTCAACACGACGATCTACAACGAGGACGACCGCTTCCGCGGCGTCCACGGCAGTCGCTACGTCGTTTTCATGAATCCGGACGACATCATGGCGCTGGATCTAAGGCCCGGAGACCTCATCACGCTTCAAACGGTTGCAGATGATGCCGTCGAGCGGTCGGTGGGTGAGCTGCAGGTTGTCGCCTACGATATCCCGCGCAAGGCATTGGCAGGCTACTACCCCGAGCTGAACGAATTGATCCCGCTCTGGCATTACGCCGAGGGGAGCAAGGTGCCGGCGGCCAAATCCATTCCGGTTCGAATCTCCAAGCCCACGATCCCGGAGCTTATTGACGAGATCCCGATCGCAGCGTCCCAAACGGTAAGTACATCATGAGATCAAAGACCATCGAGAGCGGCGCCAATCGGGTATTCGTCTTGATACTTGATGACGGCGAGGAGGTCTTCAAAGCGATCACGGCGTTCGCCAACCGCGAACGGATCGAAGGTGCATCGGTAACGGCCATCGGCGCTTTTTCCGAGGCGAAAGTCGGCTGGTTCGATCTTGCGGCCAAGACGTACAAGCCGATTGGCATCGGCGAGCAATGTGAAGTCTTGAGCTTGATTGGAGATATTGCCCAAGGCGACGATGGCGGAGCGAGCCTGCACCTACACGCGGTCCTTGGCCTGCAGGATGGCTCGGTGCGTGGTGGGCACCTTATATCCGCAAAGGTCCGCCCGACGCTGGAGGTAACAATCACCGAGACGGTCGAGCACCTACGGCGCAAAAAGCGCAGCGATCTTGGCATCGCCTTGATCAACTTCTAGCCGCGCCGACACCGGCAGCCTAGGAACCTAGGCTTGGGTGCAAGAGTTTGTTGATCAGTGCCCTCCAATCTCCGGGAGTTTTTATGGCGACACAGATTGTCATGGACTTAAACGGCGACAGCCGCCACGAATTCGATCCTCAAAATGCTGAGGCGGTCGCGAAAGCTGAGAAGCGCTTCAAGGAGTTGACTGGCGCGGGCTTCACTGCGGCGGCGCGAACGTCGACCGGGGAGAGCAGCCTGGTCAAATCGTTCGATCCGACCACGCGCGAAACCTTGTTCTTTCCACGCCTGATCGGCGGATAAGCGTGTTCTGGCTGAGTCAACGAGCCGGCGAATGCGAGTGGCGGGCGCGCGCCGTTTATGGGCTCTTCAGAAGCGCCAGAAATGCCAATACGCCCGAAATCCGCGGCCTGCGGTTGCTGCGGTCGTGGCTGTCGCCCTCGCAACTCGCCCAATTTGACGCTTTCGGCTACTTCGATGTCGTCGGAGGCGAGAGCGGAAAGAAGTATCGTATCAAGTTCGGGATTTGCGCGAACATCCTTGAACTGACCGAAGAGGATATTCCAAAGGTCGGCTGGTGCGTCGTGCCCGACGGCTGTCTGGTGGCCGGTGACGTCATGCTTGCCCAGAAAATCGCACTTGAAACCTGCGAATGCGCGGCCCTCGCCAGGGCAAACCGGTTAGGGGCACCGGCGCGATGTTAGTGTGGCGGATCAGAAGTCCGCGCCATTGCGGCCACTATGCGGTCTTCTGATCCGAAGCCAAAACAGATCAATAAATTAGCCGGTGTCCTGGCAATTACGGAGTTAGAAAACTGGCTCGGAAAATGCTTCGAACTTCGGAATTGGGACCACTAGAGCGATCGTTATGACAGGCGGCCGCCGTTCATGCGGTCAGCCTGCTGCTCATGCAGAGCTTTCAAGGCATAGTGCGACAATATTTGCGGGTCGCGGATACCCTGGTTGAAGGCTTCGACGATCAGTTTCGCCGCGGCGGCCCGAATGTAGTCGTCCTCATTGCTGCCGTGCGGCTCGCAGGCATCCATAACGACGGCGAGCGCCTCGTCGAGGACAAGTTCGTCATCCGTGACCGGCCAGGGAAAGTCGCCTACCACGGAAAGACGCTTTCGTAGCTCGCCTCCGAACCATCGGCTGGTTTGCCCAGCAAGGTCGTCAAGCGGTGTTGTGGCGGCGTCGGAGGACGGCGATCAGCCGTCACGAGGAGACCCTGTTCGGCTTCATAAGCGAGCCGATAGAGCAGGTCAGCGATCGCTTTATCGTTTTCGGCGAGCGCGAGCCGGCGATACCGCGAGGCTCGAACGCAATCCAGCATGCTACCCATCGGATGCTTCCAGGATCCATCTCCTTCTAGGCAAACGTTCGTTCGCCACATCGTTCCTAATTGTTGTGTGCTCGGTGATCGGCATTGTTTCTGCTCGGTGATTGGCGCTGGGCACATGATCCGGACGAATCCAGCTCCCACCGCGCCGGGATCGATCTGAGCGCATCCCGCTGCCCGCGAGCATGGGTTCTCCATACCCCAACGAAGGATCAAGAAACCCGCTCCATCGCCGCGAGTTGGTCCTGCACGCAAGGCTCACCCGCCGCTCGGAACAACCGACCGACGCGCCGGATTTGCAAATCAAGATCATCCCAGCCAGCGAGCAGTTCCATGTCCGAAACCGTCGGCGATTTCCTTGTTCAACGCCTGCACGCCTGGGGCGTCCGCAGGATCTTCGGGTATCCCGGCGACGGCATTAATGGCGTATTCGGCGCGCTCAATCGGGCGAGGGGCAAGATCGAGTTCATACAGGCAAGGCATGAGGAGATGGCCGCGTTCATGGCGTCCGCCTATGCCAAGTTCACAGGCGAACTCGGCGTCTGCATTGCCACCTCCGGGCCCGGCGCCTCTCATCTCATCACAGGTCTCTACGATGCAAGGCTCGATCACATGCCGGTGCTGGCAATCGCCGGCCAGCAGGCCCGAACTGCGATTGGCGGTCATTATCAGCAGGAAGTCGATTTGCCGGCGATGTTCAAGGACGTCGCCGGCGCCTTTGTGCAGCAGGCGTCCTCGCCGGCGCAGGTGCGCCACTTGGTCGACCGCGCCGTACGGACTGCGCTCGGCGAACGGCGGGTGACGGCGATCATCTTGCCGAACGATCTGCAGGAGCTGGCCTATGAGGAGCCCCCTCGCGCGCACGGCACGATCCATTCCGGTGTCGGATTTACCAAGCCGAAAGTCGTGCCCTATGAGGCAGATCTGCGCCGGGCCGCAGATGTGCTGAACGCTGGGTCCAAGGTTGCCATATTGGTTGGAGCCGGCGCTTTGGGCGCAACCGAGGAGGTTATCGCAATTGCGGACAAGCTCGGCGCGGGCGCGGCGAAGGCGCTGCTGGGCAAGGCCGTCTTGCCTGATGATCTGCCTTGGGTCACCGGTTCGATCGGCATGCTCGGCACCGAGCCGAGCTACGACCTTATGATGGAATGCGACACCCTGCTGATGATCGGGTCTGGCTTCCCTTACTCCGAATTCTTGCCGAAGGAAGGCAAAGCGCGAGGCGTCCAGATCGATATCGCGCCGGACATGCTTTCGTTGCGCTATCCCATGGAGGTGAACCTGGTCGGTGACGCCGCCGAAACGCTGAAAGCGCTGCTTCCGCTCATCGATCAGAAGAGCGATGGCACCTGGCGCAGACGCATCGCCGATAATCTGGAGAGTTGGTGGAAGAAACTCGAAGAACGCGCCATGCAACCGGCCAAGCCGGTCAATCCGCAGCGCATCACCTGGGAGCTGTCGCCCCGACTTCCCGAGCGCGTCATTCTGACCAGCGACTCCGGCTCGTGCGCCAATTGGTATGCACGGGACCTGAAGATCAGGCGCGGGATGATGGCGTCCCTGTCGGGGGGATTGGCGTCGATGGGCGCAGCGGTCCCATACGCGATCGCCGCGAAGTTTGCCCACTCGGATCGACCGGTCATCGCACTCGTTGGCGACGGCGCCATGCAGATGAACAACATGGCCGAGCTCATCACGGTCGCAAAATATTGGCGGCGCTGGATCGACCACCGCTGGATCGTTTGCGTCCTCAACAACGAAGATCTCAATCAGGTCACCTGGGAACAGCGGGTGATGGAGGGCGATCCGAAGTTCGACGCATCCCAACAAATTCCAAATGTCCCCTACCATCGCTTCGCCGAACTGATTGGCCTGAAGGGCATCTATGTCGATAACCCGAACCGGCTCGGTTCCGCCTGGGACGAAGCGCTCGCGGCCGATCGCCCCGTTGTGCTCGAGGTGAAGACCGACCCTGAAGTGCCGCCGCTGCCGCCCCATATCACCTTCCAGCAGGCCAGAAAGTTCGCTGAAAGCCTGATCAAGGGAGATCCGAACGAGTCACGGGTCATCGCCGGCGCCGCGCGTCAGGTCCTCGAGTCCATTTTGCCCGGGGGGAGACGGGATGATGGCTGAACGTGCGGAGGCTGTGACGATAGATGCGGTCTCTGCGGCCGCATACCGGATACCGACGGATCGG
>NZ_DASSRP010000190.1:0-2791 GCF_035701725.1 Bradyrhizobium sp.
TGAGCGAGCACATGCGGGTCCTGATCGCGGCGAAGCTCGTGCGCGCCAAACGGATCAAGCAATGGACGATGTACCGGCGCGACGAGGACGCGATCGCCGCCGTTAAGCGCGTGATTCACGACAAGGTTTGAGAAGGGGAACGATCATGATTCTCATCGGCCAGTATGATTCGCCTTTCGTCCGCCGCGTCGCGATTGCGCTCAAACTGTACGGCATGCATTTCGAGCACCGGCCGTGGTCGACATTTGGCGATGCCGACAAGATCGCGCGTTACAATCCCCTGCGACGGGTGCCGACGTTCGTGCTCGACGACGGCTATTCGCTGATCGAAAGCGCAACCATCCTCGACTATCTCGATGAACTCGCGGGTACCGAGGCCTTGATTGCCGAGAGGGGGCCCGAGCGCCGCCGCTGCCTGAAGACCTGCGCGCTCGCCACCGGCCTTGCCGACAAGGCGGTGAGCCTGCTCTACGAGCATGTGCTGCGGAAGGATCAGCAATCCAGGATCTGGGTCGAGCGATGCGAAACCCAGATCGGCGACGTGCTGGATGAGCTCGAAAAGCAGCGCGCGGCGATCAAGACGCCGTTTTGGTTCGGCGTGAAAATCGGTCATTCCGATGTCGCAGTCGCTTGCGCGCTGCGCTTTGTGCGCGAGGCGCATCCGAATTTGTTCGATCCGGCCCGCTGCCCCGCGCTTGCCGATCACGCCGCGCGTTGCGAGGCGCTGGAGGTGTTTCAGGAAATCGTACAGCCTTTGATTCCGCCGAAAGGGTAAGCGCCATCGTTGATGAGCTGGCCGTACGGTCAGGCTTTTGGCGGATTAGCGCGCGCCGTCGGCGAGCCACGCGGCGAGCACCGCGCGCTCCTCGGCGCTGATTTCGGTGATGTTGCCGGGCGGCATGGCGCTCGACCAGGCGGCATTGCGCCCGATCAGGCGGCTGTTGCGCATGATCGCTTCCGGATCGTCGAGGCGGACGCCCTTTGGGGCGGCAAGGATGCCGTCGAACACCGGCTCGGCGGCATGGCACATGCTGCAGCGGGACAGCACGATGTCTTGCACTGCCGCGAAATCATGCTTGGGCACGGCCGTGGCGGCCTTGGCGTCGCGAGGGCCTGCAGTCGTGAGCAGGGCGATCGCGATCATGCCGATCGCCGCCACACCCCATACCCACCACGGCGATTTGCGCCCGGCGTGGCGCTCGTTGAAGAAGTGGCGGATCACGGGGCCGAGCGCCAGCACGATCGCCGCGATCAGCCAGTTGTAGCGGGTGCCGAAGATCAGCGGGTAATGATTGCTGATCATCAGGAAGACGACCGGTAGCGTCAGATAGTTGTTGTGGACCGAACGCTCCTTGCCCTGCTTGCCGTATTTCGGATCGGGCTTCTCGCCCTTGAGCAGGGCTGCGATCACCTTCTTCTGGTTCGGGATGATCAGGGCGAAGACATTGGCGACCATGATGGTGCCGATGATCGCGCCGATCTGGTTGAAGGCGCCGCGGCCGCTCAGCACATGGGTAAAGGCGTAGGTCAGCGCGACCAGGAAAATATAGCCGCCGATCGCGAAGGGAAGTTCGTAGGCCGAAAGGCCGCTGCGGCAGGCCGCTTCATAGAGCAGCCAGGCCAGCGCCAGGCTACAGAAGCTGAACAATGCGGCCTGCGTCGGCGTCAGGTCGAGCACCGACTTGTCGACCAGAAACAGTTCGGCATCGAGGTAATAGACGATGACCATCAGCACGAAGCCGGACAGCCAGGTGGTGTAGGCTTCCCATTTGAACCAGGTCAGCTCGCTCGGCATTTTCGCCGGCGCCACCAGGAATTTGATGATGTGATAGAAGCCGCCGCCATGCACCTGCCAGGCCTCGCCATGGGCGCCTTCCGGCAAGCCCTCGCGCGGCTTCAGTTCGAGGTCGAGATGGATGAAGTAGAACGAGCTCCCGATCCACCCCACCGCCGCGATCACATGCAGCCAGCGGAAAATAAGACTGGCCCATTCCGATAGTATCGATGCCCACATCGCCCGCTCCGTCCCTCGTCCCGATTCTGTGTCGCATTGATCCGGACGGTTTTCCAGCGCTTCCGGTTTGCAGAAGAAGAGGGTAGTTTGCCCAAAATTGCATCATGTGGACTTCGCCGGGCTGATCCGGTTCAATGGTAGTGGGCTGACCCAAAGGTGGGACGAATGAAAAAGCTTCTTCTGTGCGCGATGCTGGTGGCGGCGGCAACGCCGGCCTTCTCGCAAACCAAGCCCAAGGCGGGCCGCGCGGATCCGTGCGCGCCGATCGGCCAGACCGCGAACCGCGAGCTGGTGTACCCGATGGGCTGCAACAACCTGCCGGCGCCGCCTCCCTTGCCGCCGCAGGCCGAAGTTCAGCAGGCGCCCGCGCCCGCCCCCGAGCCCGAAGCCCGGCGTAGCGGTCTTTTCGGCATGTCGTTCGATTTCAGCGGTGGAACCACCCAGTCCGGCCAGGGCCGCACCCCGTAAGCGTATAGAGCGCATGTCGCAGAAACCGCTCGAGGAATTGAACGCCTGCACGCAGGGCGACTTCGTCGCTGCGCTCGCCAATATCTTCGAATATTCGCCCTGGGTTGCCGAACAGGCTTTTGCCGCGCGTCCGTTCAGCGGCATCAATGCGCTGTTCGCGGCGATGAAATCCGCGGTCGAGCACGCGCCGCAGGATCTGCGGCTGGCATTGATCAAGTCGCATCCCGATCTTGCCGACAAAACGCGCCGCGCCGCGGAGCTCACGGCCGAATCGACGGCCGAGCAGAACAGTCTCGGGCTCGACCGGCT
>NZ_DASSRP010000191.1:0-4327 GCF_035701725.1 Bradyrhizobium sp.
GCGACAGCTGCCGCGGCGTCGGTTCGACGTGATCCTGGTCGGTGAGGTTCGTCGGATAAGCCCCGGTGAAGCAATGGTCGGAGAATTTCGGATTGGCGGGATCGCGCCCGGGATAGCCCATCGCGCGGTACATGCCATCGACCGACAGGAAGGCCAGCGTATCGGCGCCGATCAGTTCGCGCATCTCTTCCAGATTATGCGTGGCCGCCAGCAAACCGCCACGGTCCGGCAGGTCGATGCCGTAATAGTCGGGATAAAGGATCGGCGGTGAGGCGAGGCGGAAGTGAACCTCTCGGGCGCCGGCATCGCGCATCATGCGAACGATCTTCTTCGACGTGGTGCCTCGAACGAGTGAATCGTCGATCAGAATGATCCGCTTGCCTTCGATCGCTGCCCGGTTGGCCGAATGCTTCATGCGCACACCGAGTTCGCGCACGCTTTGGGTCGGCTGGATGAAGGTACGGCCGACATAGTGATTGCGGATGATGCCAAGCTCGAACGGCACGCCCGAATGCTGGCTGTAACCGACCGCCGCCGGGACGCCGGAGTCCGGCACCGGCACGACGACGTCGACGGGCACGTGGCTTTCCCGCGCCAGTTCAGCGCCAAAGCCCTTGCGGACATCGTAGACCGAGCGGCCGCCGACGATGGAATCCGGCCGCGCGAAGTAGATGTATTCGAAGATGCAGGGGCGCGGCGGCTTCGGCGGAAACGGCTTGTGACTGTGGGCGCCGCGCTCGTCAAACACCACGATCTCGCCGGGTTCGACGTCGCGGATATATTTGGCGCCGATGATATCGAGCGCACAGGTCTCGGAGGCGAGGATCGGACAGCCGTCGAGTTCCCCCAGCACCAAGGGCCGGATGCCGAGCGGGTCACGCGCACCGAGCAGTTTCTTGTTGGTCAGCGACACCAGCGAGTAGGCGCCCTCGATCGTCCGCAGTGCCTCGATGAAACGATCGATGAAATGGTTGCGCTTGGACTGGGCGACGAGATGGAGGATGACTTCAGTATCGGTCGTGGACTGCATCATGGCGCCGCCGCGCACGAGTTCGCGGCGAAGCGTGAGGCCATTCGTCAGATTGCCATTGTGGCCGACTGCAAAGCCGCCGGCATTGAGTTCGGCAAACAGCGGCTGCACGTTGCGCAGGATGGTCTCGCCCGTGGTCGAATAACGAACGTGCCCGATGGCGGCGTTGCCGGGCAGGCGCTCGATGACCTCGCGCCGGGAAAAGGTATCGCCGACCAGACCAAGCCGTCGCTCCGAATGGAAGCGGGTTCCGTCAAAGGAGACGATGCCGGCGGCTTCCTGACCGCGATGCTGAAGCGCGTGCAAGCCGAGGGCGGTGATGGCAGCTGCTTCGGGGTGGCCGAAGATGCCGAATACGCCGCATTCTTCCCGCAGCGTATCGCCTTCCAGATCAGACTGTTCGAGATAGTGGGGGCCGCTCGTCAGCCCCCTAGCTTTGGCGTCATCGGAAGGGCTTTGTTGGCTGTCCATCGCGCCTCTCTTGTGACCAGCTATCCTATGGCCGGCTATCACTTCGCCGGTTTCTCGATCAGCTTTTTAAGGCTGTCGCGGGCGGGTTTACTATATCCGTCGCCTGACGCCGGAGTCGCCTGTTCGGCGTCAGATTGATCATCTTCTGGTTTATTCTTCTTGAATCTCTTCAAGATGGTGTTCTCGGGGTCGTCAGGCAAGAGCGCCATCAGCCAATCCCCGGTTCCTTGCAGGACCACGCGGGATTTGGCGCCCGTCACCCAGTCCGGGCGCTGCTTGTCGGGAACCAGCCAGGTAAAGAACAGGAAGGCGACAACGACGATCAACAGGCCGCGAGCGAGGCCGAACAGGAAGCCCAGTGTGCGGTCCAGTGCGCCGATCCGGGAATCCAGGATCATGTCGGAGATCCGCACCGTAATGACCGAAACCACGATCAGAGTACCGACAAAGACACCGCCAACCACGATGAGGCTCGCGACAGTGTCGTTGTTCACATAGGTCTTGGCGGTCGGCAGCAGCTTGGAGAACGAATAGAGCGTTACCAGCGCGGCAGCGCCCCAGGCCGCGATCGACAGTATTTCGCGCATGAAGCCGCGTACCATCGCGAGCAGGCCGGAAATCAGCATCACGGCGAGCAGTACGAGATCGAGAATTGTAACTGGCATCGGCTGGTCGGGTCCGCATCAAGGTTGCCGCGAATCGGGGCCACACTAGGCTGGCAGCCCGCTAGCGCGCTCGGCAAGGCCGGAAGTCGCACCATCCCCGCCCTGCGCGGGCGATGTATAGCGGCGGGGGAGGGTGACGTCACGTCCACCTAGCCTTCGTGACGGCGGAATCTCGTGGGTGTGGCATTTTTTTCAACCGCGGCGTTGTCGGCCGTTCTTCGGGGTGAGCCGCGCGCGGCGATTTCGGCGACCAGGCTGGTCAATCCACCGACCGTGTTCAGCGAAAGGCCCGAATCGGCGCCGGCCTCGCCGCGGGCCGATTCGGGCAATACGGCGCGCCCAAAGCCGAGTTTGGCGGCTTCCGTGAGCCGGGCGGACGTCTGCGCCACCGGCCGCACCGCGCCAGACAGCGAAATCTCGCCGAAATAGACCGCATCGGCCGGCAGCGGTGCATTCACCAGCGAGGATACCAGCGCGGCTGCCGCGGCCAGGTCCGCGGCGGGTTCCTGGATACGCAACCCGCCCGCGACATTGAGGTAGACGTCGTGGCCGGACAGTTTGACCCCGCAATGCGCCTCCAGCACCGCCAGCACCATGGAAAGCCGGCTGGGGTCCCAGCCCACGACGGCCCGGCGCGGCGTGCCGAGCGAGGTCGGCGCCACCAGTGCTTGGAGTTCAACCAGCACCGGGCGCGTGCCCTCGATGCCGGCGAACACCGCCGTCCCCGGACTGCCGAGGTCGCGCTCGGACAAGAAGAGTTCGGACGGGTTGGAGACCTCCCGCAGACCAAGGCCAGTCATTTCGAACACGCCGATCTCATCGGTCGGACCGAAGCGGTTTTTCATCGAACGCAGGATGCGGAAATGCTGCGAACCTTCGCCCTCGAACGACAGCACCGCGTCCACCATATGCTCGACCACGCGAGGGCCGGCGATCTGGCCGTCCTTCGTGACATGGCCGACCAGGATAATCGCCGCGCCTGATTTCTTGGCAAAACGGATGAGCGCCTGGGCCGACGCCCGCACCTGGGTCACCGTGCCCGGTGCGGATTCCACCGTATCGGTCCACATGGTCTGGATCGAGTCGATCACGATCAGGCGAGGGGTCGCGCCTTCGGACAGGGTTGAAACGATATCCTCGACCGAGGTCTCCGCCGCCAGTTGTACCGGCGCGTCAGCAAGCCCAAGCCGCTCGGCACGCAGCCGCACCTGGGCGACCGCCTCTTCACCCGAAATGTAGACCGCGCGATGGCCGGCGCGGGCCAGCATGCTGGTGGCCTGCGTCAGCAGGGTCGATTTGCCAATGCCGGGATCGCCACCGACCAGAAGCACCGAGCCCCGGACGAAGCCTCCGCCGGTGACGCGGTCGAGTTCGGCCATGCCCGACGACAGGCGAGGGGCGTCCTGGCTCTTGCCGGAGAGACTTTCGAGCGCGAACTGCCGGCCCTTGCGTTTGGACCGGAGCGATGCCGGCGCGGTGGTGGCGCCGGTGATGTCTTCTTCGACCAGCGTGTTCCACTCGCCGCAGGAATCGCACTTGCCCTGCCAGCGGTTATAGGCCGCCCCACAGTTCTGGCAGACGAAAGAGAGAGAGGATTTGGCCATAGGTTTCGTTTGACGACAGATTCGAGGACTATCTTTCCATAGCACGGAATGGCGCGCGGGCCTTCCGCCAGGCGGGCGCTTACGAAAACGCCGTCCACAGCATGGAAAGTCCGGCGGCGATCATGATGCCGTCCATCAGCAGCCGAAAAACGTCGGCTTTCATGTGCAGCACGAAACGCTTGGCGATGAAAGCGCCGAACATCAGCGAAGCGCCCGCGATCAGGCCTTGCAAGGCGATTTCCGGCGTCAGCGCGCCAAAGCGCTGGAAGGTGACGGACTTGCTCACATACATGCCGAGTGAACTCGCCGCCTCGGTGGCGAGAAAGCGCCTTTGGCGAGGCCGTAAAACAGGAACAGCGGCACGCTCAGCGGGCCCGTCGAGACAACGATGCCGGTTAGATAGCCGACCACGGCGCCACCGATTGCCAGATGTAGATCAAGACCGGCATCAGCATGATCGAAGAACCAGTGCCGACGATGCCCGAGATGGTGCCCGCGACCAATCCGACCGCGAGGACGAAAACAAAGCTCAACGATTGCTGCTCCCGCCCGTAGCG
>NZ_DASSRP010000192.1:0-2449 GCF_035701725.1 Bradyrhizobium sp.
AAATGCCGAGCCGCTCTGCGTCGGCCTCCGGCTGGGCGGCAAGAAAACTCAGCGCCGCCTGGACGTCGGCGACCCGGCTATAGGGCGCCAGCCGCGCCGGCGGCCCCTCGCTGTCGCCCCAGCCCTTGTAATCGAAGGTCATTACGACGTACCCGGCAGCGGCGATGATCTTCGCGATGTCGGGCAGGTACAGGTTGCGCACGCCCATATAGCCGGTACACAGCACAATCCCGGCGCGCTTCTCACCGGGAAGGGAATCCTGCGGCAGAAAGAGATCGCCGGCGAGCTTGACGCCCTCGCTGTAGAAACTGATCGGCTTCGGCATCCTTCCCTCCTGCACTCCGGCCGAAGTGACCGGCGTGTCTTGCCCCGCTCCGGTCGTTCCAATACGGCGGGCGTCGTTCATTTCGCCGCCTCTAGCGTCGGCGCTGCCGGCGCGATCTCCTTGAGGCGCGGCAGCACCTCCTTACCGAAGAGCCGAATGCTCTTCTCCGACTCGGCGTGTGTCATGAAGCCGGTGCGGCCGATCATCGTGAGATGGCCGAAGCCGCCAACGTCGTGATAGAACTCCTTGATTTGTGCATAGACGCTGTCAGGGCTGCCGGCGAACATAATGCCCTGCGCCATCGCTTGATCGGCAGTGATCGAGAGGAGCTTAGCGGCGTTCTGGTGCGCTGAGGAGACGCCTTTTTCGGGCTGGGCTGGATCGGCCTTGGGCCGTGTACGCCACGCTTGGCCAGCAACCTCGGGCGGTGCCGTGCCAGGCAGGAGCTGCGCATATTGCGGGGCTGATTTAAGGCTCGTGTGAAGAAACCACAGGAGCTTTTTGCCGACCTCCATACCCTCCTCGTCGGTATCACCGACATAGACAAAAGCACTGTATGCGAAGTTGTCAGTGGAAGCCGGAGGGAGGCCCGCCTCGGCGCGCGCCTTGCGATAGGCAGCGTAGGCGCGCCGCGTCCCTTCGTGTCCGCGCAATACGAGGGTGTGAACCATACCGCGACGGCCAACCTCGGCAGCGGTGTGCGGGTCGCCTGTCGCCGCCCACATCCGCAACCGCTCCTGCCAGGGGCGCGGCCAGATGTTAACGTGGCGGTGAGTGAAGTGCTTGCCCTCCCAAGAAAATGGTCCGTTATGGTGGGTTAGAGCCTTGGAGACCAGGTCGATCGCTTCCCAGTATCGCTCGATATTGTTGATCGGGCTGGCGTTGGCAGAAGCATGCTCGGTGCCGCCTGATTTGACGAAGCCGAGTTCGAGCCGGCCACGCGAGATAACGTCGGCGGTCGCGTATTCCTCGGCGACGCGCACCGGTTCGCGGCGCAATGAAACTAGCGTGCCGAGGCTCAGGATGCGCGCTTTCCGCGTCTGCCGTGCGAGAACGCTGACGAGCATTGGATTGGCGCCGAGCAACGAGTTGATGCCGGCATGATGCTCCGTCGCACAGACGTTGAGCCCCATCTCGTCGCAGAGGAGATACTCGTCGATGACTTCCTCGAAGAGATCGGCGGCGACGCGAGGATCACACCAGCGATTGGGCAGGCTTGCGCGCACCGAGTCGGTGGCATCGAGCACGCCTTGCGGCACATGGGGATACGGCACTTCGCACATCCACCAGGCGTCCATCGGAGCCTCCCAAGCGTTGGCGGCCGTCAGCGGCCGAGGAAGTTGACGATGAGATCGGCCAGCGCTTCCGGCTGCTCGATCTCCGGATGATGGCCCGCCCCATCAATCAGCTTGAACTGCGCGTTGGGGATCAGTGCGGCATAGCCGTGGCCGTAGTCAGGTGAAACGACGCCGTCCGAGGCGCCCCAAGTCACCAGCGTCGGCAGCGCGATCCGCCCGAGCCAACGTTTTAGCTGCGGGTTGTACATATAAGGCTCCCAGCCATAGAGGCAGAGCGCCTCCCAATCGCGCGCATGCCGGGTAAGTGCTGCGTCCGACATTGCGTCGAAATCCGGAGCCGCGCGGTCGGGATCATGCCAGCTGCGCCGGCGGACCTGATCCGGATGCGTGTTAAAGACGTCGAGAATATCCGCCGTTTCGCGGTCCCCCAGTTTGATACCAATAGCATCGATGAGCACGAGGTGGTCGATGCGGTGCGAGCACGACGCTGCAATCTCCGCAGCGAGCCATCCGCCGAAAGAAGCGCCGATGACCGTGACCTTGTCGTCCGGGAGACCGTCAAGCAACTCGCCGTACAGGTGGACGAGGTCGTAGACCGTCTCGAAACCATCCGGCCGGGTGGAAGCTCCGAAACCTGCATGAGATGGCGCGAGAACCGCGAACTGGCGCGACAGGAGTTCGAGAAAGCGACACTCCGGGTCGAGCGGGTGAAAACCGTGCAGGAAGACGATCGTCCGACCGTTGCCCCGGCGAACAATCTCAAGATCGACATCGCGGATTCTGAGCCGATCGCCGAGCGGCGGCGCGTCATTCATTGCTTTCTCCC
>NZ_DASSRP010000193.1:0-18565 GCF_035701725.1 Bradyrhizobium sp.
GATACCACGGACTATCGGTGCGATCGAGCAGCCATCGGTAGTCGGGCGTATAGGGAAGCAGTATCCAGGTTGGTCGCCCGAGCGCCGCGGCAAGGTGGGCGACGCTTGTGTCGACCGTGATGACCAGGTCGAGACAGGAAACCAGCGCCGCGGTTTCCGTGAAATCATGCAGATCGGCGGTGTGGTCGATGATGTCGCCCCGATCGCGTAGTACCGCCGCATCGTGGTCGCGCGGGTCCTTTTGCAGACTGACGAAGCTCGCCTCGACATCGAGCAAACCTGAAAGCGCCCGCAGCGAAACGGATCGGTTGTGGTCATTCATGTGATGGGCGCTGCCCGACCAGACCAGGCCAACGCGAAGTTTCGTCCGTGGGCCCAGCCGAGTGTCCCAAGCCTGAACGCGAGCGTTCGGCGGAAGCGGCAAATACGATGTCGCCGACGGGATTGTCTCGAGGCGGGTGCCGAAAGCATACGGCAGGCTGGAGATCGGGCAATGAAAATCGAAAGGCGGCAGGCCGCTCACGGCCGACATCGGCGCGCATTGCTGCACGCCGTCCATGCCCGATAGCAAACCGTGCAACGCATCCTGAACCACCAAAAGAACGCGTGCGCCGCGCCTTGCGAGCATCGGGACGTAGCGGACGAACTGGATGGTGTCTCCGAGCCCTTCGTCGGAAGCGACAAGGATGGTCTTGCCCTCGATCTCTTGCTCACCAAGCCACATCGGCCGCGGAATCTTCGGGTAGGTAGCCGACGGCAAGTCCAGCCTCGCCTGATGTCCGCGCCAGCCGGCTTCGAAGTTGCCAGTGAGAAGATGGACGAGCGATACGTTCCACTCCGTCAACGCGTGCTTCAGTCCAAGCCCCTTCATGCGATCGTGGAGCGCGAACACTTCCTGGAAGCGATGAAGATGAAATAGCGAAATGATCTTGTTGACGAACGCGGCGGCAAAGTCCGGCCGTAGCTCGATAGCTTTGTCGAACCAGGGCAAGGCCTCCTCGTTCCGGCCGAGGCGCCACAAAACGAGCCCAAGATTGTTGCAGGTATCGGCATTTCCGGGATCGCGTTCGTAGGCCTGCCTCGCTTCCGTGAAAGAGTCGTCCCACCTGTTCAGGTGATAGAGCGCCCAGGCACGCGCTTGCAGCGTCGGTGCGTGGTCCGGCTTGAGGTCCCTGCTACGATCGAGATACGCGAGCGCCTCCGCGTGGCGACCGAGCCGGTTCAGTAGGGCACCAGCCTCGGTGAGGGCGCCGCAATGACGTGGGTCGAGCTGAACGGCTTTGACGAATACCTGAAGCGCATCGTCGTGCCGGCCGTGCTGGCGAAGCGCTGATCCCAGATCGGCAAGGTAATCCGGCGTGGGACTGAGGCGGACGGCACGGGTGATCCACTCTATCGCGTGGTCGAATTGCTTGGCATGAAGCGACAACAGTCCCATCAAGTGCAGCGCGCCCGCATGATCTGGCACGGCCTCCAGCACCTGCTGGCAGCAAAGCTGGGCCTCGAGAGATTGTCCGGCGCGGAAATGGCGAAGGCCCGTCTCAACGACGGCGTCAGGTGTGGATACTGGTGACGTGGTCCCGGCCGTCTTGGAAATCTTGCCGGCTGCTCGGCGCTGGCGGCGATTCATCGGGGCGTCATCGGGTTCGGTCGGAGGATGCCATTTTTCCAAGGGTAGACGTAGATGATTCTCCCCCTGATGGTGTAATGGAAAGTGGCCGGTCGGCAGGGACGCATGAGGCAGTCCGTGGCTTCCTTTGAGTTCAACACGTTGTTCTCGGGACAAGACAGCGATGAATAGCTCGCCCCCGCAAATTCCGGTTCAGCCGGCCGCGCTTGCATTCGATCTGCCGAATTTTCGGAAGGCCCTCGGCGGCAAGAGTGCCGTCAAGGTCGTCGCGCTCGGATCTTCGACGATGGAGGGCGAGGGAGGCATCGTCGCTTTTCCGTATCGTCTCGAGGCCGCGCTGAGGCTGGAATACTGGTATCGGCACGGCCAGAAGCAGAAACGCATGATTGACGTGATCAATCGCGGCATCGGAGGCCAGGAAGCACCTGAGGAGTTCAACAGAATCGAAGGCGACGTGATTGCGGAAAATCCGCATCTCGTCATCTGGCAACTCGGCACCAATTCGGTCTGGCAAGGGCCGGACAACAAGCCGCCGCCGCCTTCGCAGGATGAGACGATCGGCGCGCTTCATAAGGGCATCGATCGGCTCAGCAAGGCGAGTGGTATCGATCTGATCTTGATGGACCTGCAATACGTACCCGCCGTTTTGACGCCGGCGACGCGCATTCAGGCGGAGACCATGGTATCCGCCATTGCCAAGGTTGCCTCGGATCGGAACGTCAATCTCTTCCGGCGCTTCGCGTTCATGAAGGCATTGCATGAACTGGAAGGAGTCTCGTTCGACCGCCTGGTCGATCCGACCGACACCGACCGCCTTCACGACAGCGATTGGGCAACCAAAAGGCTGGCAGAAGGATTGAGCCGGATCATTTTCGACGCCGTTGACACCACCACGGCATAGCCGCAGCCGTTCCGGCCTCTAGCCCTGATGCCGCCATTGTTCGGACTCGGCAGGCGAGGCGTTGCACGCGGCCACTAGAAGCGCTGCGGTGAGCTGCGCTGCGTTGATGAGATCATCTGCTGTCACCTTGTCCCTGCAATCTCCGGGCGTAAGAACGAAGCGGACATTGGCGTCCGGTTCGTCGTAGCCTGCCACGAGCCGAAGGGCGGGAATGCCTGCGAGCGCAAAGTTCGCGTGATCGGAATTGGTCTGCAGCGGGCGAACGCAGCGGAGCTTGTGTCCGCTGATTTCCGCAGCTTGCAAAAGAAACGGTTCGAGATTGGCAAAGCCACTGGTCAGCGCGGTCAGGCGCTTGCCGCCAGCAACCGTGTCGAGATTGAGATTGAGGGCAATGCGTCTTCTATCCTCCTCGGACAGGCCCGCCACGTAGCGCGCGGAGCCCGTGAGCGCCCATTCTTCGGCGCTGAAGAACGCCAATCGCACGCCACGCCGCCAGTTGCGCACATATGGCGCCACCGCGCGCGTGACAGCAAGTGCGGTTGCGACGCCGGAGGCGTTGTCCATGGCGCTTTCGTTGACATCGTGGCCATCGACATGGGCGCTGAGGACGATGAGTTCATCACTGCGGCCGGGCAGGTCGAACAGCAGCGTCGAGGTTTGCGCGGGGTATTCCTCCGCGGCGATGACGAGTGTCGCTTGTGGCCACCCCTGGGCGGTCCGCACCAGCCGAGCGGCGGTCTCAGGTGTAATACCAGCCGCCGGAATACCGGCATCGCCTTCATTTCGGCCAGATGAGCCTGTGACCAGCGCGCCGGCCACAGGGCCCGCGATGAGAAAACCGACGGCGCCCGCCTCGCGCGCCATGTTGTATTTGCGGCGGCGGTGAATGGTGCCGGCCACGAACATCAGCTCATGCCTGACGAGCACGATGCGGCCGGCGATTTCCCGCCGGTGAGCTTCGAACTCTTCCGGCGTGCCACGGCCGACGTCGATCACTTCCGCGGTGAGACCTTCCGCCGGGGTCGGCATCGAACGTACCAATGGATGGCAGAGTGCCGCGGTGCCGTCGGCTAGATGCAGCTCCGCCCGCTGTGCCCGCCAGCCGCCATAGCTGACAGGAATTTTCGTGCAGGGAACCCCGCTTGCAAGCGCGCCGCGCTGCGCGACGTATTCCATCGCCCGACGTTCGCTTTCGGTGCCGGCGAGCCGTCCCCCGAAATCGCAAATCGCGGCAAATTCCTCCGGGAATAAGTGATCGGCTGCAATGCGGCCGGGGACGTCCGACGGCAGCTGCATCTAGTTGTCTCCACCGGGTTCAAGGAAGGTGCGGATGTAGCTGTCGAAGGCATTCAGGAAGCTGCGCGCAATCGTCGAGGGGCTCGGTTCGGCTGCGTGGAATACCGCGATATCGTACATCACGGCGGGCGCGAACCGCCGGATCTCAAGTCCCGCCGATTTGAATTGGCGCGCGGAAGCGCGGTCGACGATGGAAACGCCGAGCCCGTCCGCCACCATTGCGCATATGGCGGCGAAGAGCTCGGAGCTCGCGACGACGTTCAAATGCGCATGCGCATCGGAAAACACTTTTTCGACGAGATGATAGGCCGTCCATAGCCGTGACATGCTGACAAAGGGGCGGCCGGACATCAGTTCGGGCGTGACGACGTCGTAAGCAGCCAGCGGATCATTTTTAGGCATGATCGCAACGCATCCGATCCGGTAACGCATGATCGTCAGGCCGGAAGGATCGACCGGCAATTCGGCAATCCCGATGTCGTAACTCCGGGATGGAAACATGCCGCGCACCACATCGGAGTTGCGAACAAACAGTTCGACCTTGATGTCTGGCCTCTGCCTGGCGAAGGCCGCCACGACCGGGGGCAGCAGCGTCACGCCGGCCATCGGGTGGCTTGCAACGGTCAACGAACCCACTGTGCCAGCGCGGATTTGTTCGGCGACACGGCCGAGATCGCTGATCTTGGTCAGCGTCTGCTCGACCTCGTCCCGAAACGCGATCGCCTCCGCGGTCGGCCGCACGCGATTGCCCGAACGGACGAAGAGCGCAAAGCCGACGTCGGATTCCAGTCGTGCGATCTGAGCGCTCACCGCGGGCTGGGTAAGACCGAGGGTTGCGGCCGCTTGGGTGATCGAACCGCTATCCAGGACGCTGCGGAATGCTTCGAGAAGACGAGGATCAATCTGCATAAAATTTGGTGATTGCTATTTCGATTGTAGTTGCTCTAGCTTAGGTGAAATTTTGGAATTTCGCAAAAGGTAGCATCAGAGTTTTTTGTACTGATGCCGCATGCGGAGGGTGCTTGGCTGTGCCATTGATCGCCGCGGATGGGGTCTCCAAGAGCTTCGGTTCAGTCGAAGTACTCCGGCGTGTGAACCTCGCCGTGGCGGCCAAAGACGTGGTTTGCGTTATTGGTCCGTCCGGCTCGGGCAAGACCACCTTGCTGCGCTGCCTCGCACTGCTCGAACAGCCAAGCGCGGGCATGGTGACGATGAAGGGCAGAACCATTGCGTCCGCGCGCGACGGTTCAGAGCAGCGCCGTGCGGCGCGTGAAGTGCGGCCGGACATCGGCATGGTGTTCCAGCACTTCAATCTTTGGCCACACATGACGGTGCTGGGCAATCTGATCGAGGCGCCGCTTCGCGTAAAGGGAATGGCGCGTGGCGACGCCGTGCGGATGGCCGAGGCGCTGCTGGTCAAGGTCGGTCTTTCCGATAAACGGGACGTCTATCCGAACCGTCTCTCCGGCGGGCAGCAGCAGCGTGTCGCAATTGCGCGCGCGCTCGCAATGTCACCTAAAGTGCTGCTGTTCGACGAACCGACTTCCGCGCTCGATCCCGAGTTGCGCCAGGAAGTGCTGATGGTGATGCGACAACTCGCAGGTGAGGGCATGACCATGCTGGTCGTCACCCATGAAATGGGTTTTGCGCGTCAGGTCGGCACGCGCGTTGTGTTCATGGATGGCGGCGAGATTGTCGAAGAGGCGCCGCCCGAGAGGTTTTTCACTGCGCCATCGAGCGATCGCGCCAAGCGGTTTATTTCTCAGCTCCAGAACTAGTTCGGGATCACGATCAACGCCAGCGAGAGGACATCAGGATGAAACGCCATCTGCGCCCATTTTTGCTTCACGCGGCCGTTCTTACTTTTGCCGCGGCACTGTTCTCGACCGCGCCCGCCGGAGCCGAAGTGGCCTCGCGACTGAACGAGATCACCAAGTCCAAGAAGCTGCGCGTCTGCCAGTTTCCACTGTATTACTCGATCTCGTTTCGTAATCCAAAGACCGGCGTGATCGAGGGTATCGACGCCGATCTCGCCAAGGAGCTTGCCAAGGATCTCGGAGCGCAGCTCGAGATCGTCGAAAGCAGCTTCGGGACATTCATTGCCGATCTTCAGGCCAACAAGTGCGACATCGGCATGTTTGCGCTTGGCGCCTCGCTCCAACGGGCGCAGGCTGTGGAATTCTCAAAACCTTATCTTATCACTAACGTCTACGCGGTGACCCGCAAGGATGGACCGATCAAGACCTGGGAAGACGTCGACAAGCCCGGCATCAAGGCGGCCGTGACGCTCGGCAGCTATATTGAACCCTTCATGAAATCCTATCTGAAGAAGGCCGAAGTGGTTTCGGTCGCGCCGCCGAACACGCGCGAAGGCGAACTGGTAGCAGGGCGCGTCGACGTCATCATGACGGACTTTCCGACCGCCGTAAAAGTTACCGATGAGTTCGATTGGGCCAAGAGCATCGAACCGCCGGAGAAGCTCGCGGTGACACCTTATGCCTATGCCGTGCCGCAGGGCGACCAGGTCTGGCTCAACTTCGTCAATCTCTTCATCGATACCATCAAGCTCGACGGCCGCCTCAAGAAATACGCCGACAAGAACAAGCTCGGTCCGATTGTCGCGCCTTGAGAGCGGGGTAAGGCGTCGTGGTCACCTATTCGTTTCGATGGGACGTCATCTGGAGCAATCTCGACTTCCTGATGTCGGGACTTCAGATGACGCTGTTCATCTCGGCAATCTCGCTGGTGTTCGCGCTCGTCGGCGGACTGATCCTCGCGCTGTTCGATCTTTCGAAATTTGCCGTGCTCCGGGGCTTCAGCCTCGCACTCGGCGAAATCATCCGCAACACGCCGATCCTGGTGCAACTGCTGTGGGTATATTACGTGTTGCCGATCGTCTTCAGCATCCGCGTGTCCGCTCTCGCCGGCATCGTGATCGGTCTTTCGCTTTACATGGCGGCCTTTATCTCCGAAGTGTACAGGGCCGGCATTCAGGCCGTGCCGAAAGGGCATCGTGAGGCGGCGCAAGTGCTCGGGCTCACGCCAGCGCAGAGCTTCATGCGGATCGTGCTGCCGCAAGCGATCCGAATGACGCTGCCGCCACTGGCATCGAATTTCGTACAGCTCATCAAGTTCTCCTCGCTTGGTGCGGTGATCTCGGTCAGCGAAATCACGCGTCGAGGCATGGAGCTTTCTTCTTCCACGTTCAGGCCACTGGAGATCTTCACCTTCATCGCGGTGGTCTATTTCTTCATCTGTTGGCCGCTCGCGATGGCGATCCGGATTTGGGAAGCCCACCTTGCGAACCGCTGATGACACTCAGTCTCCGTCTGCGCTCGAGGCCGAAGTCGAGGCGCAGCGCGCGTTCCTGATCGAGACGACGCAAGAACTCGTGGCGGTGGCGTCACCGAATCCGCCGGGCGATGTGGCGGCAGTCGCCGAACTCGCGACTGGCCTTTTGCAGGCAATCGATGGCGTTCGCGTTGCGCGCTACGAGACCGCGCCCGGAATCATCAATCTGGTGGCGGTGATAACGGGAGCGGGGCCCGGACGCAGGCTCATCTTCAACGGCCATCTCGATACCTTTCCGGTCGGGGAGGGCCAGTGGACGGTGCCGCCGCTCGGCGGGGCTTTGAAGGACGGACGGATCTACGGACGTGGTGTGTCCGATATGAAGGCGGGTATTGCGGCGACCTTGACTGCTGTTCGTATCCTGGCCCGCCTGCGCGATCGCTGGCGCGGCGAACTGGTCGTAACGCTGGCCGGCGATGAGGAGAACATGGGTTCGCTGGGCTCGCGCTGGCTGCTTGAGAACGTGCCGGAGGCCAAGGGCGATGCCATGCTGTGCGGTGACGTCGGCTCACCCATGGTGGTTCGTTTCGGCGAAAAGGGCCTGTGCTGGGTCGAACTCGAAGCGGTGGGTCATCCGGCGCATGGCGCGCATGTCCACAAGGGTACGAACGCGATCGATCGCCTGCGCGGTGCGCTCGATGGCCTGAAGCGGCTGGAGAAGCTTCCGGTTGATGCGCCCGCATCCGTCACATCAGCCATTGCGGCGGCGAGGTCGGTCTCCGAGCCGCTATCTGGTGAGGGCGAGGCCGAGACGTTGCAGCGGGTGACCGTGAATATCGGCACCATTGAAGGTGGTATTTCGCCAAATCTCGTGCCGGCCCAGGCCCGGGCTGCGGCCGACATCAGGTTGCCTGTCGGCGTAAGCCTGGAGGCCGTCGAAGCGGCCCTGCATCGTGAACTTGATCCATGCGAGGGCGTGACCTGGCGCATCATTCGCGCCTATCCGCCGAGCTTCACGCCGCCCGACCACGAAATTGTCAGGCGAACGGTTGAAGCGGCGACCAAAGTATTCTCGAAGGCGCCGGTCTCCAATATGCGCGTCGGCGCATCCGATGCACGGATCTACCGCATGTTCGGTGTGCCGAGCGTCGTGTACGGCTGTACGCCGT
Source organism: Bradyrhizobium sp. (assembly GCF_035701725.1). GTDB lineage: Bacteria > Pseudomonadota > Alphaproteobacteria > Rhizobiales > Xanthobacteraceae > Bradyrhizobium. Next base: position 8,288 of record NZ_DASSRP010000193.1, read on the forward strand.
TCAACATGGGCGCGCCTGACGAATACGTCCTCGTTGACGAACTGGTCGCCGTTGCAAAAGTCCACACGCTCGCGGCGTTCGGATTCTTAAGCGAAGCCTGAACCGGAGATATGCAATGAAAGCTTCGGAACTCGCAGCGGCGGATCTTTATCGGACCGGCGTTGGATTTATGGGTGTGCCTTGGGCCGCTTCGGCCAAGGGATCGAAGGCCGCGATCCTCGGCGTGCCCTTTGATTGCGGTACGCATGCGTTTCGGATCGGCTCGCGCGACGGACCGCGCGCGATCCGCGAACAGTCGCGTCTGGTGCGAGCATTCGAGTCCGAACGCGCCGATTACGACATCCGCGCCGCGCTGAAGCTCGTGGATTGCGGCGATGTGGACGTCACGCCGAGCCGCATCGAAGCGGCATTTGAACGAATCGAGGAAGCCGCCTGGCGCATCACTTCCGATGGCGCGACGGTCGTGGGCTTTGGGGGCGACGGCTCGATCTCGGTGCCGCTGGTGCGTGCTGCCTCACGCCGATGGCCGAACTTGTGCGTCCTCCACGTCGACAGTCACACCGATTGTCATCCGGTCAATCCGGATCACCCCTATGATGCGGCGAGCCAGTTCAGCCACGTGGCGCTCGAGCAGAGGGTGTCCGCCGGTGCCTCCTACCACGTCGGGATTCGTGGACCGACCTACCGCGATGGTGTCGCAGCCCATACCAAGAGCCTCGGCTATAACGTCATCACCATGCGCGAATACATGCGCCGCGGAGAGGCGGACGTGCTGGCCGAATTGCACGCCGCGATGAAGGGGCGCCCGGTCTATCTGTCCTGGGATATGGATTCCTTTGATCCATCGGTGGCGCCGGGCGTCTGCACGCCGACCTGGGGTGGGTTTACCGCGCGCGAAGGCCTGCAGTTGCTGCGCGGGCTCGCCGGGCTCGACATTGTCGCGGTCGACATCAACACCGTGAGTCCGCCGCAGGATGTCCAAGGCATGGCGGCGCACCTGGCCGCCTACATGGCTTACGAGGCCCTGCTCTTGATCAACGAGAAAACAGCGGCCCCGTCCTGAAGCCCCGTGTCAGGTCACGGGTGCCGGGTTGAACAAAGTGAGATCGTTGTGGATCCCCCAGTGGTCGGACCAGACCTTGGTGCGGCCGCTGGCGACATCGAGGATCAGGCGGAACAACTCCCACCCCGTCTCTTCGATCGTCATCTCGCCGGTCGCGATGCGCCCGGCATCGAAATCGATCAGGTCCTTCCAGCGCCGTGCCAGCTCGCTGCGCGTCGCCACCTTGATTACCGGTGCGGCCGCGAGTCCGTATGGCGTGCCGCGGCCTGTCGTGAACACCTGCAAGGTCATCCCGGACGCAAGTTGAAGCGTGCCGCAAATGAAGTCGGATGCCGGCGTTGCCGCAAACAGCATACCCTTCTGGCGCGCTTTCTCGCCGGGTGCGAGCACGCCGGCGATCGGGCTTGAGCCTGACTTGACGATCGAGCCGAGCGACTTCTCGACGATATTGGCGAGCCCGCCCTTCTTGTTGCCGGGCGTGGTATTGGCGCTGCGGTCGGCGCCGCCGCGCGCGAGATAGTCGTCATACCAGACCATCTCGCGGATCAACGCCTCGCCGACATCTTTGTTCACGGCGCGGCGAGTCAGGAGCTGGATGGCGTCGCGTACTTCCGTCACTTCGGAGAACATCACCGTCGCGCCTGCGCGCACCAGGAGATCGGCCGCGAAACCAACCGCCGGATTGGCGGTCACACCCGAGAACGCGTCGCTGCCGCCGCATTGCAGGCCGATCACGAGGTCGGACGCCGGGCAGGTCTCGCGGCGGCGCTGGTTGAGCACGGCCAGTCGTGCGTCTGCCATGGTCATGATCCGCTCGACGATGGCGCCAAAGCCGTCGAACGCTTCGTCCTGCATGCGCACGATGGCATCGCCGAGGCCTTCCGGGACCAGACGCTCCGGAGCGAGCTTTTCGCAGCCGAGCCCGACGACCATCACTTCGCCGCCGAAGTTCGGGTTGAGCGCGATGTTTTGCAGCGTGCGGATCGGCACCACGGCGTCCGGCGCCGAGATCGCAACGCCGCAGCCATAGGCGTGAGTTACCGGAACCACATCGTCGACATTGGGGTATTTCGGCAAGAGCTCGGCGCGGATGCGCTTGATTGCAAATTCGAGCGTGCCCTTGACGCATTGAACCGAAGTCGAGATGCCCAGGATATTCTTGGTGCCAACAGAGCCATCCGGATTGCGATAGCCTTCGAAGGTGTAACCGTCGAGCGGCGGGAGCGGCTCGGGGACTGCGGTCGATATTTCGAGCTTATCGAGCGCGGGTGCCTCTGGCATGTGAATACGTGCTTCGTCGATCCATTCTCCGGCGAGGATCGATGAGACGGCATAACCGATCACTTCGCCATAGCGCAGGATTGGCTCGCCCTTTGCAATATCGACGAGTGCGGTCTTGTGTCCTTGCGGCACGAAGCTGCGCAGCTCGAGCCCGCAAGGAAAGCGCGAGCCGGCAGGCAGGCCGAAATCATTGGCAACGATCGCCACATTGTCGCGTTCATTGAGCTTGATGTAGCGGGGCTGCTCGGTAACGAGTTCTCTTTTGCCCATCGTCAACTCCTGTGGGGGCAGTCTCTAAAGATCGTCAGAAAGCCGTTTATCGTCTTCCTAAGCTGTTCGCAGCCGTACCCGTTCGATCTTGCCGACGATCACAAGGTAAGCGAAGGCGGCCACGAGTGCATTGGCCCCGACGAAAACCAGCGCGCCGGCAAATGACCCTGTCGCCGCCAGAATATACCCGATAATGATCGGGGTGGTGATGCTCGACAGGTTGCCGAACGTGTTGAACAACCCGCCCGATACACCGCCGGCTTCCTTTGGCGAAGTGTCGGAAACGACCGCCCAGCCAAGCGCGCCGATACCCTTGCCGAAGAAGGCGAGCGCCATAAAGCCGATGACGAGGGCCTGTCCGTCGACATAGTTGCAGGCGATGATGGACATCGATAGCAGCATGCCGCCCACGATCGGGATCTTGCGCGCCAGCGTTAGCGAACTGGTCTTGTGCAGGATGGCGTCCGATATCACCCCGCCGAGTACGCCGCCGATAAAGCCGCATAGTGCAGGGAGGGTCGCAACAAATCCGGCCTGTAAGATATTCAGCCCGCGCTGCTTGACCAGAAAGACGGGACACCAGGTCAGGAAGAAATAGGTCAGCGTATTGATGCAGAACTGGCCGACATAGACGCCGAGCATCATGCGGTTGGACAGGAGCTGACCGATATAGTTCCATTTCGGTCCGGTGTCAGCCGCGCGTTCGTCCTTCGGAGCATCGAGTTCGACGAGCGCGCCACCCTCCCTGAGGTAGTCGAATTCGGCCTCGTTGATGCCGGGGTGATCTTTTGGTCCATAGATCGTCTTGATCCAGATAAACCCGACGAGGATGCCGAGCGATCCCATGACATAGAAGACATAACGCCAGCCGAAATCGTGCGCGATCCAGCCCATCAGGGGGGCAAAGATGACTGTGGCGAAATACTGCCCGGAATTGAAAAAGGCGGACGCCGTGCCGCGTTCGTTGCTCGGAAACCAGGCGGCGACAATGCGGGCATTGGCAGGAAAGGACGGTGCTTCGGCAAGTCCGACCAGAAGCCGCAACAGGAACAGGACCGTGATCGCTGCGGCGCCGGCAAGAAAGCCGACCAGCCCCTGCAGCAAGGTGAAGAGGGACCAAATCAGGATGCTGAAGGCATAAACCCATTTCGAGCCGAAACGATCGAGCAGCCATCCGCCGGGAACCTGCGCTGCCACATAGGACCAGCCGAAGGCCGAGAAGATGTATCCCATGGCGACGGGGTCGAGGCTCAGTTCCTTGGCAAGCGCCGTCCCCGCGATCGAAAGTGTGGCGCGGTCGGCATAATTCACGGTTGTCACGAGGAAGAGCATCGTCACGATCAGAAGCCTGACGCGAGACCTTTTCGCGTCGACGGCCGTCGCGGTCGTGGTGCTCATGTTACCTCCCGGCGTTGTTCTTGAAATCGCGAAGCCTTTGCAATGCCCTAGCCAGCCGGATTGCGCAACCGGCGGTCTTGCATCAGCAATAGGGAATTTACCGTTGCGGCAACGAAAACCAAGAGCAGCGTGACGGACATGATCACCTGAATGTTTTGCAGGCCTATCGCCGTCATCAGGAGGTAGCCCAGGCCGCGCTGGGAGCCGAACATTTCGCCGAGAATGGTTCCGATCAAGGTGAGTGAGAAGCCGATGCGGATGCCCGAGAAGATGTCTGGCAATGCGGCAGGCAACAGTACTGAACGCACGGTATCCCAGCGGGTCAGCCGCATCGCACTGGCGGCGCGAACGAGTATCGGGGGAATATTTGTGCAGGCCGTCAGGGTGAAGATCGCAACCGGTACCACGCCATGGATTGCACCGAAGGCGATTTTGGCAGGCATGCCGATGCCAAAAATCAGCAGCACGATCGGGTAGAGCGCGATTTTCGGGATCGAGTTGCCCGCGAGCAGAAACGGCTCGAACACCTCGGCCGCGGTGCGATTCATGCCCAGCGCGATGCCAATCGCAAGCCCCGCCACGATGGCGATCGAAAGCGCAATCAGGAATGCAGCGCCGGTTTCCGCGATATGACCCCAGAAGCGGGCGGTCTGTAGCAACTGGATCAGATGCAGGACGGTCTCGGCGGGCGGCAGCAGGGCATTACGGCCAACCATCCAGAACGTCACCTGCCAGATCATGAGCAGCGCGAGGATCAGGAACAAGGAGGGATAGCGATCGATCGCCCGCCGCATGTCAGATGCGCTCCCGGCGCGTCCGCAGAACGCGCTCCCAGTGATCGAGACCCATATTGACCAGCACGGCAATCAGAAGGATCAGCAGGATTAGCGGATACATCACGCTGTTATCGAGGTTGTCGTAGGCGAAACGGATTTCATAACCTAGCCCGGTGTTGGACATGATGAATTCCGCACCGATGACTCCGATAAAGGCATAGGCGATTGCGAGCTTCACGCCGGTGAAGAGATAGGGCGCCGCGTAAGGCAGCGTGACGCGGCGGATGGTTGCGATCGATCCGAGCTGCAAGACGCTGGCGGTCTTACCCAGCACGGGCGGAACGCTGTCGAGGCCCGCCAGCGTGCTGACGATCATCGAGATCACCCCCAGCAGAAAGCCGATCGTCACCTGCGGGGCATCGCCCAGGCCGAACACGACGATGAACAGCGGGTAGAATGCGTAGATCGGGATCGCGTAGTAGGTGGAAAACAGCGGCTCCAGCATTGTGCGAAGCGTTCGGGCGCGGTGCAGCGCGGCGCCAGCAATCGTTCCGACCGTTACAGCCAACACGATAGCAAGTCCGACATTGGTCAGCGTCTTGACGATCGCCGCGTTGAACGTGCCGTGCGCAAGAACGTCAAGCAAACCCAGCCCAATCAGGCTGGGCGCCGGCAACGTAAGCGGTGGAATGACATGGCTCCGGCATAGAAATTCAAGCAAAGCCAAGGGGAGCGCGACCGCGAGAAACCTGTAGAATAGAATGCGCATGTCACGCCGTGCCCGGCCGCAGCGCGTGCAGGGATTGGCTGCGCAACAAGGTCCACAATCGCGCGGTAATTGCGCCGAATTGCGGGGCAGAAACGATCTGGCTGTCGCGCTCGCGCGGCCAGGCGGTTTCAATGATCTCCATGATCCGGCCCGGACGCGCCGACATCACTCCGACGCGGTCAGCTAGCATCGCCGCTTCATCGAGCGCATGGGTGATCAGCAGGACCGTCGCGCCGGTCGCCCGCCAGATGCGCAGCAGTTCGTCTCCCATCAAAAGCCGGGTCTGCTGATCGAGCGCGCCAAAGGGCTCATCGAGCAGGATCAGCCTCGGCTGCATCACCAGCGTGCGCGCGATGCAGACGCGCTGACGCATGCCCCCGGAAAGCTGTGCGGGAAACGCGCGCGCGAAGTCATTCAGTCCCATCAATTGCAACGCGTGTTGCAGTCGTCGATCGATCTCTGCCGGTTCGAGCGGCTGACGGCGAAGACCGAAAGTGATGTTGTCGGCGACATTGAGCCAAGGAAAGCAGGCGTTCTCCTGAAACACCATGCCGATGCCATCGGGCACGCTGTTGCCAATAGGGCGGCCCTCGAACGTCACAGTGCCGCTAGAGGGAGATGCGAGGGCCGCGATGATGTCGAGCAGGGTCGACTTGCCGCAGCCGGACGGGCCGACGACGGCAAAGAACTCGCCTTGGCGAAGTTCGAGGTCGATCGGACCGAGGGCCTCGACGGTACCTAGTCTGGATTGAAAGACCTTGGTGACATCACGCAACGCGACGTGAAAGGGAGGTGGAGTTGCCACTAGTAGTCTTTCTTGAGATCGTCAGCGAGGAAGCTGCGGTCGATCATCTTTTCCCAGTTCGGCGTGCCCGAATAGGCGCCGACGCTGCGCTGGGCGGCGATCATGCCATCCATGCCTTTGATGTCGAAACGGCCGGCTCCCCAATAGGGAACAGTCGCGCCGGGTGCCATGGTGGTGAGGTTGTGCACGGCCTGGCGGGCAATCGCGGGGTCGAGATCATAGACCTTGGCGACAATATCGCCCGCCTCATCGGGATGGGCATACATGAATTCGACCGCCTTGCGCCGCGCGCGCAAGACGGCGCGCAGGAAATCGCCGTGCTCGGCGATGGCTTTGCCGGTTGCGACGCCGATCACATTGCACAAGGGCGGCAGTGTGCCGGTGGCGCGAACGACGGTGCGCAATTTGGCGCTGTTTTTCGACCAAACGGGGTCGGCGAGCGTCGCAACGTCGATGGCGCCGATATCAAGAGCGACGACTTGCTCGCCAAAGCCGCCAACTTTGGTCGGGCTCACGTCTGATTGGGTTAGGCCGATCGTTTGCAACAGCAGGACATTGAGCGCCTGGCTGGTCGAGCGCGGATTGGTATATCCGATCTTGTGGCCCTTGAAATCTGCAAGGCTCTTGATCGGCGAATCCGGTTTGACGGCCCAAACGAATTCACCGACGGTCAAAACGTTGTCGCTGATGATATGCAAATCGTTGCCTTGCTCGATCGCGGTCACGGTGCCGGCAAGGTCGACCTCGCCATAGTTCAGGTTGCCGCCGAGCAGATTTCGAATCGTGGTGCCGCCGCCATTGGAGGAGAGAATGCCGGTGACGTCGGCGCCTTCTTGCTTGAAGAAGCCCTTTTCCATCGCAACCGCATATGGCATGCCGTTGGCGGCGATGCCGTAGTTGCTGACGACAATCTGTTCTGCCCGCCCATTGTCGGCGAAGAGGAGAGCTGCGAGGGTGGCCGCGCCAAATGTCAGGCCTCGTCGCATCCTTGTCATGGCGCGCCTCCCTGTCGGCCGTCTATGCGGCCTTGTCGTAGTGACGGGTGACCGTGGGCCGGCCACAGTCGATATTTCAGGCTATTTTCGCCACCGACGATCGGAACTGCAAGGGCCGCGGAAGCGCAAAGCATCAATTTCCGCTGCGGCTGTCCTGGCGCGGCCGGCCTATCATTCCGGTCCTGGCTCACCCGGGCGGCCAATGACAAATTGTCCGACCGCACCTTCGACAGCGAAATCCAATCCGGTCATCCGCGCGAAGCGGTCGATATTGTTAGTGCCGATCGCACATGCGCCGAGACCCAGGTCGGTCGCCGTCAGGTACAGCGTTTGCATCAGCACGCCCACGTCTTTGAGGATCAGCGAATAGGCGACCGAGCTATATTTCCACGAGATTCGGCCGAACCGCGCCGCGATAACCACGAGCACTTGCGGGGCGTTCGAGGCGCCGATCGCGAGTTCTGCATCGTAGAGCTGAGCTTCAAAATCCGGCGAATTGACTTCGATCCGTGTCAGGGAATGTCTCTCCGCATCATAGTGGTAGAATCCGCGCGGCAGGCCATCGCATTTGTGGACGGCAAGGTAGAGCTCCAGTTCGTAGGCCGCGCCCGCCGACGGATAAGGCCGCGAAGCGTGAGAAACGTCTGGCCCTTGTCCGCCTTCGATTTCCGCGGGTGCCGTCCACTTGGCGCGCACGCGCGCGGCAGAATGCAGGAAGGTCGCCAGTTCGGCCAGCGTGATGGGGCGGCCGTCGTCAAAGTCGCGGGTCGATTGTCGCGCGTCCAGGAGAGCAGCAAAAGGTGAGGGCGATCGCGAATCCGGGCCGTTGAGGTCGGTCGTCGGTCCACGCCACGACGGCCGGACGGCGGGCAGCGGTGGCATGACGCGGGAGTACGCGTAGAGGCCGCCGATCGGATTAGCCTGGCGGCCGTCGGTGCTGCGGGTGTGAAACAGCAGGTCGTGAAAATCCCAGAGCACGAGACTTGGATCGCCTTCCGAGGTCCGCAGGCCATCGGCATCGTTGGGGCTAAGCTTGAACAGGATTTGGCAGTCCAGGAGCAATCCCAGAAGCTCCAATCCGGGAAAGCCTCGGTCCTTGGAATATCGGCTGATCTTCTGCGGCACGGCGAGCATGGCAAGCGCCGAGGCGATCGTCGGGTTGACTATCTTGAACAATGCGCCTGCACGCGGGGATTCCAGCACCATTTCCTTGCCGCGGCGCCGCAGATAGGCAAAGCGCGACAGCGCTAGCGTATCGGTGCTCCCGATCTTGGAAATTTGCGGCCAGTATTCAGCCATCTGCGGTTCGATGGTGATCTGGTCCTGGCCAGCCGGCCCCGCTCCGAGCCGAAATTCCACGAGGCCGCTCCGGGCCAGTCGTCGGATCAGAACTTCGATCTCTTTGTCGGTGGCGCTGCTGCCCGCGATCGACGCTAGCGGAAGCCCGGTTTGCAGTTCGGTGATGCGCTTCGAAATGGCCGGCGCGAACTTGCCTAATCCCTGTTCATAGCCACCGAAGCGGGCAATGAGACCGCCGTCCGCATCGGTCTTGAGCGTCACGTGAGCGTTCAGACGGGCGGCGAGAACCGGTTTTGCCGTTTTGCGTCCGCTCGTTTTTTTGGAAGTAGTGGCCAATCCGAAGTTGCCTCACAAGTTGCCCGGTACCGACATTCGCCTCACGAACTCGCGGCGGTGATGAAGCGAATGCCCATCCACGCACCGGCTAGCTATGAGGCAGGTATTGCGTCAGCTCGCTTTCCTCTATAGGCCTGTCGCGCAGTCCAAGCTTGACGGGCACGTCGTAGAGTCGTCCGGGTCCGAAACGGCGATAGAAGTGACGCAGACCTGGAACGATCACGCGGACGACGGAGGTCTCAACGTCCGGCCTGGTCTGGTCTAGGACGAGAAAATCAAGTCCCGCTTGCCGCGCGATTTCCACGCATGCGTCGACCTGCTTGCGGGTGTCGTCGAGGAGCCCGAATTTCGAGCCCTTGATGATCGGCGCGGCCGGCCGGCCATTCGGGGACAGGAAGGGATATTTCTTCAACTCGAGCGGCGTCACGTGGTCGAGACTGGGTTTCTCGCCCGTTCCGCCATTCATCAGTCCGATGGACAGGAACTGGTTGAGTTCGGTCAAGGTGCGAAGCAGCGCGATGCGGCTGTCGAAATGCGCGCCGGAGCCAAACTCGATGTTTTCGTGCCCGTTCTGCATCCAGTGCACGATCGCAACATAGGTCGGCACGCCAAGATCGCTGGTAATGTCGAGCACCCAGAGTTTGCGTCCCTGGTCGCCCAACTGTCTGCGCAGATCCTGAACGTAGGAGTCATCGAACTGGTCGAGATCGAGTTCTTCGCGCGGCGAGCGGTTGTACCACCAGATCGCATAGGCATCGCGCTCGACCAGCTCAAGGAAGCCCTGGACGATGGCTTCCTGCTGCGTGTTGCCGGCGGCGCAACCGTTGGAGTCAGCGGCGTAGTGCCCAGGACCGCCACCATAAAAGAAATAGAGCATGCTGGTCGGCAGATAACGAAAACGCTGGTCTCGCAGCGACCAGACCGGCGACCACTCCATTTGCGCCGACGGGTCGAAGCGTCCTGGGACGGGATGAGAATCATCCGGTTCAGAGTCCGGTGAGTTGTACTGGGCGTCGCTGAAGAGCAGCACGTCCTCCGGATTAATGGCCTCTCCGGCTTCAAAATCGGTGAAGCGTTTGCTGACCCTGACTTCGTCGCTCTGGAAAATGCCGGAATAGCGTTCGATCGCCTCCATCAGCGCGCTGGCCTCGGCCTGCTCGGCAGTCGAACCCTTGCCGAAGCTTCCGCCCTCCAGTCCCGCGCGTAGCGCGTCCACCGTCAGGGCAGGACCGGAAAAATTATGGCCGGCGAAGTAATTGGTGTTCATCGGCAGATCGGCCTCGATC
>NZ_DASSRP010000194.1:0-6687 GCF_035701725.1 Bradyrhizobium sp.
TTGACTTCGGCTGGGATGCCGGTGCCGTTGTCGCGGATGCGGATTTCCACCTTGTTGCCGAGGTTTTTTGTGGTCGCCCTCAGCAACGGCTCGAAGCCGTCGTCGCCAGCTTCCTTGCGTTTGTTCGCGGCGTAAAAGCCATTGGAAATGAGATTGAGGAACACCCGCGTGATCTCCTGCGGGTAAAGATCGATGACCCCGGCAGACGGATCGAGGTCGCGCTGCAGCGTGATATTGAAGCCGGACTTCTCGGCCCGCGCGCCGTGATAGGCAAGGTTGAGGCTCTCCTCGACGATCGTATTGATGTCGGCGGCCCGGCGGTCACCCGTGCCTTCGCGCGAATGCAGCAGCATGTTCTTGACGATCGAATCGGCGCGCTTGCCATGCTGCACGACCTTGTCGAGGTTGCCTTTCAGCATCGCGGTGAGTTCGTCGATCTCCTCGCGCGTCTTGTCGTCGAGTGCAGCCGATCCGAGCAGGTCATTGAGCTCGTCGATCAGCTCGCCCGACAGTGCCGAGAAATTATTGACGAAGTTGAGCGGGTTCTTGATCTCGTGCGCGATGCCGGCCGTGAGTTGGCCGAGCGAGGCGAGCTTTTCCGTCTGCACCAGGCGGTCCTGCGCGGTGCGCAACTCGTCGAGCGAAAGCGAAAGCTCCCTGGTGCGCTCCTGTACCTGTTCAAACAATCGCACGTTCGAGATCGCAATCACGGCCTGTTCGGCGAAGGTCTGGACAACCTCGATCTGTCGCTCAGTAAAGGGGGTGAGGTAGGGTTGGGTCATGGTAATCATACCAATTGCGACGCCTTCGCGCATCAATGGCACTGAAAGCAAAGCTCGCCGGTGACCCACTGCCATATGACCCTGGCCGAATTCGGGGTCGGCACTGATGTCGGGGATATGCACCGTGCGCTTCTCGCGCGCGGCCCTTGCGGTCGACGATCCGCGTTGCTCCGGTGCGATTGGATTGGCTTGCAAAAACTCCAGGTATTCAGGCGTCGCCCCGGATAGCGCCGCGATGTGGAATCGGCCATCCCTCAGCAGGAAGATTGACGATGTCACGGCACTACATAGATGCCGCGACGTTTCAACGATGACATCAAGCACCGGCTGCAGAGTGTCCGGCGAACTGCTTATGACCTTGAGTACGTCCGACGTTGCAGTCTGGAACTGCAAAGCCTCCGAGAGATCGTGCGTCCGCGCCTGCACCTCATCGAACATTCGGGCGTTTTCAATGGCGATCACCGCCTGGTCGGCGAAGGTTCGAAGCAGTTGCACGTGATGGTCCGAGAAGGCACCGGTCTGAAGACGGGTGACAGCAATCAGTCCGATCGAGGCGCCCTTGTTCATCAGCGGTGCGAACAGCATGCTGCGGAAGCCCCGCGCGCGCGCGATCTCCAGGATTTCATCGGTGAGCGATTCCGTGTCGGGAACCTGCGTGACCTCGCCGTCCCGGGCCATCTGGAACGGTGCGAAGCTTTCGACCGGACTCGGGAACGTGGACTTCAGGACATCGTCCGCTTCGGGCGTGGTCGGAGTAAAGGCCATCAAATGGGCCATTCCGTCGATGAAGCGGAATACGGTGGCGGAAAAGCCGCCAACAAGGCCGTTGGCCCGCGTCGCGATCGCCTCGAACACCGGCTGCACGTCCGATGGTGAGCTTGCTATCACCTTCAAGATATCGGCGGTCGCAGTCTGCCGCTCCAGCGCCTCCTGAGTCTCGCTGAACAGGCGGGCATTCTCGATGGCGATCAGGGCCTGATCCCGGAAAGATTCGGCGAGCGCAATCCCGGTCGCGCTGAACGCGTTTGGCTGACTTGCGACCAGGGCCAAAAGCCCGATGCAGTCGTCTCCACGAAGCAGCGGCATGAGCAGCGAGGATCTGGCGCCGTGCAGCTCACGGATCGTGCGCTCATATTCTGGCAGTTCGATCAGGGACCAGTCCGGCAGATGCAGCATCTGCTTTGTTGCGATCGCCCGAGAGGGGAAATTCGCGGCGGGATCGATCGGCTGCCGGGGGCCTAAAACAACGGGGCCGTCGCGGTTTACGCCGGCGACGGGCGTATACGTCTGGCCGTCGACGCGCATGAAGAAGGCACGATCACAGCCGATCAGGCGGACGGCGGTCCGTACAATGGCGTCGAACACCGGCTGCACATCCGTCTGTGACCTGCTGATCACGCGCAAGATATCCGCACTTGCGGTCTGACGCGCGAGCGCATCCTGGGTCTCGTTGAACAGGCGCGTATTCTCGATGGCGATGACCGCCTGATTGGCGAAGCTCGTCACCAACTCGATCTGCTTGTCGGAAAACGAATGCACCGTCTGCCGGAAAATTGCGATCACGCCGACGAGGAGGTCTTCCTTCAACATCGGCACAAGCAGAATCGTCTTCGCCCCGCCGAGTTCGACCAGTTCCATAAACGGGCGAAAACCGGTGACGTAGGCCGGCTCCTGTTTCACATCGGTGACATGGACGAGCTGCCGGGTCGCAATCACCCGCCCCAGCGGATCGATCGGCGGCGGGTAGATGACCGCCTGGCGCGAAAACGTCTCCGCGAACGCCGAAGGCAGATTGAAGGTCGAGGCGCAATGGAGGCCGCCATCCTTCTGGAGAACAAACAAGTTGCCGAATTGGGCTGCGCAAATGTCGCTCGCGCTGGCCAGAATTGTCTGGAACACCGGGTCGAGTTCACGGGGCGAGCGGCTGATGACCTCGAGCACCTCGGCGGTCGCGGTCTGATGCTGAAGTGATTCATGCAGGTCGGCGGATTTCGCCTGCACCTCATCGAACAGGCGGGCATTCTCGATCGCGATCATCGCCTGGTCGGCGAAGGTCTGCACCAGATCGATCTGGCTTTGGGTGAACGGGCCCGGCTCGGGCCGCGTCAGGACCATCACGCCTTCGACCTTGTTGTCCCTGAGCAGCGGTACACCCAGCGTCCCGCGAATTCGATTCAAGGACGTCGCGGGCATCTGCATTTCAGGGTCGGCCAGAACATCGGGAATAACTTCGACCTTTCCCGACGCGATGACCCGCGAGGTGGCTGAACCACGGCCTGCCCTCGGCGGATTTGCCGCCCAATATTGCAGGAATTCCGGGCTTGCGCTGGAGACCGCTCTTAGCGGATAGACTTCTCCATCGCGAAGAAAGATCGCACCGCGATTGGCGCCGCACAGCTTGACGGCAGAGTTTATCAGGGTTTCGAGAACGGCGTGGAGGTCGAAGCTCGAGCGGCCGATGACCCTAAGCACGTCTGCCGTGGCTGCCTGCTGGGCAAGGGATTCGTCGAGCCTGCGTTGCAGGTCATTGATGACCTGCTGTGGACCCTCGGCAAGCTTGTCAATCACAAATCAAATTCCAGAATAATATAGAGGCCGGACGGAAGTCTGCTCCGCGCGGAAGGACATCAAAGCATGACCGCCCGACGTCGGCTAGAGCTGGACCGGGTCCAACCAACCAAAATGTCGGTTTTGAGGGTCACGCCGCCGTCGTTTCGGCGAGTAAACTGATGTCCCTGCTGCCATCGACGGCGCACGAAATGCGGGATTGCTCACGCAAGTCCGACTTTCCAATTTCGCTGCGCGGCGTTCCACCCCCCGTCCTTTCGTGCACGCTCGATCTCTTTCAGGCCGGCAGGCGCCCAATTCAATCAATTGCAGCGCATGGGCGCGATTTCGTTCCGACCATTGGCTCGCCTGACGGCGCTGCATGAAGCGCACGAGCGACGCAATATCGTCGGGAGCGGACATCGTGGGCGCGAGTGGCAAGGCAACTAAGCGCCGTTTCCGGCCTTGCGCTCCCGAATTTTCGACGATCCTGAGGCTTTGATGCTGAAGCCTTCCTGTGCTGGCGAATGGGCCGCCAATTCAGATCGGTCCGGCGGCAACAGCTTGGGAGCGCGCGAGGCACTTGCGCACAGCAGGAGAAACAGCGCTCGCTCTGCCCTGTATCTCGCGCCCCCGCGGCTCAACTCAGAGCCCCTCATGATCACGCGGCCATCAGCGGCGCGGACAGACCATTTCCACCTGCCCCGTCCGTGCTGCTTCAGCACGAAATCGAACGTTGCGAAGCGGTCGTCTTCGGCCCGGGTCACGGCGCGAACCTCTCCGCGCGGTCGCCGCGGAACGCATTCTGCAGCCGTCGCTCGCGCTCAATGCGGCTTATGAAAAGTTCGCGCTCCTGCTCGGCCTTCGCGCTGGCGAGCAGCAGACGGTAATGGCTGACGACCTTCTCGCTGCCGCGGATCAGCAGGTGCTGGATATTCATGACGCCCTGCTTTCGCGCGAGGAAGCGGATGGCGACTCGTTCGGGATGGTGAACGCCGCCGGGAGCGTCTCGGCGACCAAAGCGTCGAGCGCGGCCTGTTCGTGCGCCATCCGCCTCTCGATGAAGTCACGCTCGAGATCGGACAACTTCGTCCGCAGCAGTCTGCGATAGCGGTGGATATTGCTGCGGTGAGTACGGATACGGGCCAGCTCGAATCCAGTCCTGGGATGAAGCGAGGAATCGAAATCGAGTAGGTTGCTGTCGAGCGCGGTCGTCGGCCGCATCGTTTCCTCCATTCTGAGACGGGTTGACGGATGCCGCGCGGGACACGCCCGCGCGGCACGAACCTTGGCGCCTGGTCCTTGGCGCCTGGTCCGGTAATCAGGCGGCCTTGGCTTCGATCTGACTCAGTTCGCTCGAGCCGACGGCGTTAATCGCAATGCGCTTCGGCTTCATGGCTTCGGGAATTTCGCGAACAAGCTCGACCTGGAGCAAGCCGTTGTCGAAGCTCGCCGTCCTCACCTGGACATAGTCGGCAAGATTGAACTGCCGTTTGAAAGGCCGAGCGGAGATGCCCTGATAGAGATATTGGTGCTGGTCCTTGTCGCTTTTGCGACCTTCCACCGTCAGAACATTTTGCTCTGCGGTCACCGCGATCTCGTTCCGGTTATAACCGGCGAGTGCGAGCGAGATCTGATAGCGATCTTCGCCGAGCCGTTCGATATTATAGGGCGGATAGTTATCCTCGGCCCTGTGTTGGGTTTCATCGAGGAGATTGAAAAGCCGATCGAAACCGATCGTCGAACGCCAAAGGGGGGCAAAATCGTAAGTCCTCATACCAAGTCCTCCTAGGAGCAAGCTGGATACGAAGGAGCGCTAGACACCAGTGCAAGACAGTTGTCCGGCGCCCGGTCAATCCGCTGGGCCCAAATCTGGCACCCAACACCGCTCACGCGGCAAAATCCAAATACAAAATCGACTCAAAAGTTCAAGAGGGTCCGCAAAATTTTCTCTCGCAGCGCGCGTCCCAGCCATCGGCGCGAGACGGCGCGCCCCTTCGCCGCCCGCGCGCCAAAGCTGGCCCTCAAGCCACTTGAATTTTTCGCGGCTTGGCCTGCGCCGCCTTTGGCAGCACGATCGTCACCACGCCGTCCTTCATTTGCGCGCTGATCTTGCTCTGGTCGATCTTGTTGGAAATTTCAAAGCTGCGCGCGTAGTGGCCGACATTGTATTCGGTGTAGACCGGCTGCATGCCCTCGTATTTCGCGAAATCGATCCGACCTTCGATGGTCACGATGTCGTCCTCGACATTCGCCTCGATGCTGTTGCGGTCGACGCCTGGCATTTCAAGCACGACGGTCAGCGCCTCGGGCGTTTCGAAAATATCCGTTACCGGTACAAAGGCCCGCCCGGGGGTCGTGCCCTCGATCTTCTTGTCGACCTCACGCTTCTGCTGAACCTGCAGCTCTTGCGGCTCTGACATGGCCCTACTCCCTAGCTGATCTTGATCGAACGCGGCTTGTCGGCCTCGGCACGCGGAATGAACAGCGCAAGGATGCCGTCCCGGTATTCAGCCTTGATGCCGTCCGGCTCGATTCGAATTGGCACCGACAAGGTTCGGTCGAACACGCCCGTGATGCGCTCGCGACGATGGATACTCGCTTGTTCACCGTAGGCAATCGTCTTCTTGCCTCGGATGCGAATGGTATTTTCCTTCGCCTCGATCTCCAGATCGTTTTTGTCGATGCCCGGCAGTTCGACAACCGCGACGAAATCATCGTTCTTCTGGAAGATGTTGATCGGCGGAAAACTGCCGATTGCGGCCGTCCCGCGGCCCATCCAGTCGCTCGCGATGCGAGAGTCCAGGGCGCGTTGCAGGGTCAACAATGTCTCGAACGGGTCATTGAAGCTTGCAAACATCGGTTTCCTCCCACTGAACTGGGGCGCAATGCGGACCGCTTCGCCGCCAGCACTGCGCCGTCATGGCGTAATTCAGCTCAACGTCGTTGAACCTTTGGTCACCACCTGAAGGTCTTGCGGGTCACCCCAGGGCGGCCCTCCGGGCAGCATCAGCGTATCGATCCGCAGTGTCGGCGCTGACGCATTCCAGTCCATCCACGGCATCGACTCGAGATACTGAATTCGTGGCAGCGGCAGAGTGTGACTGGCCGTTTCAGCGGTTTGCGACAAAGCCTCCACTGCGGCCAAATTAGTCAAAGACGCCAGAACCAGAATGAGCGCCAACACAGCGGTCAGCAGACTTCCCATGAGGCGCCGACCGACGTGATTCAAATGTCCCTCCGCACGAGCGGAGCCAATGGTTTGATCCAAGATCATCTCATCCTCCTGTCGTTCGAAAACTCAACCATGCGATCGTTGCGAAGCTTGAGGCCAGCATGAGCCAATTGAGAGCAGCCC
>NZ_DASSRP010000195.1:0-6269 GCF_035701725.1 Bradyrhizobium sp.
CCCGCATCGCCGAAATCGCCCGCAAGCAGGGCCCGGTCGGCCTGGAAAAGGTCGAGACCGACGAGCCCTTCCTCGCCAAGGGCATCCGCTACATCGCCGACGGATACGACATGGAGTTTATCCGCGACAATCTGGAGCGCGACCGCGACAACTTCCTGATGCACCTCGATGAGGGCAGCAAGATCTACCGCGCGATCGGCGACTGCGCGCCGGCCTTCGGCATGATCGGTACGCTGATCGGCATGGTGCAGATGTTCGCGAACATGACGGACCCCTCCAAGCTCGGCCCGTTCATGGCGACCGCGCTGCTCGCCACGCTCTACGGCGCGCTGGTTGCGAACCTGTTCTGTCTGCCGATCGCCGACAAGCTTCATGGCAAGCTGCTCGACGAGGAGACCAACCGCACGCTGATCATCGACGGCATTCTGATGATCCGCGACTCCAAGAGCCCGACCCTGGTCCGCGAAATGCTGCTGGCTTACCTGCCGGAAAAACATCGCCACGAGGAAGGCGAAGAGGCTCACGCTTAATTCGGCGGAGCGGCTTTCGGAACAGCGATCATGGCCAAGAAAAAAAGGGGCGACGCACACGGCGGAGGGCACGGCTGGTTCGTGACCTTCGCGGACCTGATGGGTCTGATGATGAGCTTCTTCGTGATGCTCGTGGCGTTCTCCACCATGGACAACAACAAGCTCAAGATCGTCGCCGGTTCGATGCGCGAGGCCTTCGGCGTGCAGACCGATGTGCGCTATTCCGGCATCATCGAATCCGACGGCTTGCCGACGCGGCCGAAACTGAAAAACGTCGAACACATTTCGCCGGAAGAGGCCTCGAATACGCCGACCCCGGACCAACAAGACCGCAACCAGGTTGCCGGGGCGCAGTTGAAGATCGACCGCGAGTTTGCCCTCGCCTCAGCTTCGCTGCGGCAGGCGTTGCAGGACATGCCGGAGATGACCGAGATCTCCAAGCACATCATGTTTGAAGAGACCAAGGAAGGCCTCAACCTCGAGATCGTCGACCAGGACGGACGCTCGATGTTCGCGGAAGGCTCCAAGGTGCCCTTTGAACGGACGCGCCGGCTGATCCAGAAACTGGCGGCGCCTTTGAAGGCGACCCCGCTCAGGGTGGCGATCGCCGGTCACACCTCGGCCGGATTTGTTCCGACCCGAAGCGACTACGGCGCCTTCGACCTCTCGGCCGATCGCGCCAATGCCGTGCGCCAGATCCTGGAGCGCGAAGGGCTCCCTGCGGCCCACATCTTCGCAGTGTCCGGCAAGGCCGATACTCAGCCGCTGTTTCCGGACGATCCCTCGCTGTCGGCGAACCGCCGGGTGACGATCACGCTGATGCGCGAAAACCCGCCACTGCCGCCCGGCTTGAAGCCCTAGTGTTATTACTATATTACCGCTTCCGAGAAACGATAGGTTTCGCTCGGAGCGGCGCGGCCTTGCGTCGCCGGTCTAGCCAAATCCGTTGACAGACCATCTGGGAAAGCGTCGATAGCCGTCCAGATCAAAATCAAAGATCGAGCCTCCCTGTCATCATGACCCCCAGTGTTACGTCGACGGAGGCCCATGATGGACCGGTCACGACCGGTTTCTGGGCCCTGACGCTGGGAGGGATCGGTGTCGTTTTTGGCGACATCGGGACTTCGCCGCTCTATGCGTTTCGCGAAGCGGTCACCGATGCGGCGCACGGGCAACCGGTCAGCCGCATCATCGTGCTCGGCGTCTTGTCGCTGATCCTGTGGGCGCTGTTTATCGTCGTCACCGCGAAATACGTGCTGCTACTGCTGCGCGCCGACAATAACGGGGAGGGCGGCACCCTGTCGCTGATGGCGCTCAGTCAGCGCGCGCTCGGACACAGGAGCTGGATCTTGCTGGCGCTCGGCGTGATTGGCGCATCGATGTTCATCGGCGACTCCATGATCACGCCGGCCATTTCGGTGCTGTCGGCCGTCGAAGGCCTCAAGCTCGCAACGCCGGCGTTCGAACATTACGTCGTGCCGCTGACCGTATTCATCCTGGTCGGCCTGTTTGCCGTTCAGAGGAACGGCACGGCACGCGTCGCCTCGGCTTTTGGGCCGGTCATGGTGGTTTGGTTCGGCTCGCTCGCGGCGATGGGCCTTTATCACATCAGCGATGAGCCATCGGTGCTGGCGGCGATCAATCCCTGGTACGCCCTGCAATTCCTGCTTTCGCATGGGACGATCGGTCTGGTGACGCTTGGCGCGGTGTTTCTTGCCGTCACCGGCGGCGAGGCGCTCTACGCCGACCTCGGACACTTCGGGCGCAAGCCGATCCAGGCAGGCTGGCTCTATTTCGTGCTGCCGTCGCTGCTTCTCAATTATTTCGGGCAGGGAGCCCTGGTGCTCTCCCATCCGGATGCGATTGAGAATTCGTTCTACCGGATGGTGCCGGAAGTATTGCTGCTGCCGCTGGTCGCGCTGGCCACGGCGGCCACCGTGATTGCCAGCCAGGCGGTCATCACCGGGGCCTATTCGCTGACGCGGCAGGCGGTGCAGCTTGGTCTGTTGCCGCGCTTCGAGGTCCGTTACACCTCGGAAACGCATGCCGGCCAGATCTACCTGCCGCGGGTGAACCGACTGCTGTTGATCGGCGTGTTGCTGCTGGTGCTGCTGTTCCGCACCTCCAGCGGCCTTGCCTCGGCCTACGGCATCGCCGTCTCAACCACCATGGTTACCGACGGCATCATGGGTTTCGTCGTGATCTGGAAATTGTGGAACTGGCGCGCGGCGACGGCCGCCGCGCTGATCATGCCGCTCGTCGTCGTCGATACGACATTCTTCAGCGCCAATCTGTCAAAGCTGTTCGAAGGGGCGTGGGTGCCGCTGTTGTTCGGTGCGGCGATGGCGACCATGATCTGGACCTGGCGCCGAGGTACCGCGATCCTGGCGCAGAAGACCAGAAACATCGAAGTACCGCTGAACGATCTGCTCAAGAGCCTGGAAAAACGTCCGCCTCACATCGTCAAGGGAACGGCGGTCTTTCTGACCAGCGACCCAAGCTTTGTGCCGACGGCGCTGTTGCACAACCTCAAGCACAACAAGGTGCTTCACGAGCAGAATGTGATCCTGACAATTCTGACGGCCCAGACACCTCGGGTCGATCCTTCCGAACGCTTCCGGATGGAAACCATCAGCGAGAGATTTGCCTCCGTCCAGCTTCGGTTCGGTTTTATGGAGACGCCCAACGTCCCCAAGGCGCTCGGCATCGCGCGCAAACTCGGCTGGCAATTCGACATCATGTCGACGTCGTTCTTTGTTTCTCGCCGCGCATTGAAGCCCTCGGCGCAGTCGGGAATGCCCCGTTGGCAGGACCTCCTGTTTATCGCGATGAGCCGCTCGGCCAATGACGCGACCGATTACTTCCAGATTCCTACCGGGCGGGTGGTTGAAGTCGGCACCCAGGTGACTATCTAGGCCTGCATGCATTTTTTGCATGCCATTGGCCCAAAATAGGGCTAGGCTATGCTTCGAGCGCAGGGCTATAAGCCGCTTCGCTTTGCGATTGCGCAGTGAAGCACGTAGAGGCTCCCAACCCCCATGACGAGTGATGTTGTAGCTCCCGCCTCGGAAACGACGGCGGCCAATGGCCATGGCGAGATCCATTCGACAGCCAGCTTGAAGGCCCTGCTGATCGGCAGCATCGGCGTCGTTTACGGCGATATCGGCACCAGCCCCCTCTATGCCCTGCGCGAGGCGGTGGTTGCGGCCAGCGGTCCCTCGGGCATCGTCGAGCCCGCGGCCGTCCTTGGTGTCGTCTCCTTGATCCTGTGGGCGCTGATCATCGTCGTCACGATGAAATACGTCGTCATCCTGCTGCGCGCCGACAATCACGGCGAGGGCGGAACGCTTGCGCTGATGGCGCTTGCCCAGCGCGCAGTCAGCCGCGGCGCCGCCACGATCGTGCTGCTCGGTATCGTCTCGGGCGCGCTGTTTTACGGTGATGCCGTCATCACCCCGGCACTGTCGGTGCTTTCGGCCATCGAAGGCATCAAGCTCGTCACGGCGGCGCTCGATCCTTACGTGGTGCCGCTGACGGTGATCATTCTGCTGGCGCTGTTTGCGGCGCAGTCGCGCGGAACCGCTCGCGTCGCGGCCTTTTTCGGCCCCATCATGTGCATCTGGTTTGCCATCATCGCGATCGGGGCGATCACGCCGGTGATGCAGCATCCGGAAGTGTTTCGGGCGCTTAATCCGGCGTTTGCCATTTCCTTCATGCTCCATCACGGCATGATCGGATTCGTCACGCTCGGCGCGGTGTTTCTGGCCGTCACGGGCGCAGAAGCGCTCTATGCCGACCTCGGACATTTCGGCAAAAAACCGATTCAGGCGGCTTGGCTCTTCATCGTGCTACCGTCGCTGGCGCTGAATTATCTCGGCCAGGCGGCGCTTGTTATCCATGACCCGAAGGCGATCGAGAACCCGTTCTTTCTGATGTTTCCGGATTGGGCGCTCATTCCGATGGTGGCGCTCGCGACCATTGCGACCGTGATCGCGAGCCAGGCGGTCATCACCGGTGCCTATTCGCTGACGCAACAGGCGATTCAACTCGGGCTGCTGCCGCGATTTGAAATCCGGCACACCTCTGAATCGCATTTCGGCCAGATCTATATTCCGCGCATCAACATGATGCTTCTGATTGCGGTGATGTTGCTGGTTCTGATGTTCCGCTCGTCAAGCGCTCTGGCATCCGCCTACGGCATCTCGGTGACCGGCACCATGGTGGTCACGGGAATGATGGGCTTTGTCGTGATCTGGCGGGTGTGGAAGTGGTCGCCGATCGCGGCCGCCGCGCTGATCGCGCCGTTCCTGTTCCTCGATTTGACTTTCCTTGCCGCCAATCTGCTCAAGGTGCTGGAAGGCGGCTGGGTGCCGCTCGCGCTCGGCGCGATGGTGATGCTGTTGATGTACACCTGGCGCCGCGGCAGCCGGCTGTTATTTGACAAGTCGCGCAAGCTCGAATTTCCGCTCGCCGATCTCGTTGCGATGCTGGAAAAACGGCCGCCCCAGCGCGTTCCCGGCACGGCGGTTTTCCTCACCAGCGACCCGGTCAGTGCTCCGACCGCGCTGATGCATAGTCTGAAGCACTACAAGGTGTTGCACGAGAAGAACGTCATTCTCACCATCGAGACCGCCGCGACCCCGCGCGTCGATCCTGCCGAACGCGTAAGACTGGAGCAGGTGGGCAACACCTTTACCAAAGTGACGCTGAAATTCGGCTTTATGGAGCAGCCCAACGTGCCGAAGGCGCTTGCGATCGCGCGCAAGCTCGGCTGGCAATTCGATATCATGTCGACGTCGTTCTTCCTGTCACGCCGTGCGCTGAAACCCGCCGCGCATTCGGGAATGCCCCGCTGGCAGGATCATCTCTTCATCGCGCTGAGCCGTACCGCCAACGACGCCACGGACTATTTCCAGATCCCGAGCGGCCGCGTGGTCGAGGTCGGAACCCAGGTCACGATTTGATGCCGGGGCAGGCGGGGCTCTTGCGGGCGCTTGATTTTCGCCGCGCCTGTGTGGTGGATTTGACATTCGTATCGGTGTCGCCGAGGTTGCTGTCGACAAGAAGCGTGCAGGCGGAGGAATTTGAGTGACGGATCAGGGTCATCGGGTACACGATTTGGCGGCTGAAGAGGTCTCGCGCGGCATGGCCGAGGGGCGCTATCTTCTGGTCGACGTCCGCGAACCCAATGAGGTTGCCGTCGACGCTTATCCCGGGGCCGTGGTGGTTCCGCTGTCGAGCTTCGATCCCCATGCCATTCCCGATCCGAAGGGCAAACAGGTCGTGTTTGCCTGCCGCTCGGGCAAGCGCTCGGTCACCGCCTCGTTGGCCGCGCAGGCCGCCGGGCTTGCCTATGACAAGCACCTCGCGGGCGGGATGCTGGCCTGGAAGGGCGCTGGTTTGCCGACGAACTCGCCCGGCTGACCATTGTCATGACGTCCCTGAACAAGGTTTTTGGCGACCTGCCGGTGACCGTCTTTGAGGCGATGTCGCAGGCTGCCCGCGACAACAACGCAATCAACCTCGGGCAGGGTTTTCCCGACGATCCCGGCCCTGAGGACATCCGCAAGGCCGCCGCGGATGCCGTGATGAACGGCAACAACCAATACCCCTCCATGATGGGTATTCCCGAACTGCGGCAGGCGATCGCCTCTCACTACCAGCACTGGCACGGCCTCAATCTCGATCCGATGAGCGAGGTCATGGTGACTTCGGGCGGCACCGAAGCGCTGACCTCGG
>NZ_DASSRP010000196.1:0-2409 GCF_035701725.1 Bradyrhizobium sp.
AACCGGGGTCTTGGCGATCGCCGCCGCCAAGGCGCTGCGGGCCCAAGTCCTCGCCAGCGACATCGACGCGCTGTCGGTGAAGGTGGCGGCCGAAAACGCCCGCCTCAACGGCGTCGGCCCGTTCGTGGAGGTCCGTTGCGGAAGCGGCTTCTCGGCGCCGCGTTTGCGGGAGCGACAGCCTTTCGATCTGATCCTCGCCAATATTCTCGCCAATCCGCTGCGGCAGATGGCAACGCCGATGTCGCAGCACCTTACCGGCGGGGCGCGGGTGATCCTGTCGGGGCTGTTGTCGGCTCAGGCGCCGGGCGTGATTGCGGCCTATCGGGCCCGCGGCCTGATCCTGGAACGGCACATCCGGATCGAAGGCTGGAGCAGCCTGTTGCTGTGCAAGGTGCGCTGAGAGCTTGATCGGAAACCCTCATGGTGAGGAGGAGCGAAGCGACATCTCGAACCATGAGGCCCCACCCGGGCCTTCATCCTTCGAGACGCGGCGCGGGCGCCGCTCCTCAGGATGAGGGTTTGGTCACTTCTCCGGCTTCTGCTTCTCCTGGCCTGAGCTATCGGCGGCGGCCATGCGCTTGACGCGCGCCTCGACGAAACGATCCAGAAATTGAACGATCACGCTGCGCGGCTTTTCCGCAGCGGGCTGAGCGGAAGGTACGCGGTCGATCGGCGGCGAAATCTTCTCAAAGGTGAAGACGGGCATGATTGATCCCTCGACGCTGGTCAGAGACTCGAAAACTGCCTTGGAATTCCACCCGAAGATTTCCTTTGAACGCGCCGTGACATGGGACGTCACGAAACATTCAAGCCCGTCTCACGCAGGTGCAGCAATTCAATCACAATAAATTCGGAATCGGAAGCGAATTGAGTCGGTTACCCAGCCTTCCACGGAAGAAGATGGTACTATCGTCCAATGTTTGAGGCCCTGTTCCAAACCTTCGAAGAACCCGAAACCGGCGTCGCGCTGACCGCGCGCCTGTCAGCATTCCGCGAGGAACTGACAAGGCACAACCTGACCGGGTTCGTGATCCCCCGCGCCGACCAGCAGCAGAACGAATATGTCGCTCCGTCGGAAGAACGGCTGGCGTGGCTGACCGGTTTCACCGGATCGGCCGGAATGGCCATCGTGCTCGCCCACGAGGCGGCCGTGTTCGTCGACGGACGCTACATGCTGCAAGCCGCCAAGCAGGTCGATACCAAAGCGTGGAGCGTCCAGTCGCTGGTCGATCCGCCGCCGGACACCTGGCTCGCCGCGCATCTCGCCGCCGGCGATCGCCTCGGCTTCGACCCATGGCTGCATACGACGGCCTCGGCCGAAAGGCTTGGCCAGGCATGCGCCAAGGCGGGCGCGGAGCTGGTTCCGGTCGATCACAATCCACTCGATGCGATCTGGACCGAACGACCGGCGCTGCCGCTCGCTCCCGTCGCCCTGCACGGGACGCAATTCTCCGGCGAAGTGGAAGCCGACAAGCTGAAGCGGATCGAGGCCGAGATCGCCAAGCTCGACGCCGACGCGCTGGTGCTGTCGGACAGCCACGCGGTGGCCTGGACCTTCAACATCCGCGGCGCCGACGTCGCGCATACGCCGTTGCCTCTGTCTTACGCGCTGGTGCCGAAGAGCGGCCGGCCGACGCTGTTCATCGATCACCGAAAACTCTCCAACAGCGTGCGCGATCATCTGGAACGGATCGCGACCGTGGTCGAGCCCGGCGCGCTGACGCCAAAACTGGTCGAGCTGTCGAAGAGCGGCGCTGCGATCGCGCTCGATAGCGCCACCGCCGCCGATGCGCTGACGCGCCTGATCACGTCCGCCGGCGGCAAACCGATCCGCGGCGCCGATCCCGTCAGCCTGCTCAAGGCGGTGAAGAACGACACGGAAATTGCCGGCACCAAAGCCGCGCACCGCCGCGACGCGATTGCGCTGGCGCGCTTTCTCGCCTTCATCGATCGCGAGGCGCCCTCCGGCAACCTCACCGAAATCGATGTGGTCGAGGCGCTCGAAACCTTCCGCCGCGACACCGGCGCGCTGAAGGATGTGTCGTTCCCGACGATTTCCGGCACCGGGCCGAACGGCGCCATCGTGCACTATCGCGTCACCCGCAAGAGCAACCGCCGCATCGCGCGCGGCGATCTGCTGTTGATCGATTCCGGCGCGCAATATGAGGACGGCACCACCGACGTCACCCGCACGATTGCGATCGGCGAGCCGACAACGGAGATGCGCGACCGCTTCACCCGCGTGCTGCGCGGCCACATTGCCATCGCACGAGCGCTTTTTCCCGACGGCACGTCAGGCGCACAGCTCGACACGCTGGCGCGGCAATATCTATGGCAGGCCGGCGTCGACTTCGAGCACGGCACGGGTCACGGCGTCGGCAGCTATCTCAGCGTGCACGAGGGACCTGC
>NZ_DASSRP010000197.1:0-8224 GCF_035701725.1 Bradyrhizobium sp.
CTCGCCGCCGCCCGCCAGATCGCCCGCTTTGATGCCGCTGCCACGTGCCTTGCGGAAGCGTTCTGGCCCGGTCCGCTGACGCTGGTGCTGCCGAAGACGCCGCAATGCCCGGTCGCGGAACTTGCTACCGCCGGGCTCGACACGGTCGCGATCCGCGTGCCCGCGCATCCCGTGGCGCAGGACCTGCTGCGCGCATTTGGCAGCGCCGTGGTGGCGCCATCGGCCAACATTTCAGGCCACGTTTCGCCGACCACGGCCGCACATGTGGCCAGCGACCTCTCCGGCCGCGTCGATCTGATCCTCGATGGCGGACCGGTCGAAGTCGGCGTCGAATCCACGATTCTCGCCTGCTTTGACGTTCCGATGCTGCTGCGGCCGGGCGGCCTGCCACGCGAGGAGGTCGAGCGCGTGCTCGGCCATGCGCTGGCTCGGCTACCCGAAGACGTCGCCACCAACGATAGCCAGCCGCTGGCGCCGGGCATGCTGTCTTCGCACTATGCGCCGCGCACGCCGGTCCGGCTCGACGCGACCGCGGTCGGGCCGGACGAGGCGCTGCTGGCGTTCGGCGCGACGCGCGTTGCGGGCGCTGAGGCGGCCAAAGCCGTGCTGAACCTGTCCGAGACCGGCGATCTTGCCGAGGCCGCCGCCAATCTTTTCGGCTATCTTCGCGCCCTCGATGCCAAGGGCGCGCGCGCCATCGCCGTCATGCCGGTGCCCGATCATGGGCTCGGCGAGGCCATCAACGACCGGCTGCGCCGCGCCGCGATCGACCGATAAGAAGAAGCTGCAGAAGAGACGCCAATGAACCTCTCCCCAACGCCCGTCCCTCCGCTCTCCAGCGAACTGATCGCGCGGTTTCGCGCCATTGTCGGCGACAAATATGCGATGACGGAGCCGGCCGATGTCGCGCCTTACGTGACGGAGGAGCGCGGGCTGTTTCACGGGCGCTCGCCGCTCGTCTTGCGGCCGGGGTCGACGGCGGAAGTCTCGGCGATCTGCAAGCTCGCCTCCGAACAGAAGATCGCGCTGGTGCCGCAAGGCGGCAATACGGGCCTCGTCGGCGGCCAGACTCCGCATCAGGGCGAGGTCGTGGTCTCGACCCGGCGGCTCGACAAGATCCGCGAGATCGATCCGGCCTCCAACACCATGACCTGTGAATCCGGCGTGGTGCTTCAGGTCGCGCAGCAGAAGGCGGCCGAAGCCGATCGTTACTTTCCGCTGTCGCTCGGCGCCGAAGGCAGCTGCACCATCGGCGGCAATCTCTCGACCAATGCCGGCGGCACCGGCGCGCTCGCCTTTGGCGTCGCGCGCGAGATGGCGCTCGGTCTCGAAGTGGTGCTGGCGGACGGCCGCATTCTCAACGCGCTGTCGAAGCTGAAAAAAGACAACACCGGCTACGACCTGAAGAACCTCTTCATCGGCGCCGAAGGCACGCTCGGCATCATCACCGCGGCAACCCTCAAGCTGTTTCCGAAACCGCGCGCGGTCGAAACCGCCTTTGTCGGACTGAAGTCGCCCGAGGACGCGCTGAAACTGTTGTCGATCTCGCAGAACGAAGCGGCCGGCAGCCTGACCAGTTTCGAACTGCTCGCCGACATCGCGGTCGATTTCAGCGTGCGCCATGGCATCGACATCCGCGCACCGCTGACCGGCAAGCATCCCTGGTTCGTGCTGATGGAGCTGTCTTCCTCGCGCGACGATGCCCGCGCGACGCTGGAAGCGATTTTGGCGCAAGGCATGGAAGACGGCATCGTCGACGATGCCGTGATCGCGGCGAATTTGAGCCAGCGCCAGGCGTTCTGGAAACTGCGTGACGAGATGTCGGCGGCGCAAAAGCCCGAAGGCGGCTCGATCAAGCACGACATCTCGGTTCCCGTCGCGGCGGTCCCCGCCTTCATCGCGGAAGCCAATGCCGCCGTGGTGAAGCTCATTCCGGGATCGCGGCCGGTACCGTTCGGCCACCTCGGCGACGGCAATATTCATTACAATGTCAGCCAGCCGGTCGGCGGCAATGCCGCCGATTTCCTCGCCCGCTGGCACGAGGTCAACGCCGTGGTGTTCGAGATCGTGCTGCGGATGGGCGGATCGATCTCCGCCGAGCACGGCATCGGCGTGCTCAAGCGCGACGAGCTCCCCGAGGTGAAAGACAAGGTCGCGATCGAGCTGATGCGTTCGATCAAGGCGATGCTCGACCCGCTCGGCATCATGAACCCCGGCAAGGTGCTGTGACCAGCGCGCTGCAAAGTCTTGCGATCACGCCGATCCGCGACGCCGACGTCGCCGGCGTCGTCGCGCTGTGGCAGGCCTGCGGCCTGACGCGGCCCTGGAACGATCCGGCCGCCGACATCGCGCTTGCGCGGCGCGGCGAAAATTCCACCGTCCTGGTCGGGCGCGAAGGCGATACCGTCGTCGGCACGGCGATGATCGGGCATGACGGGCACCGCGGCTGGGTCTATTACCTCGCGGTCGATCCGGATCATCGCCACAAGGGAGTTGGCCGCATCATGATGGACGCGGCCGAACGATGGCTGCGCGACGCCGGCATCGAAAAGCTGCAACTGATGGTGCGGCCCGACAATGCTGGCGTGAGGGACTTCTATCAATCGCTGGGATACGCGGCACAGGAGCGCATCATCTACGCGAAATGGCTCGACGGGCGCGAGCCGACGCCGTAAATCATAAGCCGTCAACGGGAACGAAGATGCGCATCGCCCTGATCCACGCCCTCAAGCATTCGCTGGCTCCGATCGAAGCCTCCTTCGCCAGGCTTTGGCCGGACGCCACGTTGATGAACCTGCTCGACGACAGCCTGTCGGCGGATGTCGCGCGCGACGGCCGACTGACGCCGGCGATGACCGACCGCTTTCTGGCGCTTGGAAACTATGCCGCTTCAACCGGCGCGAAGGGCATTCTCTTCACCTGTTCGGCGTTCGGTCCCTGCATCGAGGCGGTGGCGCGCGCGCTTGCGCCAATGCCCGTGCTCAAGCCGAATGAGGCGATGATCGAACAGGCGGCCGAGCGCGGCCACCGCATCGGGCTTCTGTCGTCGTTTCCGCCGACGCTGCAATCGATGCCGGCGGAATTTCCGAGCACGTTGCAGCTGGTGCCGAAACTGGCGGAAGGCGCGATGGCAGCGCTCGACCGCGGCGACCGCGCCGGGCATGACCGTCTGGTGGTGCAGGCTTCGCGCGACCTGCGTGACTGCGATCTGATTGCGCTTGCGCAATACAGCATGGCGCCGGCCGCCGCGATGGTGGCGGAAGCCACCAAGCTGCCGGTGCTGACAACGCCCGACAGCGCCGTCAGCAAGCTGAAGCGGCTGCTCAAGGGCTAGTACGCGACTTCAGAATAAACTGCCCTGCCCGTCATCGACGGCAGCCGTTTTGCGCGGGCTCGGTTTCTTTGCGCGTTTGACTTGTTCCGCCTCGCGCTCTTCCGCCGTGATCGGCAGCAGCAGTTGCGCATCGTCGTTGGCGACGTGATTGACCCGCATCGAGACCTCGTGCCAGGCGAATTCGCCCTCTTCCGGTCCGCGCATCAAGGACGCCACGCTGTCCGCTTCGTCGCTTCGGCAATCCAGCCAGCGCTCGAAATCGTCGGGGGCGATCGTCACCGGCACGCGATGGTGAAGCACCGCAAGATCCGCGCTCGCCGCCGCCGTGACGATCGCGACCGTATCGACTTCCTCGCCGTTCGGCCCTACCCAGGTCTCCGACACCGCGGCAAATCCGATCGGACGGCCGTCGCGGCGATGAATGAAATAAGGCTGTTTGTGGTTGCCAATTGATTGCCATTCGTAATAGCCGTCGGCGGGAACCAGGCAGCGCCGGCGCCTGATCGCGTTCTTGAACGCCGGCTTGTCGTGGATGCTCTCGGCGCGTGCGTTGATCAGGAGCGTAAATTTACGGGGATCTTTCACCCACGCCGGCCAAAGACCCCAGCGCATCAAGCGAAAATGTCGGCCATTGTCGCTGATCACCACAGGTATCGGTTGCGTTGGCGCGATATTATACCGAGACGGGAAGTTCGGTTGTTCCAAATAGCCGAAAAGTTGCCGCAAGGCCTCAGGCGCCGAGGTGATGACGAAACGTCCGCACATTTAGGGTATCCAAATAAGCATTGTTCAGCCCCTTTTAACCCCGAACCCTAACACTGCGGCAAATGATGCCAGCGCCGACCGCCACCCCACCCGCACCACCGGCTCCCGCCGCCGCCGCAAATTCGGCGCGCGCCGCCGAACTGCTTGCGGCCAACATCAATCCGCGCACGGGGCTTGCCACCGACTACCTCAATCACTTCAACGAAGCGGTGATGTTGCTCGAGATGGTTCCGGACATGCCGGAATGCGCCGAGGATTTTCTGGCCTGGCAACCGCTCTCCTACGCCGAACATTTCACGGCCTCCAATTTCAAGGCAAGGGATCTGGCGATCGATGCCTACAACTCTGCCGACGTGCGTATCCGCACCGAGTTCGACAACATGACGAGCGCGATCACCGCGATCCTGACCGCGGTGGGCGAGGCGATGCGTCAGGCCGCGCAGGACAAGACCCGCGCCCGGCTCGCCGAACAGGCGACCGGGTGGGTCAAGCCGCTGGTGCTGCAGGCCGGCGGCATCATCAATGGTGACGGCGCCGCCGACGTCGACTACATCATGACCCACTGATCTCGCACCCCTCGTGCGAACAGACCGGGGGTCTTTCTCTTGGCGTCCATCTCTCCTCAGACCCGTCCCCAGCTTGCGGTTAGCGCCGCGATCTTCCGCGACGGCAAGGTGCTGCTGGTGCGGCGGGCGCGATCGCCATCCAAGGGGGTCTATTCGCTGCCCGGCGGGCGGGTCGAATTCGGCGAAAGCCTCCATGCCGCCCTTGGCCGCGAAGTCGCCGAGGAGACCTCGCTCAAGATCGACATCGTGGAGCTCGCCGGCTGGCGTGAGGTGGTGCCGAGTGCCGAAGGCGGTGGGCATTACGTGATCATGTCGTTCGCGGCGCGCTGGCGTGCAGGCGAGGTCGTGCTCAATGAGGAACTCGACCGCTACGAGTGGCTGGCGCCGGACGCACTGGGCGAATTCAAGACCACGCCGGGACTTGAGGACGTCATCCGGTCCGCCCAGCGCGTTCTGAGCCGCTAAAACCATATTTGGTGCCGCTTGCGTCATGCAGTCCGAGCAGGCATATCCCCCCTGATGCCGAAATATCTCGTTTGCGTCCTTGTCGTTCTGTGCTGCCTCGCCGCGCCTGCGCGCGCCCAGGAAGGCGCAGCTCCCTTTGACAACGACTTGCAGCGCTTCGCGGAGATTCTCGGAACCCTGCATTATCTGCGCGGCATCTGCGGCAGCAATGAAGGCGCCAAGTGGCGCAACGAAATGCAGGCCCTACTCGACGCCGAAACGCCTTCCGGCGAGCGGCGGGCGCGCATGATCGCCGGCTTCAACCGCGGCTACAACGGCTTCCAGCAGACCTATCGCACCTGCACGCCGGCAGCGACGCTCGCGATCCGCCGCTACATCGACGAAGGCCTAAAGATCTCGCGCGATCTCACCGCGCGTTACGCGAATTAGCTTCGAAATTCCCGCAGTTCCACAAACCGGTGGGTTTCTTCACCCTCGTTAACCTTTCTTAAAGAACTGCCTAGCCCTCGCAGTCGAACGTGCTACACCACGATCCATCCCTCGCCTCGAACGCTGCTTCACATTCATGAGCCATCCTGCGCCTTTCATCGCCCGCGGCCTGCTGCCCGACCAGGACCAGAAGCGAGCCGCCCTCACCTATCTCAATGAAGCCTGGGCAGAGGCACGGCACGATGGGGTCGATGGCGACTGCCTGGCGCAGGCGAGCCTGTTTGCGGCTTTTGCCGAACTGGTCCGGACCTATGGCGAGGACGCGGTCGCCAAATTCGTCGAGGGTCTTGCGGTGCGCGTTCGCAACGGCGAGTTCTCCACCGCGCTTGCCCGGCAATAAGCGCCGCCATTTACAAGGCCTTGTCGTTTAGGCGCCTGCGCCCTACGTTCTCGGGTGAGATGTCGCCTGAGAAGTCACCCGGGATTCCCTCATGAAAGCTGCGTTCCTGCCCGACCGCGGCGTGGTCAAGGTCGCTGGCGACACGGCCCGCGACTTCCTCAACGGCCTCATCACCACCGACACCACGCGACTGCAACCGGGCCTGGCGCGGTTTGGCGCGCTGCTGACGCCGCAGGGCAAGATCACGGTCGATTTCCTGATCACCGAGGCGCCGGCCGGCGATGGGGGCGGCTTGCTGATCGATTGCCCAAAGCCGCTGGCGCAAGCGCTGACCGACAAGCTCAAGTTCTATAGGCTCCGCGCCAAGATCGATATCGAGAATCTTTCGGATCACCTTGGCGTGCTCGCCGCCTGGGATGGCGCGCCCGCCCTGAAGCCAGATCTCACCTTCACCGATCCGCGCAACCCTCACCTCGGCCTTCGGATTTTCGTCCCCGCTGAACTCGCGCAAAAGGCCGCCGACGCGATCGGCGCCGAACTTGTCGATGCCTCGGCCTATGAAGCCCATCGTATTGCGCTCGGCGTTCCCCGCGGCGGCGTCGATTTCATCTACGGCGATGCATTTCCGCACGAGACCAACATGGACCGCCTCTTCGGCGTCGACTTCGACAAGGGCTGCTATGTCGGCCAGGAAGTGGTGTCGCGGATGCAGCACCGCGGCACCGCGCGCACCCGCACGGTGCGTCTGCTGCTGGACGGCCCTGCCCCGGAAACCGGCGCGGCGATAACAGCCGGCGACAAATCGGTCGGCACCATGGGATCGGCAGCCGAAGGCCACGCGCTGGCGCTGATGCGCATCGACCGCGCCGGAGAGGCGCTCGAAGCCGGCACACCCCTGAACGCGGGCGGCCTTTCGATCCGGATTGCCGATCCGGACGAATTGCGCCTGCAGCCGAAACAGACGGTCGCATGACGAGATCAGCACGCCTGCATGCCGACGGCCTGACACGCTGCCCCTGGCCGGGCGAAGATCCGCTTTATGTCGCCTATCATGACACCGAGTGGGGCGTGCCGGAACATGACGACCGCGCGCTCTATGAGAAACTGATCCTCGACGGCTTTCAGGCCGGGCTGTCCTGGATCACAATCTTACGTAAGCGCGATAACTTCCGGAAAGCGTTCGACGATTTCCAGCCCGAGAAGATCGCGCGCTACACCGACAAGAAGGTGCATGCGCTGATGAACGATGCCGGCATCGTTCGAAACCGCGCCAAGATCGAAGGCACGATTGCCAGCGCGAAATCCTATCTGCAGATCATGGAAGAAGGCCCGGGTTTTTCGAAGCTGCTATGGGATTTCGTCGACGGCAAACCCAAGGTCAACGCATTCAAGACCACCGCGAGCGTTCCGGCCTCGACGCCGCTTTCGATCAAGATTTCGAAGGAGCTGTCCTCGCGCGGTTTCAAGTTCGTCGGCCCGACGATCGTCTACGCCTTCATGCAGGCGACCGGCATGGTCAACGACCACCTCGTCACCTGCTTCTGCCATGAGGGCTGCGCGGGCAAACGCCGCGCCCCCCGCCTCAAAGCCAAATGACGGCCAGACAATCTTCCGCAGATCCTGCAACCAGTACCGCCGATCTGAAGTCCCGACACCCGATGCGGCGAACTCGTATCCGGGACTTCAGATCGAAAGCGGTACTGCAATTATATATTGCTGTTGCCCTTTACTTTCCGAAGTTCGCGTAAGACGTTGCCGCAATGCCTCGCGAACATCGGAAAGAGGGCAACAGAGTTTGGCAGCGTATGCTGTCCGGCCGGCGGCTCAACCTGATCGAGCCCTCGCCGCTGGACATCGAGATCGCCGACATCGCACACGGGCTGGCGCGGGTCGCGCGCTGGAACGGCCAAACCAAAGGCGCGCATATCTTTTCGGTGGCGCAGCATACGCTGTTGGTGGAAGCCGTCATGCGCGAACAGTCGCCGCGCATCGACGTCAGTTACCGCCTTGCCGCGCTGCTGCACGATGCGCCCGAATATGTGATCGGCGACGTGATCTCCCCGTTCAAGGCGGTGATCGGCGATGCCTACAAGATCGTCGAGGCGCGGCTTCTCGCAGCGATCCATCTGCGCTTCGGCTTGCCGGCCATCCTCCCGGAGGCGCTGGTGATGCAGATCAAGGCGGCCGACCGCGCCGCCGCCTATCTCGAGGCGACCAGGCTCGCGGGCTTCGACTACACGGAAGCGGCCCGATTCTTCGGCCGCC
>NZ_DASSRP010000198.1:0-24822 GCF_035701725.1 Bradyrhizobium sp.
ACCCGCAACAAGCTCAAGACCGTCTCCACCGCAACGGTGGCGACCGCGCTGTTCAAGCGCGGCTTCCGCATCCAGATGATCCAGGATGTGCATCCGCTCGGCCCGGATCAGCCGGTGCTGGTCGGCGAAGCCTTCACGCTGCGCTACATGCCGGCGCGCGAAGACCTCAACAAGATCGAGGTGTTTCGCGATCGCGCGCATCCGCAGCGCAAGGCGGTGGAGGATTGTCCGCCCGGCGCCGTGCTGGTGATGGATAGCCGGAAAGACGCGCGCGCGGCATCCGCCGGCGCCATCCTCGTCACGCGGCTGATGAAGCGCGGCGTCGCCGGCGTGATCACCGACGGCGGCTTTCGCGATTCCGCCGAGATCGCCAAGCTCGGCTTTCCCGCCTATCATCACCGCCCGAGCGCCCCGACCAACCTGACGCTGCATCAGGCGATCGAGATCAACGTGCCGATCGGCTGCGGCGATGCGCCGGTGTTTCCCGGCGACGTCATTCTCGGCGACAGCGACGGCGTGATCGTGATCCCGGCACATCTGGCGGATGAGATCGCCAATGAAGCGGTCGAGATGACGGCGTTCGAGGATTTCGTCACCGAACAGGTGCAGAGAGGCAAATCGATCCTCGGGCTCTATCCGGCAACCGACGAGCAGACCTCGGTCGATTTCGCCGCGTGGCGAAGGGAGAAGGGAAGGTAGCGTTCTCGTCTCGTTTCCCCGAACGCAACGCATCGTTTCACGATGCGCCGCGTCCGGGACACGAAGGCAAATTAAACCTCCCCCTCCGCCAGCCCCACCGTCCATAGCGCAAACGCGTAAGCGATCGCGACTTCGTCGAGCCGGTTGAAGCGGCCGGAGGCGCCGCCGTGGCCCGCGCCCATGTTGGTGCGCAACAGGACCGGTCCGCCGCCGGTCATGGTCGCGCGCAGCCGCGCCACCCATTTTGCGGGCTCCCAGTAGGTGACGCGCGGATCGGTGAGACCGCCCATCGCGAGAATCGCCGGATAGTTCTTCGCGGCGATGTTGTCGTATGGCGAATACGACAGGATGGTCTTGAAGTCGGTCGCGCTCTCGGTCGGGTTGCCCCATTCCGGCCATTCCGGCGGGGTCAGCGGCAGATCGAGATCGAGCATGGTGTTGAGCACGTCGACAAACGGCACTTCGGCGATGATGCCGGCGAACAATTCGCCGGCGCGGTTGGCGACCGCGCCCATCAACATGCCGCCGGCGCTGCCGCCGTGGCCGACGATGCGTTTGGCGGAAGTGTAGTTTTCCGCGATCAGCGCGCGGGCAGAAGCGACGAAATCGTCAAAGGTGTTGGTCTTCTTGGCGCGCTTGCCGTCGAGATACCAGCCCCAGCCCTTGTCGGCGCCGCCGCGGATATGTGCGATCGCATAGACAAAGCCGCGATCGACCAACGACAGGCGGTTGGCGGAAAACGAGGCCGGCATCGCCATGCCGTAGGAGCCGTAGCCATAGAGCAGAAGCGGCGCGGCGCCGTCGCGCTTCAAGTCGCGGCGATGCAGGATCGAGACCGGCACCTCGGCGCCATCATGCGATCTCGCCATGATGCGGGTGGTAACGTAATCGGCCGGGTTGTGGCCCGACGGAATCTCCTGGCGCTTGCGCAAGACGCGCGTCCGCTTCGCCATGTCGTAATCATAGACCTCGCTCGGCGTCGTCATCGACGAATAGGAGAAGCGCAGGTTCGTGGTTTCGAACTCGTAAGAGCCGTGGGTGTCGAGCGAGTAGGCGGCCTCGTCAAAGGCAATGGCGTGTTCGCTGCCGTTCTCGAGATCGCGGATCACGATCGCAGGCAGCGCATTGGCGCGCTCCAGCCGCACCATGTGGCCAGCATACAATTCGACGTCGAGCACATAGATGCCTTCACGATAGGGAATGAGGTCGCGCCAGTTCGCGCGCTCCGGCGCGTTGAGCGGCGCGGTCATGATCTTGAAGTCGATGGCGCCGTCGACATTGGTGAGGATGAATAGCTGATCACCACGGTCGTTGACCGAGTACTGCACGCCGACCTCGCGCGCGGCCACCAGCCGCGGCACGGCCTTGGGGTCGGCAAGGTCGATCAGGCGCTGCTCGGATGTATCGTGGTCGCCGCCGGCGATCACGCAATAGCGGCCGGTCGAGCTTTCATGAATGTGCGTGAACCAGCCGGCATCCGGTTCCTCGTAGACGAGGAGATCGTCGGCTTGCGACGTGCCAAGGCGATGCCGCCAGACCTGTAGCGGCCGGTGGTTTTCATCGAGCTTGACATAGAAGAAAGCGGTGGAATCCGCATTCCACACCACGCCGCCTTCGGTTTCCTCGACGAGGTCGTCGAAATCTTTCTTGGTCGTCCAGTCGCGTACCCGGATCGAAAAATATTCCGAACCCTTGGTGTCGGCACTCCAGGCTTGCAGCCGGTGGTCGGGCGAATGCCGCGCGCCGCCGAACTTGAAATATTCGTGGGATGCGGCGAGCTCGTCGCCGTCGAGCACGATCTCGATCTCGCCGCCTTCCCGCGGCATGCGTCCATATAACTGATGCTGTCCGCCTTCGCGGAACTTGCTCAGGTAGGCATAGGGGCCGTCGGCCGCGGGCACGCTGGAATCGTCTTCCTTGATGCGGCCGCGCATCTCCTTGATCAGCTTTTTCTGCAGCGCGGAAGTCGGGCCGAGCAGGCTGTCGGTATAGGCATTCTCCGCCTCGAGATATCCGCGGATCTCCGGATTCAGAATCGAAGGATCGCGCAGCACGTCCTGCCAGTTTTCATCCTTGAGCCACGCATAGTCGTCGATGATCGTGATGCCGTGGGTGGTGACGGAATGCGGGCGGCGAGGCGCGATCGGCGGCGTCAGCGGGTTCTTTTGGTCCATCGTTTCTCACTTCGCGGGTTGAAGGGCAGGGGACATATCGGGTCGGCGCGGCCGGATTGCCAGATGCCGCTGTCGCGTCAAGCAGTCTACCTCGTCGTTCCGGGATGCGCCTTTGCGATAAACAGCGAAGCTGTTTGCGCAGAAGGCGCAGACCCGGAATCCATTTCTCCAAGCATTCGTGCGGCGACATCGATTCCGGGTTCGCTTGCGCAGCGCAAAATTGAAATCAATTTTGTCGCGGGCTCGCGCCCCCGGAATGACAGCCCGCTCCTTGTTGACCACCGGCTTGTATGGTTAGGCTAGCATTCCAATGCTTTTCAACTCCTATCCATTCATTTTCGTCTTTTTGCCCGTCGCTCTCGCGGGCTATTTCGCGGCCAACCGCCTTGGCGCAACGGCGCCGGTGATATGGCTGGCGCTGGCCTCAGT
The DNA here is from genome assembly GCF_035701725.1 of Bradyrhizobium sp. Classification (GTDB taxonomy): domain Bacteria; phylum Pseudomonadota; class Alphaproteobacteria; order Rhizobiales; family Xanthobacteraceae; genus Bradyrhizobium. The sequence continues at coordinate 3,303 of NZ_DASSRP010000198.1, forward strand.
GGTTTTTTATTCGTTCAGCAATTGGCCGTTTGTGGCCCTGTTGCTTTCCTCGATCGCCTTCAATTATTGCATTGGCTGGTTGTTGATTTCGCGAAATCTCCGCGAGAGGCCGCGCTTTGCCGTCTTGACCATAGGTGTGGCCGGCGACCTCCTGGCGCTTGGCGTGTTCAAATATGCGGGCTTTGTCGTCGCCAATGTCAACGCGGTGTTCGGCGCGTCCATCGTCGTCAACATCGTGCTTCCGGTCGGCATCTCGTTTTATACCTTCACCCAGATCGCGTTTCTGGTCGACGCCTATCGCGGCAAGGTGGCGCGCTATGGGCTGCCGCATTACGCGCTGTTCGTGACCTATTTTCCGCATTTGATCGCCGGACCCATCCTGCATCACGGCGACATGATCCCGCAGTTCGAATCCGCCGATTCGAAACGGCCGAACCCGCGCCTGATCCTGTATGGCCTGATCATCTTCGCCATCGGGCTGTGCAAGAAGACCGTGCTTGCCGATGGCATTCAGCCGCTGGTGGCGCTGGCTTTTCATCAGGCCTCGCCCTCGTTCGATCAGGCCTGGATCGGCGCGCTGGCCTACACCTTTCAGCTCTATTTCGATTTCTCCGGCTATTCCGACATGGCGATCGGAATCTCCCTGATGTTCGGCATCTTTCTGCCGCTGAATTTCAACTCACCCTACAAGGCGACGAATATCATCGAGTTTTGGCGGCGCTGGCACATGACGCTGTCGCAGTTCCTGCGCGACTATCTCTACATTTCACTCGGCGGCAACCGGCACGGTTCCGTGCTGCGCTATCTCAACCTGATGGTCACGATGCTCCTCGGCGGGTTGTGGCACGGCGCGGCCTGGACCTTCGTGGTCTGGGGCGCGCTGCATGGCCTTTATCTTTGTCTCAACCATGCCTGGATCAATTACGGGCCCCCGATCCCTGAGCCGCTGAAGCGCCCAGCCGGAATCGCCGCATTCATCCTGACGTTTCTCGCGGTCGTCGTCGCCTGGGTGTTCTTTCGCGCCGATAGTCTCGCCTCGGCGCTGTCGGTGCTGTCGCGGATGGCCGATCCGTCTCAGATTGTGTTTGGCCGCACCGAGATGATCCAAAGCCTGATGGTTGCGATCTATGCCGCGCTGGCGTGGTTCGCGCCGAACACGCAAGCGATCGTGGGCTACGACCACAAGAACAGATCGGTCGGCGAGAGCCTTGCATTCAACATCCGGCCGCTCCTGCTCTATGGCGGCGCGGCGGCATTTGCCTTCGGCGTGCTCGGCATCCAGCAACACAGCGAATTCATCTATTTCAGGTTCTGATGGACCAGCCGGCCAAAGATATCATTCGTCTTCTGAGCGTGAGCCTGCTGATCATGCTGGCGGCCGCGGCGATCAATTTTGTCGTCGATCCCCTGCAGCTGTTGCGCACCTCGCGGCTTTTCACGCCGATGTATTCGCAGGACAGCCGCATGCAGAACGCCGGGCTGATCAGGAGCCAGTCGTTCGACACGGCATTTATGGGAACGTCGCTCGCGATCCATTTTCATCAACGCGACATCGACCGAGTCCTTGGCGTGAAATCGCTCAAGCTTGCGATGACAGGCTCCAGCTCGCGCGAGCAGGTTTTCGTGCTCGCGGCGGCGATGGCGCGGAAGCCAAATCGCGTGATCTGGGAAATCGACGACTGGATCTTTCACGATGCGCCCGAGATCGACGCCGACGCAAACCTGCCGGCAGATCTCTATCGTGGCAATATCAAAGGCTTTGCCGCCTACCTTTTCGATGGCGCGATGGCGAAGGAGGCGGCATGGATCGCGGCACGATCGGTTCCGCGGCTCGAACGGGTCTTGGCGCCGCTGACGAACGAAGCGCTGTTCAAGTTCTGGCTTCGCAGCGTCGATGACATCAACGCGTTACAGCCAGGCGAAGATGTCGGCGCACTCTACAATGCGGGGCGCGCGATATCGGCCTACCGCTACATCACCGATCCCCTGCGCAGCAAATATCTGCGCGACGATACCGATTACGACATGAAGGTGCGGGTGTTCGAGCGCGACGCGATTCCCTTGATCCGTGCCCATCCTGAAGTCACCTTCGACATCTATCTGCCGCCTTACTCGGTCCTGCAATGGGTCGCACTGCGCGAGACCTCGCCGGACACCCTGAAAAGCGTCTACGCGTTTTCGGCGCTCTTCTGCCGCCGCATGATGGAGTTTCCGAACGTGCGGTTGTTCGATTTTCGCGGCGTAAAGGACGTCACCCACGATCTGAACAACTATTCCGACGTGATCCATCATTCGCCCGCGATCGATCTTAAAGTGCTGGCGTGGCTCGCGGAAGGCAAATATCGCGTCGACGCCGTGGAGCCGACGAAATACCTCGACCAGCTAAAGGCGCAGGTCGAGGCGTATCGGTTGGAGACGACATCTCACTAGGGCCGCGACACGACAACATTGTTGGCCGGTCGGCCGGCGGTGGCCGGCGACGGCGCCGACCAGGAACGATATAGGCCCCTGGCGTATATATGCTTCGGTGCGAACGTCAGGAGAAGAGAATGAAACTTCCGCGACGCGCTGTGCTGACGGGCGGACTGATGAGCTTGGGGTGGACGTCAATGCGTGGCCTGGCGGCGGCGTCTAATTCGCCAACAAGGTTCGTTTTCCATGTCTCCAGTACACCGTATGGCCTGCTGGACTGGCTGCGAGATCGGGGTTACGCCCGCATCACGGCTGAACTGGAGAAACGCGGCTTTCCGTCGATGCTCGTGCACAGCTCTGTACGAGGTTCCGACACGCCCAATGGGGACCGTGCGTCAGCTGTTGTCAAAGCGCTTCAGAACATCACCGACGACGTCGTGATTGTTGGAGTATCCAACGAAGGGAACTTCCTGCCGCTGGTTGCAGCGGCGCGGCCCATCAGGCGGCTCGTCTATATCAACGCATGCATTCCGCGTCCCGGAAGGCCGTTCATCGAAGTCTGCCAAACGGAGCAGGTCGCCGTCCCGGGAAGTTATCTCGACAAGCTCCTCAAAGCGTCGCAGAGCATTACGGATGATTTTCTAAAACTCATCGACGATCCTGCCGCGACCAAGGCGCAGCTCAAAGCAATGCAAGAACGCATCGACGCCTCGTCATCGGCTCACACCATGGTCGGCTTCTACGAAATCTGTCCGCTCAAAGCGCTGCCGAGGGTCGACACAGTGTGCGTCTCGGGCTCGGCCGACGACCAGATTCGGCCGCAGTGGGAGCAGTCGGCAGCGCGGCGTGACTTGGGCGTCGAGCCGGTGGTCATTTCCGGCGGTGGTCATGCGGATATCTACACGAAATATCCGGCCGATCTTGCGGACGCATGTGTCAGAGGTCTTTAACGGCGCCTGCTGCCCCGCCGGAGGTCGCGATCAGGCCGAGCCGGACGCAATAGTGTGTGACTTAATTCCGCAAGCGCGCGCCGGCGTTGCCGCCGAGCCCCGGGAAACGGTTGACGGCCAGCACCACCGTAAAAGTAATCACCAGCATGGCGATGCCGAGCACCGAAATCGCGGCGAGGTCGCCGCTTTCGTTGAGGTCGTAGATCAGGACGCTGATCACTTTGGTTTGCGAGGTGAACAAAACGATCGCCGCCGAAAGTTCGCGCATCACGCCGATGAAGATAAAACACCAGGTGGCGATAACGCCGGTGCGCAGCAGCGGCGCGGTGATCCTGGCCAGCGATTGCAGCCGCGTTGCGCCGAGAATGCGGCTCGCTTCCTCAAGCTCGGGATGCACGGTGGCGAACGCCGCCTGCAATTGCTGATAGGCCGACGGCAGGTTGATGGTCAAAAACGCGATCAGGAGAATCCAGAGCGTGCCGTAGAGCACGAAAGGCGGGCGCGTGTAGCTGAGGAACAGGCCGACGCCAAGCACGATGCCGGGAACGGCGACCGGCGCGGTGGCGAGAAAGCCGAGAATGCGATGACCGGCGATCACCTTGCGCGTTGTGACGTAGGCAATCAAGAGTGCCAGCAGGGTGCCGAGTGTCGCGGTCGCGGTGCCGAGGATGACGGTGTTCTTCAATGCCAATTGGGTCGACGACAACTCGGTGAACACGAAGACGATGTTGTGCAGCGTGAAGGTCGACGGTGTCACCAGCGTGGTCGCGTTCGGCGAAAACGCCGCATTGAACAGCGCGAAATACGGCAGGAAAACCGGGTTGAGCAGCATCAGGAGGCAGAAGGCGAGCGCAGCCCAGCGCCACTTCTTCATCTCGACGCGGCGCGGCGCGCCGTATTTGCCGCCCAGCACCGAAAAGCCGCGCCGGCCGAGCAGAAATTTCTGTCCCTGTAGCAGCAGGATGGTCAGGATCAACAGCGGCACCGCGGCCGCCGCCGCAAGCTCGAGCTTCGGCGGATATTGGAACAGGCTCCAGATTTTGGTGGTCATGGTGTGAAAGCCGGCCGGCAGCGCCAAAATGGCGGGCGAGCCGAACAACGTCATCGCCTGCAGGAAGGCGATCAGCGCGCCGGCAACGATGGCGGGCAGCGCCAGCGGGATCGTGACCCGCCGCGCGGTGGTCCAGGCCTTGCCGCCGAGAATGGCGGAGGCGTCTTCGAGTTCGCCGGGCATGTTGTCGAGCGCGTTCGCCACCAGCACGAAAACAAACGGAAACGTGTAGCAGGAGATCACAAAGATGATCCCGGGCAGCGAATAGATGTCGAACAGATGCTCGTCGCTCTCGGCGCCCGTGACAAAACGAAAAAGCTGGTTGAGCAAGCCGCTGTTCGGCGCGGCCAGGAGCTCCCAGGCCACCGCGCCGAGAAAGGGCGGCGTCACGAACGAGGCGGTGACCAGCGCACGAATGATTTGCCGGCCGGGCATATCCGTGCGCGATACCAGCCATCCCATGGGCGCGGCGATCAGGCAGCAGATGATGGCCGAGCTGGTCGCGATGATCGCGGTCGTCACCAGGGGATCGAGGAAATCGGGATCGGTGAACAGCGTGACGAAATTCTGCAAGGTCAGGTGGCTGGTCTTGTCGGTGAAGCTGTAGATCAAAAGCCACGACATCGGCAGTGCGATCAGCACGATCATGATCGCCGCGAACAGCCACAGCACCGGCTTGGTGAAGTCGATCTTGGTTTTGGGAGCGGTGTCTTGCTGAAGGACTGTCACGTGTGTGCCCGTCTACATTGAGTTGTCGTCATTCCGGGGCGCGATTGAAACGAGCGAACCCGGAATCCATCGATCGGCACATAAGGTGGATAAATGGATTCCGGGTCCGGTCCTTCGGACCATCCCGGAATGACGATCGGTTGGTTTGGAGCATGGCTACACCCTGAACAGCCGCGCATAGCGCGTCTTGATTTCGTCGGTCATCTTCTCGACGCCGTCAGCGTCTTCCTTCATCAGCTTGATATCGGAAATCTTGCGGCGGCCCGGCTTTGGCGTCACCTGCGGGTGCGCCGAATATTGTGCCGTATAGTCGGTGAAGAATTGCTGGGTCTGCCGCGTATGGAGCCAGGCCTGGAACAGCCGCGCGGCATTGGGATGCGGTGCGGCGGCGAAGATCGCGGTCGGGCCTGTGATCGTCGGCGTGCCCTCGGCCGGATAAATCGGCTCGACCGGCTGGCCGGCTTCCTTCAGGAGCACGACACTATATTCGTTGCCGTCCGCCATGATCGCGCGCTCGCCGAGCGAAAGTTTTTTCGGCGGATCGGTCGACGACTGAACCTGCATCACGCGCTGCTTTGAGAGTTTTTCGAGATAGCTCCAGCCGAGTTCGCGCACGATCTGGAACGTCGCGGTCATGATGGTGCCGCTATAGGCGGGATGTCCCTTCACCATCTTGCCCGCCCATCGGGGATCAAGCAGGTCGGCGAAGCTCGCGGGCGCATCGGCCGGCTTGACGAGGTCGGTGTTGCAGGCGATCGACGACAGCCAGATCCGCGAGATCGCAAAGGTGCCGTCGGCGTCACGGTATTCGCCTGGAAAATATTTCGCGACGTCTTCCGGAACGAACGGCGCCAGCCAGCCGCTTCGTTTCCATGAAATGACGTGAGACGCATCGGCCGTGGTGATCAGGTCGGCGGCATGGATGTTGGAGGCGTATTCCTGACCGACGCGCTGAAACAGCCGCTCCGAGCCGGAGCGCTCGATCTGGACCTCGATGCCTTGATACCGCGCCTGGAAGGCGTTGCCGAGCTTTTCGCCGACCGGCAGGTCCATCGCCGAATACAACACGACCTTGCCTTCGCGCGTGGCGGCATCGATCAGCTGCGGCGTGATTGCGACCGGCTCGGGCGCTTGCGCCTTCAGCGGCGAGGCGAACAGCGTCAAGCCGAGCGCCGCCGACCCCTTGATCGCCTCGCGTCTTGAGAGTTTGCGCCGCGTCATGTCAAATCCATTCCACTACCGCAGCAGGGCGCGGCAGCGCTCGGCCGGTAAGGTCAGCCAGACCTCGGTGCCCGGGGAAAAAGCGACCTGCGGCGAGGTGACCGCGCGCAACGTGGTGCCGTCGGAGGTTTCGACCATATAGTCGCGGTTGGCGCCGAGAAACACCTGCCGCGTCACCCTGGCCTTCACGGTATTGTCGCTCGTTTGCGGCGCGCTGGTCGAAAGCTCAATGTCGTGCTGGCGGATCGCAACCGCGGCATCCTGGCCCGCGGTCAGCTTCGCGCCGACCACGCGCAAGGTCGCGCCGGAAAACGAAATATGGTTTTCGTCGCGCGCCGTGCCCTTGATGACGTTGCTCGAGCCGATGAAGCGGGCAACGAATTCCGATTGCGGGCGATCGTAGATATCCTCCGGCGTGCCGAGTTGATCGATCTTGCCGCCGCTCATGACTGCAATGAGGTCGGCCGTGGTCATGGCTTCGGACTGGTCGTGGGTGACGTAGACGGTGGTGTAGCGATACTCGTCATGCAGCCTGCGAATTTCGAAGCGCATCTCCTCGCGCAAGTTGGCGTCGAGGTTGGAGAGCGGCTCGTCGAGCAGCAGCGTCTCGGGTTCGACCACGAGCGCGCGCGCCAACGCCACGCGCTGCTGCTGGCCACCCGACAATTCGCCGGGATAGCGCTCGGCCAATGGCTCGAGCTTGGTGGTCTGCAGGATCGTCTTCAGCTTCTTGCCGATGGTGTCGCGGTCCATCTTGCGCAGGCGCAGCCCGTAAACGATGTTCTCGGCGACCGTCATATGCGGCCACAGCGCGTAGCTCTGGAAGATCATCGACATCTTGCGCTGCTCGGGCGGCAGCGTGCGCGCCGCCGACGAGACCAGGCGATCGCCGACGCGGATCTCGCCCGAGGTCGGCTCGAGAAAGCCGGCGATCAGCCGCAGCGTCGTGGTCTTGCCGCAGCCGGAGGGGCCGAGCAGGCAGATCAGTTGCCCGTGGTCGATCCGCAATGCGACGCGATCAACGACCGTCAGCGAGCCAAACTGCTTGGTGAGGTCGCGCAATTCAACCGACGCCAAATCGCTTCACTCCCGTGCTTTCGCGCATTCCGCCGTAACCGATCGGCGCCTTTTGGGGCAACCCGATCATGACCAAGACGGACCCGTTTTACGGAAGCGCACTTATTTATCGTCAGATCAATATAAGCACGAATGCAGGGCGGCCGGGAAGCCGCCCTTGCTGAGATATCAGGCCGGCACGTTTTCGCCGAGCCAGTTGACGGCCGCCTCGATGCCGCCTTTGCCGTGGGGAATGCCGAGTGCTTGCAGCGCCACCTCGACGACCCCGAGCGTCCCCAGGATCATCGGCGCGTTGACGTGGCCCATATGGGCGATCCGGAACGCCTGTCCGGCCAGGTCGCCGATGCCGGTGCCCAGCACCACGCCGCATTTTTCCTTGCAGTAGCGCTGAAGATCGGCCGGCTTGTGGCTGCCGCCCATCAGCACGGTCGTGACGGTGTTCGAGCGCTCACCGGCCTCGGAGATGTTGAAGTTGAGCACTTGTCCCTCGGACCAGGCCGACACCGCACGACGCACCGCTTCGGCAAGCAACCGATGACGCAGGAAGGCATTTTCGAGCCCTTCCTCGTTGATCATGTCGATGGCCTTGCGGAGTGCGAACAGCAGGTGAACCGGAGCGGTGCCGCCATAGATCCGGTAATTTTCTGCCTTGTCGCGCTCTGACCAATCCCAGTAGGGCGTGCGCATGTTGGCCCTCTTGTGCGCCTCACGCGCGCGGTCATTGATGGCGCAAAAGCCCAATCCCGGCGGCGTCATCAGGCCTTTCTGCGAACCGCACATCGCGACGTCGACGCCCCATGCGTCCATCTCGAACGGCATGCAACCGAGCGAAGCGACGGTGTCGACCAGATAGAGCGCGGGATGACCGGCCGCCTTGATGGCCTTGCCGATTGCTTCGATATCGTTGACCGCGCCCGAGGCGGTGTCGATCTGAACCACCAGGATCGCCTTGATCTTGTGGTCCTTGTCCTTGCGCAGCCGCTCTTCGACGTCAGCGACGCGAACCGCGCGGCGCCAGTCGCCCTTGAGCACCTCGACCTCGGCGCCCATCGCCTCCGCCGCGGCGCCCCAGTTGATCGCAAACCGTCCGCTCTCGAGCACCAGAATCTTGTCGCCGCGCGACAGCACATTGCTGAGCACGGCCTCCCAGGCGCCATGGCCGTTGGCGATGTAGATGTAGGATTTGCCCTTGGTGGCGAACAGGCTGGAGAGGTCGCGCAAGAGCCCCTGGGTCAGATGCACCATCTCCTCGGAATAGATGTCGAGCGCTGGACGGTGCATCGCCTGAAGCACCTCGTCGGGCATGGTGGTGGGTCCGGGGATCGCCAGGAATTCCCGGCCGGCGCGAACGGCCATTTTCGTTGTTCCTCTGGTTGGTAGTCAGTCATCAAGGGATGCAGGGGAATGGCCGGAAATTCAAGCGCCGATGGGATGATATTCGGGTGAGGCTGTCATGCGAACCACCGCGTTTTCGCGCGAAGGGCAGTCGGTCGCGTGAAGAAAACGCGCCAAAACAGAAATTTAGAGCCCCGGTCCTGATTTCGTCAAAGCCGGACGGCTTCTCGTCATTTTGTCAGCGTATCGGCGACCGCGTGCCAGATCTGATCCTTGATCTCGGTCGCCAGCGGGCTTGCGATGATGTCCACCGGCGTTGTTCGCTTTTGGCACGCGATCACCAGGCGCAGGATCCACACCTCGCCGTCGGTGAAATAGGAATCGCCGCCGCCGTTTCGCCCGGTCAGCGTCACGCCGACACCCGTCACCTGATATTTGGCATCCACTACCTGCGCCGTCTCGAGGTCGGAGGCGAGCAGGGCGCGTTCGACATCGATGTCGGGCGAGATGTGATGGGTGATGGCGCCGGTGTAATGGCTGACGCCGACGCCGCGGTCGAAAGTGACGGAGCCGAGCCACACCGGGCGTTTTTCCTCGCCCTGGTCCAGCACCTTCCAGAACCGCACATGATGACGACGATCGGCGCTTTCGCCGACCGGCTTCTCGAAGGCGAGATCTTCCGCGCGATCGAGATAATATAAAGGGCTGACGGGCGCATGGACGTAGGGCCGGTCGAGCAGCACGCTGCCGATGATCTCGACCGAGGTCCGCGCCGTCACCGGATCGGCGGGATACCAACCCGCCGCCCGCATCGCGCACAGCACATCGAGCTTGTCGCCGATCAGGCCGACATTGATGGGGTCGCCCGGAATTCCTTGCGCGGTGCGCGTCACCATCGGCAGATCGGCCAGCTTGCGCTGGTGCTCGTAGTGGCTCCACAGCATCGGCAGTGCCTGATAGGCCAGCGCCGTATAGGCCAGCACCAGCGCCAGCATCGCGAGCAGGAACTGCTCCAGCCGTCCATGCGGATGGTGCGCGGGCAGGATGCCGCGAAAGTTGTCAGGGGAGTTGGTCACGGCCTCTCCATCCGTGAGCAGCGAATAGCGAGTGGCGAATAGCGAATGGGAACGCCCCTACTCGCTACTCCTTATTCGCTATTCGCCAAGCTACCGTCGCGTCTCACGGCAGCCGGCAGCTTCGGCCTCCTCGACCGAGCAGAACCAGCGCGTGCCCTTGCTGATCTTCATTTCGATGCGGGCGTACCAGCGGCTGGTCGGCTTGTGATAGATGCACTCGCCGGCGCTGTTGACATTGCCCTTGATGGTGCAGTCGGGCGAAGGCGCGACTGGCCCCGAGGCCGAGGCCAGCAGGATCGCATGCGCGCTTTCCGGCGGCTTGGTGGCGCCGAGGATCGGCGTCTTCTTGTTGCGGACGCGCCAGTCCCAGGGCGCGATGAACGCGCCTTGCCACATCCCGGCCTTGGCGTCGCGCGCGGCTTTCTCGTCTTCATCATAGTCGTGCGAGACCCGCGCATAGGCCAGCGCCCAGCCGCTGCGCACCATCCATTTCTGGATGTCCTCGCCGTCGACCTCGCATCGCGCCAGGAGCCGCCCGCGGCGGTCGTGGGTCTGGCCGGCATGGCAGGTCCAGGTCTTGGTGTCGGTGTGCTTGATCAGTTCGTCGCGGGCGGCGACCCCGCAGGTCCAGCGCTCGCCTTTATTGTTGAGACAGAGCTGGTCGACCGAGGGTGCGTCGATGCCGCCGAGCCGAATCCGGGTGTTGCCGATCGCCACCACGTCGCCCTCGCGGACCTTGGCGGCGCCGGTGATGTCGGTGGCCTGCGCCGTCGCGGGAAGCATCAGTGCGAACGCGGCGAACAGGAATTTCAGGTTCATGTGAAAAGGGCCCGTTCAAATATGCAATGGGTGCTTGTCGGATTGTGGTGCGGATTTGGCCGGAGCGCTAGCGGATTTCTTCCGCCGGTCTCACGCCCGCTTCAGCGCCGCGCGCGCCAGTGTCAGTCCCATCAGCACAAAGGCTGATGTCGCCTCGGGTCCGCCGACCAGAATGCGGGTCGGCGTCTTCATCTTGTTCCATTCATAGGCCTTGAACGGCCCGTGCCGGCCGCCTTCGCCGAGCTGGCTGACGATGCAGTGCAAGGCCGGTGCAAACGTGGCGGTCTCGGCGCCGAGATGACCGAGCGCGATCAGCGCCAGCGCCGCGTCGAACGGGTTCATCTCGTGGGTGATCAACTCGTCGCGTACATAAGCGAGCACCCGCGTCCGAATGAACGCGAACGCGCCGTCGGGATCGATCGCTGCGCGCGCTTCCGCCGGCAACGCGGCGAAGGCGGCGTAACAGCGGCCAAAATAGGCGCAGTAAAGTTCCGGCAGGTAATAGATGTGCGAGCGCGGCTCGGCGAAGGCGCCGCTTGCGACCAGATTCTTCTGAAAGCGGATAATGCCGCGGAGTAGCTCGAGCCGCGCCGGCGTCTCCAGAATTTTCCAGCGCGCCAGCTTTCGCAACGAGACTTCGAGAACGTCGAGATTGAGCGTCGGATCGAGGTCGTTGCCGTAGGGGCGATCGCCGTTGATATTGTCGATCCAGGTGACGATCGCGCCCTCGTAGTCGATGTGATCGTTGATCGCGACGGTGACCTTGGGCGCGTTGGCCCCAGGCCTCACCTGATAGCCGCGGTAGAAATCGACCAACGGCTGATCGAGCATCGGATCGGTCGAGCCTGCCTGCGTCGCGGCCGAGAAGGCGCAGGCCGTGGTGTCGCAGTCCGGTACGTAAAGGCCGAAGCCGAGCGTCTGCTTGATCCCGGCGAAAAAGCGCGAGAACCGCGGATGCGGATGCGGGGCGATCGCCGTCACCACGTCGAAGGCCTGTCCGTCGGGCCCGGGCACTGTCTCGCGGCTTGGGCCGAGGCAAAAACCGGCCATCGCGGAGATCGCGCGCCGCGCGGCCGCGCTTTCCTCGGGCGATGCCAGTCCGCTCTCGATGAAACCGAGCAGCGACTCGATATAGAACGCGTCGTAATAGGCCGAGCGGTGGCGGATCTGCATCGGCTGCCACATCGGCTCGGCAATACCGCGCCAGGGCGGGTTGATCAGCTCGCGTGCCGGCGAGCGCGCAATGAAGACACGCGCCAGATTGAACAGCAGGGTCGAATTCTTGTAGCCGCGGGCATCGAGCCCGCTCAGCGCCGTCATCAATTCGCGGCCGCCGATGTCGGGATCGCCGATCAGGTTGAAGGCGGCATAGGCCGGGATGAAGCCGTTCCGGCCGAACGCGCGCAGCAAATGCGCGCCGCAAGCGCGGATCACGTGTTCGATGTCGGAAAGCTTTGGCGCGGCCGCGTCCACCCGAAGCGAAGGCGGACGGGGGTGGTGCAGCTTGGCGGTATCGAGCAGCGCCGCGACCGGCTGGCCGATCGCCGCCCAGTCCGGCCGCTCCTCGTCGCGCGCGCGGGTCAGGGCCTGGCGCAACGCATTGAACCTAGAAGGGTCGTTCAGTTCGGCAAGGCCGCTGCGGCGGAGCAAAGCGCGCAGCGCCGGGTTGCCGAGCGCGGTCCGGTAGAATTTGCCAAGGTGCTGGTCGCCGGCCGAGCCACCCGCGAGCACGGGATCGCAGACGTCATAGAGCGAGGGGCCGTCTTTGCGCGCGGTCAGCGTGCGGCAAGCGGCGGCCGCCATGTCATGAAAAGCCATTCAAACCGTCTTTCCGCGCGCCTTTGGCAAGGCGCGTTCTGGGCTGCCCGCGAAAGCGAGATTCGCGAGGGCTTCCTCCCGGATTCCCTGAGCTTCCCGAGCAATGGCACGAAAGATGCAGTGATTTCAAGGGAATGACGCCAACAGGGGTGTTGGAATATGGCATTTTGGCGATGTAAATCACGTAGGAGTCCGGGTGGCGGCGCCCCCCGTTAATGGACAATTAGGGTTGCGGGCGCGTTACGGGACGGGTTAAGGGTTTGTTTGTTGCGACGCCGCAAATTGAGCGCAATTCGACGGCAAACGGCCGTCATTCCCGATAGCGCCGATCTGAAGTCCCGCATGGCAAGCGGCACATTGTTTCGGGGAGTTGCGATCGAGGAGCGGGACTGGAAAATCAATAAGCGACTGGTGTCCCTGGACTTTTCCGAACTTTTCCAAAGCGGAAAGCAGGCATCAGGAAAACCGGATCAGGTGCTGGCGCGACCAAGACCAGCGCGCGATGGATAGTGATTGCGGATGAAAGCAGTGATGAACGTGTTTAGTCGTTTCTCTCGCCTACGCCTCTCCCGACGTTCGCTTGGCCTCGCGGCGGCGCTGGTCGGGACGGTGTCGCTCGCCATCGGCGCCCATGCCGCGCTGAACAAGCGGGCGCTGGATGGCGCGAAGGTGACTGCCGCCGAGCAGATGGACAGCGCCGGCAGCAGGAGTTCGCGGATCGCGCTCGTCATCGGCAACAGCCATTACCCCGACGCCAGCCTGCCGCTGACCCAGCCGGTCAACGACGCCCGGGCGCTGACGGCGGCGTTGCGCCACGAAGGCTTTGACGTCGACGTCATCGAGGATGCCAGCCACGACGACATGACGCGTGCGGTCGCCCGCTTGAAGTCGAAGGTGCGTGCCGATTCCGTCGTCATGCTGTTCTTCGGCGGCTATGGCATTCAGGTCGGCCGCGAGAGCTACATGATCCCGGTCGATGCCGTGATCTGGAAGGAAGCCGACGTGCGCCGCGAGGGTATCAGCGTCGAGGCCGTGCTCGATGCCGCCAAGGAATTCGGCGCCTCCGCCAAGCTCGTGGTGCTGGATGCTTCCCGCCGCAATCCTTACGAGCGGCGCTTCCGCACCTTCTCGCATGGGCTGGCGCCGATCACGCTGCCCGATAACGCGCTGCTGTTGACCTCGACCTCGCCCGGCACCGTGGCCGACGATTCCGCCGGCGAGAATTCGGCGCTGGTGAGCGAACTGCTGACCCATATCGACAGCAAGGCCGATCAGGCCCGCGACGCCGAGGCGATCTTCAACCAGACCCGGGTTGCGATCTCGCGCGCCTCCAATGGCGAACAGGTGCCGGCGGTGTCCTCGACGCTATTGGAAGACATCAGCTTCAACGCGGCACACAAGCCGGACAGCAAGCCGAACTAGCGCGCAGCTTCGCGTCCTTCCCCGTCGTCCCCGCGAAAGCGGGGACCCATAACCACAGGCCTCTATTGTTGAGGCAAGCGCCAGCCATTTTGCCAAATCGAAAGATCACGCGGTATGGGTCCCTGCGTTCGCAGGTACGACAGCGGACCCGGCGCCCCTACTTCGCGTCGGCTGCTTCCGTCACCGGCCGCACCGGATCGCCCTCGCGCAGCAGCGCGCCGGCGCGCGCCACCACGATGTCGCCTTCGGTCAGGCCCTCGCGGATTTCCACCTGGCCGCCCGACATCAGCCCGATCTCCACCCGCTTGGTTTCGATCCGCGCGCGCCGCACCACCTGCACCACCGTGCCGGCCGAGCCATAGAGCACGGCGGTGAGCGGCACCGAAACGCCGCAGCTCTGGCCGGTCTTGATCACGGCGCGGCCGGACGAATTGACGAACAGCTTGCGGTTGGTGGTGATGCTGACGAACACCTGGCCGAGCTGGCTGTTCGGCTCGACCGTCGCCGAGACGCGGCGCACCTTGCCGTCGACTTCGCCGGCGCCGACGATCTTGATCCGCGCCGGCTGATTGACGGCGAGCTTGGCAAGATCCTGCGTCGGCACCAGGCCGACCAAGTCGAATTCGCTGCGCGCGATGATGGAAAACAGCGCCTCCGCCCGCGGCGAGGCCACCGCGCCGATCTGCGCGGTCGAACTCAAGAGCAGTCCCGCCACCGGCGCCGTCACCAGCGTGGTGCCGCCTTCGGGCAGGCTCAAGCGCGCCAGCGGTTGCCCCGCGGTGACGGTGTCGCCGGGGTCGGCGAGAATTTCGGTGACCTTCAGCCCCAGCCGGTCCGGCCGCACCATCGTCTCCTCGCGCGGGATCAGCGTGCCGAACGCCTCGACCAGATTGGGAAAGCAGAATTTCGACGCCTTCAGCACCGTCACCGCCGAGCCCCGCGGCGCGCCGTCGTTGGCCGCGGGATCGTCGGCGGCGAAGGCGGCGGAGGCGAGGGCGAGGCAGACGAGGCAGACCGCCAGTGAGGTGAGCAGGTGACGCGAGGCGGTGTTGGTCATCGGTGGCCCTGTCGGTTGAAGGCCATCGATATCAGATAGCTCTTTTGGGGGCAAAGCGGTGCGCTGTTGACTTGCCCGACGGGCAAATCACTCGCGGTCGTCGCGCTCCTGTCCATCCCCTCCCGCAAAAATATTCCGCTTCGCGATTTGCTAGAAACAGCAATAGACCCGATTCCGTCCCGCCCTGATTAAGAGGGGCGTTTCGCGATCGTCACGGACGTTGGGTGCGGGATGCGGTGGACGCGGAAGTATCGCTAGACGAGCGATGCAAAAGCGGACGGCGAAGTCGTGTGGGCCTGATATCCCGACGCTGATATCCGGTGCAACGCGAAAAGCGTTGTCACCCACGGAGACAACAAAGCCCGGTCTCCGGGGCGAGCACGAAGGAAACCGTTAAAACCATGCGCGTGAGGGAATGCCGGGTGATTTCCGGTTGTCCTCGCGGTGACTTTCTCGCGTGTTCTTTTTTCCACGCGAGGCTGCGGGTGCAACCAGCACCCGGCATTCCCCACACCCTCTGTTGACATGAGGGGGTTTGAGTTTCCAGGCATGCTCCGGGCGCGATCGCGTCGCGGCAAGGCGGAGACGTGTCCCGGCTCGCCCTCGAATGAGGAGGTGTCGCGCGTAAGCAACTTGTCCGCCTTGTTCTCTTGCTGAATATAGCTCTAAAGTTGTGATTGCGATAAGGTAACATATATGGCACCATATGATCCGGATTGAAGAGTATGTCGCCGACGGCATCAGCCCGTTCCGGCGATGGTTTGACGATCTGGATGCGCAGGCCGCAGCGTTCGTAACGACCGCGATCGAGCGGCTGAGTGAAGGTAATACGTCGAACGTGAAATCAATCGGCGAGGGCGCGGCCGAGCTGAAGATCAATCGTGGTCCTGGCTATCGCATCTATTTCGGTTGGGATGGCAAGACAGTGGTGATCCTGCTTGGTGGCGGCACCAAGAGAGGACAACAGAAAGATATTGAGGCGGCGCTGCGCCGCTGGCGCGACTACAAGAAGCGCAAGATCTAGGTAAGGACAAGCAATGCCATTAACCCGGAATTTTCGCGACACGGTGCGGGCACGGGCGGAGCGTGATCCCGCCTTTCGCAAGGCCTTGTTTCAGGAGGCGGTCCAAGCCCTCTTGCAAGGCAATGTCGACGAGGGCCGCACGACGCTGCGCGCTTATATCAACGCGACGATCGGCTTCGAGCGCCTGAGCAAGGTGCTCGGGCGGCCACAGAAGAGCCTGATGCGAATGTTCGGGCCGGACGGCAACCCGACGGCCGAAAACCTGCTCGGTGTTATCAGTGCGTTGCAGGACGAAACCGGCGTACACCTCAAAATCAAGGCCGTCACTGAGGCAGCCTGATTCGCCAGTGTCCAACTTCGTCTTGCCTGCACTGAATTTGCTGCCGCCCATGCGGCCTCAATCCGATGTAAACAACCGAACGCTGTGGTTATGGGTTCCGGATCGGCGCGTGCTGTCGCCCGCTTGTCCGGAACGACGACGAGAGGGGAAATGGCCGCGACGACAATGCGAAGCGGCGATCACTCACCGCCCGAACAGCTGCTTCATGATGTCGTTGATCTGGTTGTTCGGCCGAGCGGAAGGATCGTTGGGTGAGGGGTTCGGTTGATTGCCGCGTCGCGCCGCGTTCAGGCCCTGTTGAATCAAGCCGCCGATCATATCGCTGAGCGAGTTGCCGCCGGCCTGATTATCGGACTTGTTGTCCGCGTTGCCGCCGCCCGAAAGGGAGGCAATATCCGGCGTGAGGCGCGGGTCGTCCCACGGCCCGTCGATCACGACGGGAATGCCGAAGGCGACGGGATCGGACTTGCGGCCCTGACCCTCGGGGGTCATCACAAGTTTCGGGTCGACCCGCAAGCTGAGCGTCTTGGCGCCGATGTCGACCGTGCCGCCGCCGGTCACCTTCACCAGCGGGCCGACCAGATTGAGGTCGGCGGTTGTTGCCTGGCCCTTGTCGAGGCGGAACGAGGCCGAAAGCTGCGAGAGGTCGGTCGATTGTTCGCGGCTCTGCTGCCAGCCCGACAGCGTGCCGGATGTCAGCGCGCGGATCATCTGCGCGACGTTCAGCCCGCGGATCGCGCCGTCCTGGAAGTTGGCGCTCACCGTGCCCGCAAGGTTCGAGAGGATCGCCTGCTGGCTTTGGCCGCTGGAACTGACGTCGATCCTGGCCTGCAGTTTGCCGTCGAGCTTGTCGAAATCGGCGGCGGCGCTCAGAAGCGGCAGCGCGCGCACACCATTGAGATCGCAGCGGAGCGTATAGACGGCGACGTCGCGCGAGACGTCGAGTTCGATACTGCCGCTCGCGGTGCCGCCATAGGCGCCGAGATTGGCGAACGTGCCTTTGAGACGGCCGCTCGCGAGCGAAGCGTCGAGCGCGGCGGGCGAAAAATGCGTGCCGCCAATATTGAGCTCGGCCGCCGACAGGCGCGCCTCGCCGTCGACATAGTTCAGGCCGCTCAGTTCGATCGGGTCATTGCTCCAGGTGCGCTGATCGTTCTGCGGCGTGCTTTGATTGGCGGTGGTGATATCGAGCTGCTTGAAATTGAGGTCGAGCTTGACCTGCGGCTTGCTCGCCAGATCGACCGAGGCCCAGCCGTCGAACGGTCGGTCGCCGATCTTGCCGGAAAGGTCGTTGATCATGACGAGGCTGCCGTTGATGCGAAGCTGCGCCTCGCTCGACAGCGGCGCCTGCAACAGGCCGGGCGCCTCCAGCGAAAACTCGACGGGAACGCTCGCGCGTTCCGCCGATGGGTCCGGCAGCGAGGCCTTGACCGCAAATGTCAGCGGATGATCGCCGGCTCGCGCCTTGCCGGTGAGGTCGAGATGGCGGCTCATATCGATCTCGGCGCGGGCGCTGAGACCGTCGATGCGGTCCTCGACGTGATCGCGCGTATTGAAGAAAATGAGCCTGCCGCTTGTGACCGTGATGCGCTGGATTTTCGGCGGCGCGGCGCTGGTGTCCGCGCCCGGCCGCGCGGCGCGAGCGCTCGCGGCGGCCTGCCGCTGCCGGTGCAGCGGGATGCGAAGATCCGCACCATCGATCACGAGTTCGGTGATCTCGGGATGGCCGGACCAGAGGCTGGAGAGCGTCAGGTCGGCCTGCATACGGCCGATGGTCAGTCGCGCGGCATTGTCGCGGTCGCCGTTGTCGTCGCGGTTGTTTTGCCGCTCAAGCGCGACGTCGCTCATGCTGACGTTGAGCGACGGCCACAGCCCGAGCCTCGTGGCGCCATTCACAGTGAGGCGGTAAGGGGTGGCGCGCGCGATTCCGTCGGCGACGCGCGAGGTCAAGAAGCCGGCCGGCATTCCGACGAGGAGAAGCCCCATCGCGGCAACCACGACCGCTGCGATAACGCCACCAAGGATCTTCAAAGCTCTCATAATCGGTATTCCCGGCTTGTCGGCGCAATCTGGTCGGCGTTGCAATCTGGCCTTCCGACGAAAGCTTATTCGTGGCGTGTCACAGCGCCGTCAAACCGGCGCTCCATAGGCCATAATATGGGACTTATGACACAGTTCCGCGCGATTGACCTCCGCGAGGAGCGTGAACGCGAGCTAAGCGGGCTGGCCGCGGGATGCAAATTCGGGTAATTTCGATTCATGGCTCGCTTGCGCTTCCTCGTGACGGCATTGCTGGTTCTCGCTTTTGCGCTTGGGCCGGGCTGGACGGCCTGCGTCGCTTCCCAGCATGGCCGTTCGGTTTTTCTCGCCTCGCCGGACGCGGCGACCTCGCATCGCAGCCATGACCACCATGCGCACGCGGCGGCCGGTCACATTGTGCTTGCCACGCTTGATGCGGTTCCGGGCAAGGCGCACCAATCCGGCCACGATGACGGTACCTGCCTGAAATGCTGCGCGGGCTGCATCCCGATCAGCATCCTGCCGCCGAGCAATGTCGTCACGGTCCCGACCGGGGCGCGTTCGGTGTTTGCCGCGATCGATGCGCAGGCTCCCGGCCGCATCGTCTTTGTCGATCCCGATATTCCCAAGCGCGTCGCCTGATCCAGAGAAATCCGAAACGCCCCGGAGGGTTCCTTTCGCGGGCATGTTGATATTCATTGGAAAATCAGAGTATGGCGATCACCACAATCACCGCGCGCCTCGCCGCGCTGACGCTCGGCGCATTGGCGCTGCTTATCGTCTCGCATCCAAGTTCGGTAATGGCCGAGGACAGCGACGAGGCGCATCACGCGCAGATGCAGCACGATCACATGGATCATCAGCAGATGAACCATGAACAGATGGACCACGGTCATATGGATCACGGTCATATGGATCATGGCAATGCGCCGCCTGGAAAGAAGGCGAGCAAGCCTTCAAAGCCCGGTCAGAAAAAATCCGCGATGCATTCGATGTCGCACGAGTATGCGCCGCAGATGGATCACATGGATCACGCCGCCGGTCACGCCGGCCACGAGATGAAGGGATTTTTGGGCCCCTACGGGATGGGGCGGGAAGGATCGGGCACGAGCTGGCAGCCCGACACCTCGCCGCACGAAGGCATCCACGCCCAGTACGGGGACTGGATGACGATGTGGCATGCGATGTTCAACGGCGTGTACGACAATCAGGGTGGACCGCGCGGCGACACCAAGACCTTCGTCAGCGGCATGGCGATGGTAATGGCGGAGCGGCAGGTCGATGCCGGGACCATCGGGCTGCGCGCGATGCTGTCGCCCGACCCCTTCATGGGCCCGAGCGGCTATCCGCTGCTGCTCGCCACCGGCGAGACCGCCGATGGCCGCACGCCGCTGGTCGATCGGCAGCATCCGCACGATCTGTTCATGGAATTGGCGGCGAGCTATTCCTACCAGCTTGCCAAGACCTCCAGCGTGTTCCTCTACGCCGGCCTGCCCGGAGATCCCGCGCTCGGTCCATCGGCCTTCATGCACCGGACCAGCGGTCTCGACATTCCGGAAGCGCCGATCACCCATCATTGGCTGGACTCAACGCACATTACCTATGGCGTCGTCACCGCCGGCGTGGTTCTGGACACGGTCAAGCTGGAAACCTCCGCTTTCCGCGGCCGGGAGCCTGACCAGTTTCGCTACGACATCGAGGCACCGAAGCTCGACAGCTACTCGTTCCGCGCCAGCTGGAATCCAATCGCCGAACTCTCGATGCAGGTATCCTGGGGACATCTGACCTCGCCCGAACAGCTCTTGCCCACCGTCAACGAAAATCGGCTCACCGCTTCGCTGTCCTATACCAAGCAGCTCGCGGGCGGCGACATATGGGCGACCACGCTGGCGTGGGGACGAAAATATGAATCTCCCGGCAACGTGCTGGACGGATATCTCGCCGAAAGCGAACTGATCTTCAAGAACGGCGTCACGCTGTTCACGCGCGCCGAACGCCTTCAGAACGACGAGCTGCTGGAGGCCAACGAAGTGATCTTCGGCCCCACGGTGCCGTTGCCTTCGCTGACGCCCCAGCCGGTGTTCACCGTCGGCAAGATCAGCGCGGGCGGCATCTACGATTTTGTCAGGACCGAGCACATGAAATTCGGTCTCGGCGCACTGGTCAGCCGCTACAGCGTCCCGGATGCGCTCAAGGCCGACTATGGCGACCCGACGAGCTATATGGTTTTCGCCCGGCTGAAAATCCAATAGGGCGCGCCGATGCCGAGCTATTCCGCCGCCGGGGAATGCAGCGCTCGTGGTTTGCGGCCGTCGGCCGGCTCGTCGGCCTTGTTTGAGGTGATGAGGCGCTTTGCAAAGCGCCAGATCAGCGCGCCGATATCGTCCATCACCATGAACATCGCCGGCACAAACACCAGCGACAGGACGGTCGAGAAAATCAGGCCCCCGATGACGGCGAGCGCCATCGGCGAGCGGAATTCGCCGCCGGCGCCAAATGCCAGCGCCGAGGGCATCATGCCCGCGGCCATCGCGATCGTGGTCATCACGATGGGACGGGCGCGCTTCATGCCGGCGTCGATGATGGCCTCTTCGCGCGCCTTGCCTGCGCGGATGGATTCCACCGCGAACTCCACCAGCATGATGGCATTCTTGGTGACGATGCCCATCAGCATCAGAATGCCGATCCACACCGGCGTCGTCAGCTGCTTGCCGGTGACAAGCAAGGCGGCAATGGCGCCGCCTATCGACAGCGGCAGCGAGAACAGGATGGTGATCGGTTGCAGGAACGTGCCGAACAGCAGCACCAGCACGGCGTAGACCATCATCAGACCGGCGGTGATGGCGGTGGCAAAGCCCGCGGACAACTCGTTGAGGCTTTCGGCATCGCCCGAGGGGTTGACCCTGACGCCCTTGGGCAGGCTCTTCATCACAGGAAGTTCGTGGATCTTCTTGGTCGCATCGCCGAGCGCCGATGAGCCGACGAGATCGGCGGCGACGGTGGCCTGCCGCTCGCGGTCGTAACGGTTGATGCTGGTCGGCCCCTGGTCGAGCTTGATATCGGCGACCACCGACAGCGGCACGCCGCCGCGCCCGCCGCCGAGCGGCACGCGCAACTGCTCGAGGATATTCAAATCGCCTCGCGCCGCGTCCTCAAGCTGAACCCGGATC
>NZ_DASSRP010000199.1:0-12710 GCF_035701725.1 Bradyrhizobium sp.
CGGTGTCGTTCACATCCGCTACCGCGACCTCGATCAGCTCGACGAGGTCGTCAAACGGCTGAGCTCGAAGAATTAAGAGCGCCGGGAGTTCCGGCTGTCTCATCCCCGCCGCCTGGCGTTTGCTGCGATCGACAGTAACGCGCGCTGGGCGATCGCGGCGGCGAGTGTCGCTTGCTCGCGCATGTCGAGCGCGGCCGTCGCAAGCTGATCGATCACCAGCACAAGCCGCGCCGCGTCGAAATTGCGCAGCGCCGCCTCAACGCTTGCTTTTCGTGAAAAGTGCAGTCTCGGAAAACCGCCGTCGAGCACCGCGGATGTTGGCGTTCCCTCTGAAATCGCGATCGCCGACTTGTGCAGCCACGCGGCCTGGCGCTGCGCGGCCGAGATGATCACGCCGGGATAGGTGCCGGCCACCATGGCCTTGGCGAACTCGGTTTCGACCGCGGACGGATTGCCGGCAAAGGCACCATCGACGATGGGGTCGATCTTCAGCTCGGAAGCGTCGGCCACCACCGCCATCACATCGTCGAGGGTCACCTCGCCCTTGCCATGCGCGTAAAGCGTCAGCTTGCGCAGCTCGTTGCGGGACGCTTGCCGATCGCCGCCGAGCAGTCCCATCAACACCGCACGGGCATCCGAGGCGATGCGCAGGCCGGAGAGTTTAAGTTCGTCGTCGATCAGTCGGGCCAGGTCGCGTTCGGTGTCCGGATAACAGGCGATCGCGACCGCGGTCTTGGCGCGCTCGCACGCCTTGCGCAGCGGAGACTCAGGCCGCAACTCGCCGGCCTCGATCACGATCCGGCAATCCCTGAGCGGCGTCTCGGCCAGCGCATCAATGCCGTTGGCAAAACTTCGCGAGCCGGCGCGAACACGAATCGCACGGCGGCCGCCGAACAGTGGAATCGTCAGCGCTTCGTCGACCAGGCGCGACGGCTCGGCCGCAAGCTCGTCTCCATCCAGCCGGACCAGAGAAAAGGGATCGCTGGGGTCGTCGACGGCGGAGGCAAGCAGTGCCTCGGCCCTTTCGCGCACAAGGCCCGCATCCGGACCATAGAGCAGGATGATCGGGCGGCCGGGATCGGGCCGGCCCAGAAAGGCATCGATCTCTTTGCCGCGGAGCGCCACCATAGGCGGAGATTTCCTGTCGGTTTCGAAAAAAGTGAAGCCGTGCCGGGGTCAGGGCCGAGATTGCGAGGGGCTGCCGCCGACCTCGCTTAAGCCAGTGAAAGCTTCAGGCGCCGGAATAGAAGAAGGAGGCCAGCCGCGTCTTGATGTTCTCGGCCACTTCCTGGCTGGCGCGATCCTCGGCATCCCTCAGAGCGCGCTCGCGGGAGAAACGCTGATAGCTGCCGGGAATGTCGTATGAGACGTGCGAGAACGTGGTGCCCGTCATCACCGACTTGTTCGTCGCATTGTCGATCAGGTTGAACTGGGCATCGATGCCATAATTCTCGCTGGTCGGCAGCCCGGTATTGACGTCGGTCATCAGATCGTAACGCGAGGTGGTGAATTTGATCACCAAGCGATGAGTGGGCGGTCCGCCGGTGGCGTTGCCGTAGAGCTTGAATGCGAGCGCGTTGCGAATGGCGACGCCGAGGCGGGCCTCGCGCGACGAATTCGGCTTGTCGACGGGCGGGAGTTCGACTCCCATCAGCTTGTCCCGCAGGCCCGGCGTGCCGTCGGCATGCTCGGCGTACATCGGCTGGAAGCAACCCGCCGTCAGCGCCGCGAGCGCCGCCACGGCGAGCAGCCGACCGAGGATTCGGAATTTAGCCAACGACATTCACGATCCTCATCGGAACAACAATCACTTTGCGCACGGGCTTGTCTCCCAGGGATTGTTTTACCGCATCAAGGGCCAAAACGGCAGCCTCAATTTCCTGATTCTGGGCGGTGCGCGCCACCGTCACCTCGCCCCGTTTCTTGCCGTTGACCTGGACCACCAGCGTCACCGTGTCTTCAACCAGCAAATCTCGTTCGATTTGGGGCCAGTTGGCCTCCGAAACCAGACCCGGCTGCTTCAGGACGCTCCAGCAGGCTTCGGCCAGATGCGGCATCATCGGTGCAAACAGATGAACCAGCGTGACGCCGGCCTCCTTGATGGCCCAAGCGAGGTCCGGCGCGGGCTGGCCGGAACGGGCAAGGATGTCGCCGAACGCGTTGGAAAATTCCCGGATGTGGGCGAGGCAGACATTGAAATGCAGCCGCTCGATGCCGCTCGACACCTTGTCCAGCGCGCCGTGGGTGGCCTTGCGCAAGCCGAGCGCCTCGGCGCCAAAGCTCGCGGGCCGCGCGACCGGCGCGGTAGCGGCGATTTCGGCTGAATCATTGATCAGCCGCCAGAGCCGCTGCACAAAACGCGAGGCACCCTGCACCCGCTCGTCGCTCCAGATCACGTCGCGGTCGGGCGGCGAGTCCGACAGCATGAACCAGCGCGCGACGTCGGCGCCGTAGGTCGCGATGATGTCGTCGGGGTCGACGGTGTTCTTCTTCGACTTCGACATTTTTTCGATCGCGCCGATCGCAACCGCTTCGCCGCCCTCAATCATGATGGCGCGGCGCTGGCCATCAATCGTCTCGACCTTCACCTCCGCCGGGGTCACATAGGTGCCGTCGGCCTTCTGATAGGTCTCGTGCACCACCATGCCCTGGGTGAACATGCCGGCGAACGGCTCGCTCATGTCGATGTGGCCGGTTGCCTTCATCGCGCGGGTGAAGAAGCGGCTGTACAACAGATGCAGGATCGCGTGCTCGACACCGCCGATATACTGGTCGACCGGCATCATCCGGTTGGCAACGCTAGGGGTGGTCGGCGCGGTCTCGTTCCAGGGATCGGTGAAGCGCGCGAAGTACCAGGACGAATCCACGAAGGTGTCCATGGTGTCGGTTTCGCGCACGGCTTTGCCGCCGCATTGCGGGCAATGGACGTGCTTCCAGGTCGGGTGATGGTCGAGCGCGTTGCCCGGCTTGTCGAAGGTGACGTCTTCCGGCAGCACCACCGGCAGGTCCTTGTCGGGCACCGGCACCACATCGCATTTCGGACAATGAATGACCGGGATCGGACAGCCCCAGTAGCGCTGGCGCGAGATGCCCCAATCGCGCAGGCGGAAATTGACCTGCCGCTCGCCGACCGGCGCATTGCCGCGCAGTTCGCGCTCCAGCCGTTTTGCGACTTCTTCCTTGGCCTGTTCGATCGTCATGCCGTCGAGGAAGCGCGAATTGATCATGCGGCCGTCGCCGTCGTAGGCGGTATCGGTGATCACGAAAGTTTTCGGATCCTGGCCTTCGGGGCACACCACCGGCGTGTTGCCGAGATGGTACTTGTTGACGAAATCGAGGTCGCGCTGGTCGTGCGCCGGGCAGCCGAAGATCGCGCCGGTGCCATATTCCATCAGCACGAAATTGGCGACATAGACCGGCAGCTTCCAGTTCGGATCGAACGGATGAACCGCGCGGATCCCGGTGTCGAAGCCCTGCTTCTCGGCGGTGTCGATGATTTCCTGCGCGGTGCCGATACGTTTGATCTCGGCGATGAACTCGGCGAGCTTCGGGTTCTTCGTGGCCGCGGCCTGCGCCAGCGGATGATCGGCGGAAATCGCCATGAACTTGGCGCCGAACAGCGTGTCGGGCCGCGTCGTGAAAATCTTCAGCTCGGTTTCGCCGGCAGGTGTCGTCGCCTTGTCGAGCGCAAATCGGATCAGCAGGCCCTCGCTGCGCCCGATCCAGTTGCGCTGCATCAGCCGTACCTTGTCGGGCCAGCGGTCGAGCGTGTCGAGCGCGTCCAGAAGCTCCTGCGAGTACTTCGTGATCTTGAAGACCCACTGATTCATCTCGCGCTGTTCGACGACGGCGCCCGAACGCCAGCCGCGTCCATCGATCACCTGCTCGTTGGCGAGCACGGTCATGTCGACCGGGTCCCAGTTGACCTTGCGCTTCTCGCGTTCGGCGAGGCCCGCGCGCAGGAAGTCGTTGAACATTTTCTGCTGGTGCTTGTAGTAGGAGGCATCGCAGGTGGCGAACTCTCTGGACCAGTCGAGCGACAGGCCGATCGAGCGCAGCTGCTTCTTCATCGCGGCGATGTTGTCGTAAGTCCAGGCCTTCGGCGCCACCTTGCGCTCGATCGCGGCGTTCTCGGCTGGCAATCCGAACGCATCCCAGCCCATCGGATGCAGCACGTTGAAACCCTTGGCGCGCATGAAGCGGGCCAGCACGTCACCAAGCGTATAGTTCCGGACATGTCCGATATGGATGCGCCCCGACGGATAGGGGAACATCTCAAGCACGTAGTATTTCGGCCGCGGATCGTCGTTCTTGGCGGCGAAAATCGCCTTTTCGTCCCATTGGCGCTGCCAATAGGGCTCGGATTCGCGGGCGTTGTAGCGTTCGGAGCTCATGGAATCGCTTGGCGTTTCTTGGATTCGGGTCAGGCCAAAATGAGCGCGGAATAGGCCACAAAAGCGGCTTTCCGGTCAACGGGGCCGAGGCTGATCCCATGCCTGATCGCTGCGCAGGATTCTAGCTCGCCAGCGCGACGGAGCCGCCGTTTTCGCCGGCCCGGCCCAGGCTGTGCTCGGCCACCGCGTTGCGGCCGCTGCGTTTGGCGACATAGAGGCTCGCATCCGCCGCCTCCAGCAGGTCGCCAGGCGTGAGCGCCTGGCAGGGTCGCACGCCGGCGACGCCGATGCTGACCGTGACCGCCAGATGGTTGGAAGTCACGTGCGGGATTCCGAGGTTCTGCACCGCGGCTCGGACCATTTCTGCGATCTCGAGTGCGCGGCCGGTCCCGGTGTTGGGCAGCAGCAGAGAAAACTCCTCGCCGCCGTAACGGGCCGCAAAGCCTGATGTCGCGGCCGCAAGACCCGCGAGTGCCTCGCCGATCCGCGTGAGACAGGCATCGCCCTCGGGATGACCGTAGGTGTCGTTGAACAGCTTGAAATGATCGACGTCGATCATCAGGAGCGACAGCTCGCCGCCACTTTGCTGGGCCTTCATCCACTCGAAGTCGAGCCGGCTCTGGAAGCCGCGCCGGTTGGCCAGGCCCGACAGCATGTCGACCGAGGCCATCACGGTCAGGCGGTCGTTGGATGCGATCAGGTCGAGCTCCCGCTCGGAGAGTTGGCTTGCCATGGCGTCGAACGCGCGCGCCAGCGGCGTGAACTCGACCGGCAAACCGCTGTTGGCGGCACGTGCCGACAGGTCGCCTTCGCCGAAGCGTCTGGCGATCGCCACCAGCTTGTGGATCGGCTGAATGATGAGCTTTTCAGCCGCGGCCAGCGCGCCCAGCAGCACGAACACGCAGACCAGGCCGAGCTGCAAATAGGCATTGCGAATGTCGCGGTTGATCTCGCCGGCCGCCTTGGCTTCGTCGACGATCAGGACCAGGCGTGATTCCGTGCCGGGGATGCGCGAGAAACTGAGCGTCCGCTTGACGCCGTCGGTGGACGGAAACGAAAACCGCCCAGTCTCCTGATCCGAATTGATCGCTCGCGTGACGGCGCCGGCGAGCGGGGGGATGCCGGTGAGGGCGCGGCCGACCATGTGGCTCATGTCGGCCGGCGCTGCCAGGACGGTTCCGGTGCTATCGACGAGAATCGCCAGGATGCCGCGGCGACCGCTCAGGTCGCTCATGATCTTCGACATCCAGTCGAGATTGACCGCGGCCGCTATCATGAGACCGGATTCCGGATTGACCGCGGCGACCGGATAGGCCGCCATCACGATCGGCTCGTCATTGTATTTCGAATGCAGAAAGTCGCTGACCACGAGGTCGTGCGCCATCCGCGCCCGCTTGAAATAATCGCGGTCATTCAGGTCGAGCCCGAGCAGCGTGTCGAGTGTTGCGCATTTGATCCGGCCATCATTGCCGACAATCATCAGGTTGCGGATCCATGGCAGCCTGACCGGCAGGCTTGCCGACAGGATATCGCAGCTCGGCTCGGACGCGCTCCTTGCAGCCTGGATATAGGCCGCCGATCTCAATACGGTCTCGACCGATGCGACAGCTTCGCGCTGGCTGTCGGCGCTGTGTTGGGCGAGGCGGGCGAACTCGGAATAAGCGGACGCAATCTGCCTGTTGCGAGCCTGTTCGAGCGAACGGGCGCGTTCGAGCATCAACGGCGCCACCAGGATCAGCGCCAGCAATACGAGTCGCGCGCGGATTCCGGATAGCTGCTCCAGACCCGTTCTTTTGCGTTTGATTTTGTCGCCTGACATGCGGTTCCCAGCCCAAACGCACGGTACCGGGAAGCTTTCAAGAAGCTCTGTTTCGAATATATAAAAATGGAACCATCGCGGAAATTTGGAACCGGCACATCCCATGACCTCTGACGCTTCCCGGCTAACCAACCATTTACCAAGCGGCCTCGCCGCCGTTGAAGAAGCGATTGCACGGGCCTGCACCGAGGCGAATCGTGATCGCGCTTCGGTGACGCTGGTAGCCGTCTCCAAGACATTTGATGCGAGCGCCATCGAGCCGGTCATTAAGGCCGGACAAACCGTGTTCGGGGAAAACCGCGTTCAGGAAGCCAAAGCCAAGTGGCCAGGGTTAATATCGGTTCACCCCGGCCTTTCCGTGCATCTGATCGGCCCGCTGCAGTCGAACAAGACCAAGGAGGCGGTGGCGCTGTTCGATGCGATCCATTCGGTCGATCGTCCGAGCCTCTGCGAGGCGCTCGCCAAGGAATTCCGTTCGCAAGACCGCCGGCCGCAATTGTTCGTTCAGCTCAACACCGGCGAAGAGCCGCAAAAAGCCGGCGTCGCGCCGGCCGACGCTGACAGGTTCATTGCCGACTGCCGCGAGAAATATGGTCTGGAGATTTCAGGCCTGATGTGTATCCCCCCGGTCGACGATGCGCCCGCGCCGCATTTCGCGCTCACCGCCAAGATCGCCGCACGCAACGGCTTGAAAAATCTCTCGATGGGAATGAGCGCGGATTTCGCGATCGCAATTCAAATGGGCGCAACCCACATCCGAGTAGGCTCGGCAATTTTCGGTCATCGCGGCTAATTCCTCGTCCCGGTCAAGCGAGCGGTACCGAGCGCGCGCCGGGACCCCGTGCCGCGTGATTTCCGCAAACGGCAAGGTGTCGTGCTGGCCTTGAACAAACCAAGGCCTGTGGTTATGGGTCCCCGCCTTCGCGGGACGACTGCGCTAGTTATTCTAGCTAAATCCAACCGACACGTGGCCCAGCGCGCCGAAATCGGCGGCGAACACGTCGCCGGCCTGAATCGGCAAAGGCGTGCAGCACGTACCCGTGGTGATGACTTCGCCTTCCCTCAGCGTGATGCCGAGCGCACGCAGTTCGTTGACACACCAGGCGAGCGCGACGCGGGGGTCGCCGAGTACGTTCTTGCCATGGCCAATATGTTTCTCGCCGCGCAGCGTGATGACCGGACGCTCCTCAATCAGATCGCGGCCACGCCAGTCGGCGCCGGTGGGATCGCCCAATACAAACTGATGCGCGCAGGCATCGTCGGCGATGAGCTGGGCCTCTCCGGCGCCGACAAAGTCGGCAAAGCGCGAATCCGGAATTTCGATCGCCGGATGCAGCGTGCCGACGGCGCCCAGCACCTCCTGCACCGAATAAGGGTTCGCCCGCGGCGGCAGGTCGCGCGCAAAGCGAAAGGCGAATTCAGCTTCGCCGACCCGCATTTCATTGCCCTTCACCGACGCCGTGCCGCCGTCGGCGATGACCGTATGGGTGAAAATGCGCCCTGCGAGCGGGCCGCCGACGTTGATGTGCTTTTGCCCGGCCGCGCTCGTGGCCGCGATCTTCCAGCCGAACAATGGGCCGCTGGCGTGCCTGGCGAGCGCGGCTTGCACCGCGTAGGCCTCGGTGCGGTCTGTTGGCCGGATCGAGACATCGAGGTTTTCGAGCTTGGTGCCGGCGCGCCAGTGGTCGCTCAGTATCTTCGCGGCGGCCGCAATCTTGTCTTGGTCAAGCATGGCGGTTTTTCCAGCCTCAGCCGATGACGATCTTCGTATCGGTGCCAAGGCGGCGCAAGAGCTGCAGCATCGCCGTCCTTGTCATCGAAACGCATCCGGCGGTCGGCGAAAAGTTCGGTCGCGCCAGATGAAGGAACACGGCGCTGCCCCGGCCCGAAATCCGCGGCCGGGTGTTGTGATCGATCTCGACGATGAAATCGTAGAGACGATCCTCGCGCGTGAGGCGGTCGCCACTCATTCCTGGGTCGAGCCTGATTCGCCGGTTGTAGTGACGGCTGGCCGGATTCTCGCACCAGGCGTCCTCGGCACGGATGGCGCGAACGGGCAAGAAGGTCTGCGGCCGCGGCGCGCGGTCGGCGCGCCACCACAATTGCTGCGGAAAGAACGTCCCCTTTGGGGTTCCACCGTCGCCCTCGCGCTTGTTGGCGATGATACCCCCGCGCCCGAGCGCGACCGGGATCACATGATGGCCGGCCACCAACCAGCCGCGGCGGGGATCGCCGGCAGCGCGATGGACCCTGATCGCCGCCAGCGGCCGGTCGTGCCCCATTTTTCGGTAAGTAGTTGAAAATCGGGAATTATCCATGGGCTCCGGGAGTCTCTTGTTCGGTGGTCCCTGAGACAATGGACCCGCCGCATTACAGGACATTCATCTAAATGTACGCGAATCCTAGGGTAGATTGCCTTTCGGCTTGTGAATTCGTAACAGCCGCTTACCTCATGACGAAAGTCTTGAAGACCCCCATCTGACCAATACGACAGGGCCCTACCCCCTTGGGTCCGCGCCGCTGCCTTCATAAGGACTGTACCAATGGCCAATGCCCGCAAGATCCTGATCGTAGATGACGATACCGATCTGCGCGATACGCTGGTGGAGCAACTCTCGCTGCACGATGAATTCGAAGCCTCCGCCGTCGACACCGGCGCGAAAGGCGCAACCGCCGCCAAGACAGATGCCCCCGACCTCGTGCTGATGGATGTCGGACTGCCGGATACCGATGGCCGTGAAGTTGTACGCTCCTTGCGCAAGGGCGGCTTCAAGGCGCCGATCATCATGCTGACCGGCCATGACACCGATTCGGACACCATTTTGGGACTTGAGTCCGGTGCCAACGACTATGTCGCCAAGCCATTTCGTTTTGCGGTGCTGCTGGCGCGCATCCGCGCGCAGCTTCGCCAGCACGAAGCCAGCGAAGATGCAGTATTTTCGGTTGGACCCTACAGCTTCCGGCCAGGCTCCAAGATGCTAACGGGCGCCAATGCCCGCAAGGTGCGGCTGACGGAAAAGGAAACCGCGATTCTACGCTTCCTGTATCGCGCCGGTCAGGCGCCTGTTTCGCGTGAAACGCTGCTTCAGGAAGTCTGGGGTTACAACTCGGGCGTCACCACGCACACGCTGGAAACCCACATCTATCGCCTGCGCCAGAAGATCGAAAAAGACGCCGCCAATCCAGAGATCCTGGTAACGGAGGCCGGTGGCTACAAGCTGGTGCCGTGATACGATTCGTCTGACGATTCGTCACGCAACTGGTCTCTAGTACCGCCGATCTGAAGTCCCTGCACTACAAGCGGCGAGTTGGATCAGGGACTTCAGATCGATAAAGCGGTACTAGAATCAATAGATTTGCTAGTGCCCATGCCTTTCCGAAGTTCGTGACGGTGGGTGCTGCGATGGAGCACGAACTTCGGAAAGTGGGCACTAGATGTCGATCGAGGATGATGTCGCCCTGCTGGAGCGGGTCCCGACGCTACGCGTGCTCGGGACCGCGTCGTTGCGTATGCTCGCGATCGGCTCCGAACAACGCAACCTTCCGCGCGGCTCTGTGCTCTTCAACGTCGGCGATGAGGCCGATGCCGGTTTCGTCGTTCAGCGCGGCGCGCTTCGTCTCCAGGATGGCGGCGCCGAGCTTGTCGCCGGGCCGGGCGCCCTGATCGGCGAACTCGCGCTGATCAACGCCATGCGGCGGCCCTCGACGGCAACCGCCCTGGAAGACTCCTCGGTGATTCGTGTGGCGCGCAGTCTGTTTCAGCGGGTGCTGGAGAGCGACCCCGCCGCGGCGCGGCGTCTGCGCGATGAATTCGCCAGGCGCACCAGCCAGATTGCCAGCGATATTCTGACGGCAAGCGGCAAGCTCTCGACCTAGCGGTCCTCAGGACGAGACCATAATTTCCCCGCCACCTCAAAGATCGAGCGTGACCGTCACCGGAACGTGGTCGGATGGCCGCTCCCAGGCCCGTGCGTCGCGGGTAATCCGGAAATCGCTGACCCGGTCTTTCAAGGCGCGCGAGACCCAGATGTGGTCGAGCCGGCGGCCGCGATCGCCGACTGTCCAGTCCGCGGCGCGATAACTCCACCAGGTATAGACCTTCTCCGACATCGGGATGCGGTCACGCGCCACGTCGATCCACTCGCCATGGTTCTGTGCCGCGAGCAGCTTCTCGCATTCGATCGGCGTATGCGAGACGATCTTGAGCAGTTGCTTGTGCGACCAGACGTCGTTCTCGTGCGGCGCGACGTTGAGATCGCCGACGAGAATGTGACGATCCTCGCCGCGCGGATGCAGCGGCTCGCAGGATTTCATCTCGTCGAGAAAGCGCAGCTTGTGTTCGAATTTCGGATTGAGCGCGGGGTCGGGAATATCGCCGCCGGCCGGCACATAGAAATTGTGCAGGATCAGCGGCCTTGCGAGCTCGGCTCTTTCGCCGAGCTCGACCGAGATATGGCGCGAGTCGATCTTGTCGCAGAAGGTGCGGATGTCGGTCTTCTCGAACGGCAGCCGCGATATGATGGCGACGCCATGATAGCCCTTCTGGCCGTTCAGGGCGATGTGCTCATAGCCGAGCCGCTTGAAGCGCTTGAGTGGGAACGCATCGTCGATGCACTTGGTTTCCTGCAGGCACAGGACATCCGGCCGCACCGATTTGATGAATTTGGCGACCAGATTGATGCGCAAGCGCACCGAATTGATGTTCCAGGTTGTCAGGGAAAAACGCATGAGAACCAGCGGGGAGACACGCGTTTAGAGAACGCATGTCTCAAGCTTGCAATCAAGGCTGATTTTGCAAGCACACGACGGGGCAGTGGATTGTTCGCGACGATTTCGTCGCCGGGCGACCAGCTCAGCCCGGCGGAAAAGTCTTTTCCGACAAGTCGATCTTGAACATGCCGGGATCAATCTTCTTGGACGAGTCCAGATTGTAGACGGCGACCGTGGTGTCATAGCCTTGCGGGTCGGTGACGGTCCATTGCTTCAGCTGGCCGTCCTTGGCTCCGACCATCAGCATCAGGCGGCTGGTGCCGGTCAAGAGCTGTCTCTCCTCAATGGTGACGCTGATATAAACATCGTCGGCGGTCACGCTGACAACATTGGTATCCTTCATCAGGTCGATACGGTCGGACAGCAGATAGCGCAGTGGCGTTTGCGACAGCGGATAGGGGTCCTTGGTATCGAGGTTGCGGTCGTGCACCACCACCATCGAGCCGTCCGCCACGATCTCGATCGGATTGGGCGCTTCATACTCGAAGCGCACCTTGCCTGGCTTCTGAATGAAGAACCGGCCCTTGGTCTTGCTGCCGTCGGGGCCGACCTGCACGAAGTTTCCGATCAGCGTCTGAAGCGACGAAAGATAGGTGCTGATCTTGGCCGCTTGCGCCTTCTGCTTGTCATCGAAGGTCGCAAAAATACTCAGCGGCAAATTGCGATGCGGATCGGGGATGAAGGGGGTGGGGGGCGCCTGCATCGCGCCCGTCGTTGTTCCCTTCGATCCGTCCGGCGCGCCGTCGCGGGTCTTCGGTGCAGGTTTCGGGGCGGGAATGCCCTGGGGCGGAACCGGCGCCTGGGCGAAGGCTTGCGCCGAAACGACGCCGACATACGCGGAGATGACAAATGCCGCCGCGGCTTTCATGAGGGCGACACGTTTGAAGGAAAGCGACAATCCGGTGGCCATTCGATTTTTCTGGGTCTCAGTCAACGCATCGCTTCCGTCGTTTGCCGCCCGTTTTATCGTGCTTCGCCCCAGCGGGGCTATCGCTTTTACGTGAAAAAACCGCAGCAATTAGGGGCGCTATAGGCTCAGAAACGGCGAATCAGAAGCCGCCCTCTTCTTCCGGAACGAGAATCTCGCGTTTTCCGGCATGATTGGCCTGTCCGACGATTCCCTCGAGTTCCATCCGCTCCATCAGCGATGCCGCACGATTGTAGCCAATTTGTAGCCGGCGCTGAATATAACTGGTGGAAGCCTTGCGGTCGCGTTTGACGATGGCCACCGCCTGCGCAAACAGGTCGCCGCCGCCGTCGCTGCCCATGCTGGTGCCGTCGAAGACCGCGCCGTCCTCTTCGGAGGGTTCCTCGGCCGTGACCGCTTCGAGGTATTCCGGCGAGCCTTGGGTCTTGAGGTGACGCACCACCTTCTCGACTTCCTCGTCCGAGGCAAACGGGCCGTGTACGCGGCTGATGCGGCCGCCGCCTGCCATGTAAAGCATGTCGCCCTGACCGAGCAGTTGTTCGGCGCCCATTTCGCCGAGGATCGTGCGGCTGTCGATCTTCGAGGTGACCTGGAAGGCGATGCGGGTCGGGAAGTTCGCTTTGATGGTGCCGGTGATGACGTCGACCGACGGACGCTGCGTGGCGAGGATCACGTGTAGCCCCGCGGCGCGCGCCATCTGCGCCAGGCGCTGCACCGCGCCTTCGATGTCCTTGCCGGCCACCATCATCAGGTCGGCCATTTCGTCGACGATGATGACGATATAGGGCAGCGGATCGAG
>NZ_DASSRP010000200.1:0-19617 GCF_035701725.1 Bradyrhizobium sp.
GGGTCAATGATGATCCCGAGACGCTCGAGGCCTTGATGCGCGGCTTCATCGAATGCCGGATCAAGCCCTATTATCTGCATCACGGCGATCTCGCGCCGGGGACTTCGCATCTGCGAACGACGCTGGAGCAGGGGCAGGCAATCATGCGTGCTCTGCGTGGTCGGGTCTCCGGGCTGTGTCAGCCTGATTTCGTCGTCGATATTCCAGGAGGGCACGGCAAGGCGCCGGCCGGTCCGAGCTACCTGTCGGTCGAAAATTCTTCCTCGGGGGATCGTGAACAGCCAGCAGAAACCCGCTATCGTGTCGTAGATTATTGCGGTGACGTTCACTTCTACCCGCCGGCTCCTTGAAGCGTTGTCGAACCGGCGATATCTGGGTTGATCGGCAAAGACGGAAGAAGCAGATGAAAAAACTAGCAATGGCGGCAACATTCCTGCTGCTGACGATCGGTTCGTCGGCGGTCGCGCAGACCGGTAGTTCGTCGTCCGGGAAGCAGGGGCCGTGGCCCGCGCCGGTCGGTCACCGTCAGCCGCGGGCTGATGAGGTGCCACAAGGCAAGGACGCCGCCGCGGATAAAGAGAAGCGCGAAGACGCCGAGCTCGATCGCCGGATCAAGAGCATTTGCCGCGGCTGCTAACACGGTGATCGAGACGTCGGTGATGGACGCCGCGATCGCCGCCTGAACTCAGGTGCTGCGTACCGCGAGCGCGACGCCGATCAGCGTGGCACCGCCGAACAACAGATTGATACCGACCAAGAGTCCGATCGCCCACAGCGCCGATCCCGGCAGGCCCATGAGGATGATCGCCGCAATCAGCAAATCCATCAGCCCCGCGATCAGCATCCATGACCAGCGGCCCGACAACTCGCGGCGGTGTTCCAGTGCGTACATGATGGTGGCAACGCCTTCGGCGAGAAAATAGGCGCCGACCACGATCGTCAAAGTCAGTGTGCCCTGTGCCGGCTGGGCGAGAAGGATTCCTCCAGCCAGAACCGCGAGTGCAGCCGAGATCAGGGACCACCAGAAACCCGGCAGCTCGCGCGCCCAGAACGTCAATGCGAGCCCGGCGATGCCGCTGATCAGGAACAGCCAGCCGAGCAGGATCGTGACGGCGAGACTGGCGGCTGGGGGGACGACCATGGCGGCCAATCCGAGGATCGCCAGCAGAATGCCTTCGATCAACAGGGCCTTCCAGTGCTCTCGGGCGGCATCGCGGGTGTAGGTCGGCAGCTCGGAATGGTCGTGGGTCATCGCAATCTCCGTACTGGTTAAGCAATCCAGCCTCAAGAGTTCCGATTCCGAAGTTCGAAAACCTTGGTGGCAAGCACCGACGCGAACTTCGGAACCAGGAATTCTAGCAATTATTGGCCCTGAGCGGCGGCTTTTGAAGGTCCTTGAAGAGCTGGCGGCGAGGAGAATTCCACCTTCATCGCCTTCCTCACAATGGCGTGCTTCTGTGACGGCGCGAATATGGCGCCAGGGTCGCAAGCGTGACAGCTATGCCTGGGCGCGGATGCGGTCACGGCCCAGAAAATAGACCGCCGTCGTGACGACGAGCAGGGCGAAACCGATCAGGATGGAAAAAAGACCGAGTGGAATGAGCACGAGCGTGACATTCCGGTCCGGATTCGACAACCAATGATGGACCGA
This sequence comes from Bradyrhizobium sp., assembly GCF_035701725.1. Classification (GTDB taxonomy): domain Bacteria; phylum Pseudomonadota; class Alphaproteobacteria; order Rhizobiales; family Xanthobacteraceae; genus Bradyrhizobium. The sequence goes on from NZ_DASSRP010000200.1 coordinate 1,652, forward strand.
CGACAGAACGAAAGCGAGCCCGGCAAAGCCGGCGCCCCCGCCGACCACCAACAAGGCCCACATTCGCCGAAGCTGGCTCAGCCGCTCGCGTCCACGCTCCGTTCGTGGCGCGTGGTGCCTGCCAACCCGCCGAACCAGGCGTGCGGCAAATGCGATGGAAGAAAATCCGATCAGCACACTGGCCGCGCCCAGAATGAGGCGGCTGGTGTTATCGAGGTCGGGATTTTTCTGAAGGGTCAGCAACGGAAAGTCGAACGCGGCATGCAGGCCGACCGGTCCGGCCAGCACCAGGATGCGGCTGGCGATGCGGGCCCAGTCGCGATGATGGCGGTGGGCACCGAGCGCGGTGCCGGACCGCGCGATCGCGAGGTAGGCGCCGGCGATGATTCCGAGCGCGCCGTGAAACGGCACCGTGAGAACGCTGCGCAATGCGGCCAGCGATTGCCACATGTCGGCGTGCTGAACGAGATAAGCAAGATTTTCGTAAGCCGCGAAACCGAGACCGGCGGCCGCGCCATAAACAACCGTGTCCATGGGGTTGGTGAATGGCCGTCGCCACACCGATACGAGCGTGATGACCAGGATCTTCACGGTTTCTTCCGGCAATGCCACGCCAAACAACGAGTGCAGTGCTTGTGCGAGCCAGGGATTGTCTGGTGCGGATTGCAGTGCGGCAAAAGGGGCTCGTATCAACCCGAGCAGGGGAGGAGAGATGCTGGCCGCGCCGAGGAAGAAGGCCATCCACACCTTGGTCGGAGGTCCCGGCCGTTCGTCAGCGGCGACCACGAGCCAAAGGATGAGGAGCGCTGGCGCGACCGCAGCCGTTCCGATGACTGTCGGGAGGGATTCGAGCAGCAACATCGACCGACGCCTATTCCAACACGTGCGTGCCGCCGGCGCGGGCGGCTTTCTTATCGATAAAAGTTGTCTTCAGAGCCAAAGACGCACCAAGCAGGTTTCGAGCCAATGTCAAATCAGCATTCATTGGGCCTGAGAATGGCAAAGTATCCATTTCGCGGCGTTCTCGACGACCCATGCTCCGCATTTTGCCGTATCCGGACCGCAACCTGATCCCACAGATATCGTTGTTGGTTCGGCCCGTTCAACGCCTGCCGGCCGTGCGCACCCAGGACGAGAGGCTGGAAGCCGCTCGGCCACGGACAATTAGAACAGCTAAATCAAATAGCTAGAGAATTGCCAAGGTACAATCCCATCCCGGGGCCCATCCCTCAGCTGAATGATGACCGCAGCGCGGATAGCAGCCACCACATGGTAGGATTACGGGCAACAGGAAAGAGGGAGTGCGCCGGTGGCCATGTTCCGCGGGGCAGAAACGCATGCAAGATCGGTTTTCAAGGCCATCAGCTGGCGAACCCTCGGAACCCTCGATACATTTGCGATCAGCTGGTTCTTTACCGGAAGGGTCGAAATCGCAGGCTCGATTGCCGGCTTTGAGATCGTGACCAAGATCGCCTGGTACTATCTCCATGAACGGGTTTGGGCGGCCATTCCCTGGGGACGCCGCCGGATTGATTGATCTCGGCAAGACAAAGGAACAAGAAGGTCATGAGCGACCCCGTCCCGGAGCCCGGGAAGCTCGCCCCCGAGAGTTCAACGGACGAAAAGCCAAAGCCGGCTCAGCGGCAACATTCCCGATCCGGGGAAAGTAACATTCCGGCGATGGCCGGGCTCGCAATTGCGGTCGTGCTGTTGGCGCTTGGGCTGTGGCTTGCACACGAACTACGGGCCGCCAGCAAGATGCAGGATTGCCTGATGTCCGGCCGCACCAACTGCAACCAGATCCAGCCTTAAGGCGAGCGCCCATCGCTTCTCCGTCAGATGACGCGAATGAGGCGTACGCCTCTGACGGATGGCGGATGCCAACCCAATATATAAGAACAAGAAGAACGTTTAGGGAGTTTCAAAATGAATTACGAATTTGTGGATCTAAAGTTCGACGGCCATGTCACGATCGTGACGCTCAATCGTCCGGCCGTGATGAACGCCCTGCACAAGCCCGCCCATTTCGAGCTGCACGAAGTGTTCAATGCCTTTGCTGCCGATCCGGATCAATGGGTGGCGATCGTGACCGGCGCAGGCGACAAGGCGTTCTGCGCCGGCAACGATCTGAAATGGCAGGCGGCCGGCGGCGAGCGCGGTTGGAATTCGAGCGGCTTCGGCGGCCTGACGCTGCGCTTTCATTGCGACAAGCCGATCGTCGCAGCGGTCAACGGCGTCGCGATGGGCGGTGGCTTTGAAGTCGCCCTGGCTTGCGACCTGATCATCGCTTCGGAAAATGCGACCTTTGCATTGCCCGAGCCACGGGTCGGCCTTGCGGCGCTGGCCGGCGGTTTGCAGCGCCTGCCGCGCCAGATCGGATTGAAGCGAGCCATGGGCATGATCCTGACCGGCCGCCATGTGTCGGCGCGGGAAGGCTTTGAACTCGGCTTCGTCAACGAGGTGGTGCCGGCGGGCGAGGCGCTCAATGCCGCTCGGCGCTGGGCGGATCAGATCTGCCAGAATAGCCCGATGTCGATACGTGCCTCGAAACAGGCCGTGCTGGAAGGGCTTAACGTCGCATTGCCCGACGCGATGATCGCGCAACGCGAATACCCCGCCGTACGCGAGATGCTGACATCGGCAGACTATGTCGAAGGTCCAAGGGCTTTCGCAGAAAAGCGTCCGCCGCGTTGGCAGGGAAAATAGAAGCGCAATTGTGTTCTGCCGGCGCGTATGGTTCGTCGAACTCAGTTCGACAGCAAGCGCCGACAGGCCTCGACAAACACCTTTGCGCCCCTGACGATATCGGCATCGTCGGTGTTCTCGTTCCAGTGATGGCTGATGCCGTCGATCGAGGGAACGAACAGCATGCCCGCTGGCATGACCGTAGCGAGCACCTGGGCGTCGTGTCCGGCCCCACTCGGCATACGGATGGATTTGCCTTCAGCGAAAGTCAGCGCGGCTTCCTCGATGGCGCGCTGAAATTTCTCGTCCATCACGGCCGGCTTTCCGGTGCGGATGCGCGCGACTTCAATGCCGCAATCAGTCGCCGCACCGGCTTCAATGGCAAGTTCGTGCAGCAGCGCCTCGAGATGCTCCACGATTCGGGTATTATCGTCGCGTATCTGAAACAGCAACTCGGCGCGTCCCGGAATGATGCTGGGGGCGCCGGGATCGAGTGTGATGCGTCCGGTGGTCCACACCGTTCGCGGGCCGCAGGCGCTCGGAAAATAGTCGTCGATCGCGACGCATAGCCGCGCGGCGGCAAGGCCGGCATCTTTTCGATCGTTCATCCGCGTAGTGCCGGCGTGATTTTGCTCGCCGATGAAGGTGATGCGGTATTGCCAGATGCCGACGATGGATGTGACGACTCCAATGCTGAGGCTGGCGTCTTCCAGCGTCCGTCCTTGTTCGATATGGGCCTCCAGATATCCGATGTGACGGCCATGATCGGCCGCCCGTCGCGGACGGTTTGTCAGGCCGGCCGCTTCAAGCGCCTCCCGCATCGGCCGCGAACTGGTGCGGTCGCGCGCCAGGTCGATCTCTTGTTCAGTCACGTCGCCGACATAGGAACGACTGCCGAGAAAATGTCCGAAGTGACCTTCTTCGTCGCACCATGATGCGACCTCGACCGCGCCCTTGATGTCCGGATCTGGATTGATCACGCGCGCGGCCTCAAGCGCATAGATGACGCCGAGCGGCCCGTCGAGCCAGCCGGCAAAATTCTGGCTTTCCAGATGGGAGCCCGCCAGTAGTTTTCGTCCTGCCTTCGCGCTGGTGCCGAACACGTTGCCGATGCCGTCGATCTCACCCGAAAGCCCCGCTTCGGGCAATTTCCGAAGGAGCCACTGCAGCGATTGCAGGTGCGGCTCGGAAAAGGTCGGCTTATGCACGCCGGTCTTGTAGGCGCCGAGCGCACGAAGCGCATTGAGGTCGGCAAGGACCCGCGCGCCGTCAGCCGTGTGATGGTGATCTTTCATGATTCATATCCGCCTGTCGCTACTGCGCAGGGACGGGTTGGGAGGGAGCGAGATAAGGAGAACAGATCGCCGCGTCGCCGGATGTACCGTAGTCCTCGACGACGTCGCCGGCCGGCGCCATGACAGCCGAGATCAGGCATTCCTGCGTGGCCTGGCCTCTACGCCAGGTGTAGATCTTCTGCCTGTTGACGGTCTGCTGGCCGTCGGGGTTGCCGAGTTGGGCCGTTACCGCGCTGAGCGGTTTGCCTTTGAAATCGTTTCTTGCCTTGACATCGGGCAAGGAAAGGCTCGGCATCGCGCCGCATCCGGTCAGTGCCAAGGCTACAAAGATCGCGAAGTTCCGTTGAACTGCCATTGATCCTATTCGCGCCCCGCGATTTTCGCTTCAATGGCTCTCTCTAGCAGGGCGAGACCACGCGAAGTCAATAGATTTGGAGCGTTCCGTCCTCGCTTGAACGTGAGCATTTGGTCGAAATGTCCGCGACATGGGACTCAATTTTGTGCGCTGCATCGCGCTTTGTCGGGGCAGCTTCCCCTTTAGGGTTTGTTTCAGACTGTTGCTGTCTCAAGCATAAAGGTCCGCCCGGGTTGGCGGTACGCCGGACGGGCCGCGGACGCGCCTGGAAGCCAGCGTCTGGAAAATGCCGACCGTGCCCTGCATGAATGCGATCGAGACAACCGCAAGATAGGCGATCCATAGTCGCGTCTTCTCGCGGCCGACCTCGCGCTCGGCGATCTCGAGGTTGGCCGACAGACGGTCGTGCCAATGCCGGGTGGTGTGCATGTAGTGCTCGCGCCAGGCTTCGACGTCGTGCACTTCAAAGTTATGCATCTCGAGATTGGCGACGGACATGCCGACATGGTCGAGCTCGCCGCCCGGGAAGATGTAACGGCCGATCGCAGTGGCCGCCGCAGCTTCCCGTCCGCGGCGGCGGCGAAAGCGTTCAAAGCTCTTTGAGCGCAGCGCAATCGCGTGATGAAGATACAATCCGCCGGGCTTGAGCAGGCGATTGATGGTCTGGAAGTAGCGCGCGTGGTTGGCGATGCCGACATGCTCGAACATGCCGATCGAAGCGATCTTGTCGAAGCCGCCGTCGAGCAGCGAATAGTCCTTCAGCTCGAGTGTCACCTTGTCCTCAAGGCCGAGCCTGGCGACCTTTTCCTTGGCATAGGCGAATTGCTCCTCCGCCAGGGTTACGCCGTGGGCACGGACGCCATAGTGCTTGGCGGCATGGCAAACCAGCGCGCCCCAGCCGCAGCCGATGTCAAGAAACGCTTCTCCCGCTTTCAGGCGCAACTTGCGGCAGATCATGTCGAGCTTGTCGGCCTGCGCAGTCGCAAGATCGTTGTGCCAGTCTTTGAAATAGGCGCAGGAGTAGACCATCTCCGGATCTAGGAAGAGTTCGTAAAACCGGTTGGAGAGATCGTAATGATAGTGGATGTTGGTCTTGTTGGTTGCTTCCGACCCATCGCCACCCGGCTTGGCGTCGCGAACCTCTTCCAGCGGCCACGGTCCGCCACGCGAGACGAATAAGAACCGGCCAAGCGTCGCAAGCACGAGCGGCTTGTTAAGCGATTTCATCAGCGCTCGGCTGCGCAGCTTGGGGCGCTGCGCAGCGAGATCGAAAAACGATCCGTTACGCAAATCGAACCGCGAAGTGACCCAGAGATTGAGAAACGTGTCGATGTTCGGGCGCCGGATCATGGCGGCGATGGCGCCTTCGTCGGCGATGACGAAGGCCAGCGCGTCGGGACGAAGATCGGCAGGCACGGTCGAGCCGTCCCACAGCACGAAGCCGAGGTCGGGCAGTGCAAGCGTGTTGATATGGTCGAGTAGGCGCTTAAAGCTGTCGAGACGGCGCGCCGCCGCTGGGGCTCCCGGCAAGCTGATGATCCCTTACGCAAGTGCTGACATTCGCCTGCTAAAGGAACATCGCTCTCGCGGCAAATCAATAGTTAGCCCGGGGCAGGCCCACCGCGGTCGCGATCTCGCCCGATCACGATATGGTTCGTGGTGAAGTCGAGCGGGTGACACCGAAAGTAATGGTCTTGGCGATCGCCCGGCCAAGTTGCGATTGGGCGAACGGCTCGGTCGGCGGCCTGACGGCAACCGCGCGTGAACTCGTGTCCGTTGTCTTTGTCCGCGTTGGTCGACCAATAGGCGGTAGTGCCAGGGCGGCGCGCGTTCAGTGCGATGGCGCTCCCTAGCGGAATCGAACCGCTCTCTCCACCGTGAAAGGGTGGCGTCCTAACCGATAGACGAAGGGAGCAAGGCGCCTGCTGCGACATAGCCGAATCCAAGGGCCATGCCGCGCCTCGCTTTGAAATAGCGAAAATATCAGGTGAATCAATATCTTAATATGGGTTTTTCACCTTGCCGATCCGACCCGCGAAGGCGAGGAGGACCGGCGCGCGAACGTATAGTGGCGTTTGCCTCGCCCGGCAAGCCGCGCGTGGGCCAGTTTACCCACAAGCCGGCCGGACTGACCGTGACTGTTGGCGGGGCCACCGTTTCCCCCCTGATCTGCAGGATTTTGCAACAGTTTCTAAAGCCCGCTCCGATAGGAAAGTCGCCGAGGAGCCATTTCGAACTGGAATAGCAGATCGTGCCCGCACCAAAGAAACGCGACGTGCGCAGGTCCGTGCAGCAGACGGCCTGGGTCACCCTGGAAGGAGGCTTTGCGGCGCGCGAGTGCGTGGTGCACGACATGTCCGCCACCGGTGCAAAGCTGACGGTGTCGGATTCGAGCGTATTGTCGGGCAAGGTGCGGCTCGCGTTTTCGCGCGATGCGCGCAAGGGGCGGCAGTGCCAGGTGGTCTGGCGGCGCGGCCGTTCCTTCGGCGTCAAATTCGTCAATTAGACCGCGCCTGTTTGCAGGTGCTTGATCTCACGACATTGGCGGCGCGATGTGCCGAACGAAGCCCGGCCGGGTGGAAAGCTCCGCAAACCAGCGCTCCAGATCAGCAAAACGTGGCTTGTTGATTCCTTCAACGCCGAACCAGCGCCGCGCATAGGCGCCAAGCGCGATATCGGCCAGCGTGAACGCCTCACCCGTGATGAAGCGGCGCGTCTTGAGATAGGCGTCGACGATTTGCCATTGCGCCGCCTCGGCGTCGGCGTCCTTCTGAATCGCGATCATGTCGCGCTGGTCGACTGGGGTGCGCACCAGGGCCCAGAACACCGGACGATCGACCGGTTGCAGTGTCGAAAGCGTCCAGTCCAGCCAACGATCAGCGCTCGCCCGCAATTTCGCTTCTTGCGGATAGAGTGTGGACTGCGGCCGGTAGGCCAGCACGAGATAGCGCATGATGGAGTTGGATTCCCAGAGCACGAAATCGCCGTCGACCAAGGTCGGCACGCGGCCGTTGGGATTCATCGCCAGATATTCTGGTTCGCGATTTTTTCCGAACGCCATGCCGGCGTCGATGCGATCGTAGGCCAGATCAAGTTCGTGCAGGCACCACAGCACTTTCTGAACGTTGACGGAGTTCGGACGTCCCCAGATGACGATCTGGCTCTTATTGTTGTGCGACACGTGGTTTGCTCCCGCTGACAGTTTGCGGGTGATAGCGCAAATTCCCGACAAAAGCAGGTGCCTTGTCGCGCCGCAGCTATGTTGTACCGGGTGCGCCACCTAAAAAAGATCAGGCTTCGCGACGTGCGAAGCCTGATCTCGTCTCTGACGTGCCGATCGCTGACGCTAGTGACCGAAGAACAGCCACAAGAGAATGATCACAGGAATTGGCACGCCCAAAAGCCAAAGCAAGAGTCCTCGGGCCATCGTCTCCTCCTCAACCTTCCATGGTTGAGCAACGCGCAGAGCGGGGTCGAGTTCCTGTTGGCTGCAGGAGCGGGGGGCCGCAGGCCTGGTCGATGGAGCTGCTTGTGTCTACCAATGGCCGGTATTGGGCATCGACGACCACGGCTCAGCCGGCGGCTTCGCGTCGCCTTTTTGCAGCAGCTCGATCGAATGCAGATCCGGCGATCGCACGAAAGCCATCTGACCATCGCGCGGCGGCCGGTTGATGGTAATGCCGAGTTTCATCAGCCGATCGCAGGTCGCATAGATGTCATCGACCTCGTAGGCGAGATGACCGAAGTAACGATCCTCGCCGTATTTCTCTTCGTCCCAATTATAGGTGAGTTCGACCAGGGGCGCGCCACGCCCCTTGGAAGCAGCCAGAATACCTTCGTCCTCAGGGGCGCACAAAAACACCAGAGTGAATTTGCCCTTGTCGTTGTCGACGCGGCGAACCTCCTTCAATCCCAACGCGTCGCGATAAAATTTCAGCGCGCTGTCGAGATTGCGGACGCGCAGCATGGTGTGAAGGTAACGCATGTTCTGTTCTCCCAGAATGGACGGCTCGTCAGTTCGGCTCGCGGGAACCTCATTAGCAGCCGGGCGCGTGTTTCGGAACCAACCGACCGTTCAAATCTTGACCTCCTGAAGGAGCCGCAGGATGGAGCAAAAACCATATCCGGCTGAAAAGGCCCGCGGCGGTGAGATCATCCTCACAACGCCGCTTCGTCGCGCCATATTTCTCAGCGGACTGATCGGGGCGGTCGTCCTTGTGTTTGTTCTGATGCTGGTCCACTGAGTTCATCATTTTGCGATGCATCGGAACGATCGCCGCGCGACGCTGTTTCCATGTCTTCACAGTTCTGGAGAATCGGCATGACAAGGTTAAGCGTTTTGGGAGCCACGGCTCTTTCGCTTTCTTTCGCAATCGCAACCCCGGCATTGGCCCAGGAGGCTCACGGCGGCCGGGCTGGTGCGGCCGCGCACGCGGGTGGAAACATGGGTGGCGCCCGCATGGGCGGCGGCCCGCGCATGCAGCCCAGCATGGGTGCCCAGGCCAATGTTGGCGCTCGCGGTAGTGCGAACTTTGCTGCTTCCGGCAACACAAACTTTGCCGCGCGCGGCAATCAGCGTATCGGCGGCAATGCGCAATTCGCGGAAGGCGATCGCGGCGTGTTGGGCGGCGGCCAATTCCGCGACGATCGTCGTCGCTTTGGACGCGGCGCCGGATTTGCCGCAGGCGCGGCCGCGGCTGGAGTCGCGACCGGCGCAGCGATTGCAGCAGGCGATTACGGCTATGGTTACGATCCGTACGTCTATGGCGACAACTACGCCTATGACACCGGCTATTATGGCGACAGCTACGCCTACGATTCCGGCGTGACGTTCGATGTCGGCCTTCCTGTCGTCGCATTCGATCAACCGGCAGCGGTTGAAGGTCCGGTGGCCGTTGGCGGCGACGCATCCTATTGCGCGCAGCGTTATCGTTCTTGGGACCCGGCGAGTGGTACCTACCTCGGCTTCGACGGCCTGCGGCATCCCTGCCCATAATCGTGCTGTTTGAACAAGAGAAGAGCGGTCCGCGGGATCGCTCTTTTCTTTTGGTTCCCGCCATCTGCAAATTTCGCCAGCGGGTCGCGCCGCAACCATCGCAATTGTCCTGCGTTAACAAGGCAGTGCGAATGGAGGAACCCGCATGAAAAAGAAACTAGCTCTCCTTGCGACGGTCGCTGCGATCGGCGCGACCGTTGTCACGGCACCGGCTGAGGCGCGTGGTTTCCGAGGGTTCGGACCGGGATTGGCATTCGGTCTGGCCGCGGGCGCGATTGCAGCCGGCGCAGCCGGTGCGTACGGCTATTACGGTCCTGGCTACTATGGGTACGGCCCATACTACGGACCGGCCTATTATGGGCCGGACACCTACGCCTATTATGGCGGGCCTTACGTGAGGCCGTATTGGCGGCCGCGCTATTATTACTGGTAGACCGAACTTTCGCGGCGCACGTTTTCCCGAGGGACGAAAAGCCCGGAGCTGGCTCCGGGCTTTTTGTTGAAGATAGAGATTTCCGCCCCCGTCACGGCCAAGTGTAGGTGCGTTCGAGCGCACGCCGAGCGCCGTCGCCGTGTCGCGCGTTCTCGAGGGTGCTGGTGAAGTACTCCTCGCGCTCGCGCTTGAACTTTTCCTGCGTTGCCTTGAAGTTTGCCACGCGTGCTGCGATTTCATCGCGCTCGCGCGCCAGACGATCATGTCGATCGCTCATGCCCATCCCTTAAGTTTGATTCGCGTCCCCTCATCATTGGCGTCGGCAATTGAGGCGCGAATGGGATAAAGCCGCTGCAACATTGTGATTGTGGATAAGGATTGCGCCTGCTTGTGACGCTCGATCGTTGCCGATAGCGAGAGCGTGAACAGGAGGCCGCCATGGCAAAAGTCGATCTCGATCCTTGAACATCGAAGAACTCGCAGCGTTGCGCGACGCGGCAACCGACAAGCTCGCCCAAAAAGTCACCGCGCGGCAGGCGGAGCTCGAAGCCGAGCTGGAACGCTTGGCGCAATATGGCAAGCTGACCAGGAAGGCCTTGGTCGCGCCCGTCGCCAAGCCAAAGAAAGCCGAGCAGTCGGCGCGCAAGGCTGACGAAACAAAGGACGCCGTCGCGGAAGCTGCCTGAGATCGTGGTCGGTTCTGACGGACGCATCGCTTAGCGACCATCTATGCGCCGTCGGGACATCCGCTCCACTCGTTCGAATAGCCAGACGGTGCTCCATGTTGTATTCGAGATGGAGGACCCATCAGGCGCGCGGCAGTGATTGCTCCCAATATCAGTATCGGCGTGGAGCGGCTCGGCGACATGATCGCCGCAGCCTCCATGATCGTGCCTTTTACCGGCGCCGGCATCTCCACCGAATGCGGGATTCCCGACTTCCGCTCGCCGGGGGGATTATGGACTCGTAACCGGCCCATTCCGTTCGATGAATTTATCGCGAGCCGTGAGGCGCGAGATGAGTCATGGCGGCGACGCTTTGCCATGGAGGCGACCTTCAAAGCGGCAATACCGGGGCGCGGTCACCGGGCCCTCGCTTCGCTCTATCGGGCCGGGAAAATCCCGGCGATCATCACTCAGAACATTGATAATTTACATCAAGCCTCAGGTTTCGCCGACGATCATGTGGTCGAGTTGCATGGCAATACGACTTATGCGCGGTGCATCGGATGCGGCCTGACTTACGATCTGGGCTGGGTAAAAGAGCGCTTTGAGGCGACGGGCCATGCCCCGGATTGCGCGACGTGCGAAGAGCCGGTGAAGACAGCGACGATATCATTCGGTCAGGCGATGCCTGAAGAGGCGATGCGCCGCGCCGCGGAACTTACAGGACGGTGCGATCTGTTTATTGCGATCGGCTCCTCGCTCGTCGTGTGGCCCGCGGCGGGTTTTCCACTGATGGCAAAACGCGCGGGCGCTCAGCTCGTTATCATCAATAACGAGCCGACCGAGCAGGACGATATCGCCGATCTCGTCATCCGGTACGACATCGGTGAAACGCTCGGTCCATTCGTGGGCAACTGACGGCTGATTGATTCGCTGACGCGCAAGGCTGTTCATAGATTCCGGAAGAATCGTTTTTTATCTATGCGTCGCGACCGAGAGTGTTATCTTTGATTCGAGAGATTCGCGGGCGCCTTGTCGGTATTTCCAAGGCAAACGCAGACGGGCACCGCCGCACGCGCTGGCGGGATGTTGATAAGTGTGGGGTCCGGGGTCATGGGGTCGGACGGATTTGAGTCCAAGAAGCTCGGTGGTCAATCGCCTGGGGGGGCGGTCGGACCGGGAAGGCTCGGTTCTGGGTTTTCGCCCCCGGGTCCGAGAGATCCAGCCCTCGACGCGATGCAGGGGCTGGGCGATGCTGCTGCGAACCTCGTCGAAATTACCGGCGTCATTAAATGGTTCGATGCATCAAAGGGCTACGGATTCATCGTGCCTGACAATGGCTGGCCGGACGTGCTTCTTCACGTCACGGTTCTGCGCCGCGACGGCTACCAGACTGCCTATGAAGGTGCGCGGGTGGTTTGCGAATGCGTACAACGCGCCAAAGGCTATCAGGCGTTCCGTATCATCTCTATGGATGAGACGACGGCGATCCATCCCGCTCAGATGTTGCCGCCCCGAACTCACGTCAGCGTCACGCCAACCAGCGGCCTGGAGCGGGCGCAGGTGAAGTGGTTCAACCGGCTTCGTGGGTTTGGCTTCCTCACCTGCGGCGAGGGAACTCCCGATATTTTCGTGCACATGGAAACGCTTCGGCGTTACGGTATGACCGAGCTGCGCCCCGGCCAATATGTGCTGGTGCGGTTCGGGCCGGGTTCCAAGGGCATGATGGCGGCCGAGATCCAGCCTGAAACCGGCTCGCCAGGGCTTTCCTCACACTGAGCCTGGCCATCCTTAGCCCGCCTTTACCGCCCACAGCTTTTGCGGATTCGACTGTTTTCCCATCTCATGGATGGCGGCATCCGGGCCGGCGGCCCCGGAAAAATCGCGAATGTGACTGCCGCGGGACACTGCGGATGCTAAAACCTCGCCGTTTTCAGTCATTAGTCCGTGCCGGTTAACTGGCACGACCAACGAGGCGTGGTGAGGCGAATGGTGTCGATGAAGTCTGGCCGGGCGGATGGTAGCCGCTTGCCGCAATTCCAGTTCTGGATGGCGCTCGTCGTTGCGGCCGCGCTTTGGATGGCCTCGGGTGAGGGTGCGAGCGCCGCCTCGGTCCAGCCGCTGGAGATCGTGACCAAGACGGGCGTGCACGTATTTTCGGTTGAGATGGCGACGACCGAGGAGGAAAAGACAACCGGCTTGATGTACCGCAAGGAACTTCCTGAGGGCAAAGGGATGCTGTTCGATTTCACGCCCGAGCAGGAAGTGTCGATGTGGATGAAGAACACTTACATTTCGCTGGATATGATCTTTATCCGGGCCGATGGCCGCATTCTGCGCATCGCCGAAAATACCGAACCGATGTCCACCAAGATCATCCCATCACGCGGATTGGCCAAAGGGGTGCTCGAGGTGATCGCCGGCACGGCCCAGAAATATGGGATCGCGCCGGGCGATCGTGTCGGCCATCCGCTGTTCAGCGGCAAGTAGACCGTCCTGGACAGCCTTATGGTTGCTCACTCAAGACGTTAGAGGGATGTCTGGAGGGGTTGCGTCTGGTCTTTCCAGGGTTCTCTTGCCTTGATGAGCGGTGCCTAAGCGTGTATCGACGGGGTCTTCCCAAGATCGGGGTATAGCGCAGCCTGGTAGCGCGGCAGTTTTGGGTACTGCAGGTCGTTGGTTCGAATCCAGCTGCCCCGACCAAAAGTCACCTCGCAGAGCCCGCCAGTTTTAGCCTTCCGGGCTCGGTGCCATGACAGCGCTTTGCGCCGGCACGATGGTCAGCGGGGCTCCTCCAACCGAGACTGGCCCGACGGGTCCCACAGGTTTCGAGGGCCGAGCCCATTTCTTATGGCTGAGTGCCGACAAGCGGCTGCGAGCACGTCCTTTTGGAATGGAGGAGGTGATCTCGGGCGCAATTGCATTTTGCAGCGTGTCGACTTTCGCCATCAGCGTAGAAAGCTGAGTGGATATCTTTTTGATGTCGCTCTGTTCGTCGGTGAGGCTCTGTCTTAGCCCGATAAGTACGGTTGTATCACGTTCGATCAGCGCGGCGCTACGCTGCAATGTCGAGTTGGTCTCTTGCAGCGAACTTGCGTGCGATTGCTGGCTCGATTGAATGTCCTTGAGGGCCACGATCACGGGATCCGGGAGCGGCGAAGCCTTCTCGTGCGGAAGCAGCTCGGCGAACACGGCTTTCGCCTGCGAAGGAAGTTCGGCCAAGCGGCTCACATCAGGCAATGCAAAATCGGAAGGCGACAGCGTGTAGACGGCCGTCGTTGCATTGAAGCCCAAGGCGAACACCGACAATGCCAGGATAGATACCCGGCGCGACGGCTTGTGGGAAGTTACGGTTTCGATTTCCGGGGTTTGGCTCGGCGCTTCCGACGTCGTGGTCATGTGCATTGACCTCATAAAAAAGAGCCGCCGCGGGATCGTCCTCGCGACGGCTCCGTTACGCGTTACTCGACTAAACTCCTCGAATTATGGGCTATCGAGATTAATTCCGCGTTAGCGCCCGGCCCGCACCCTTGCTTGATGCGGAAAAATGCGCGCGGCTTTCCAGGCGCGCGCCAGCGATGTCGCCGCGGCCCATCATTTGCTGCTCTCGTCCCTCGCTTTAACGGCGCTGACTTGGCGGGCTCGGGCAGTCGTCAGCTCGCCTTTAAGTTTGGTTTGCTCGTCAACCGTCATCGTCTCCTGCTCGCGCGGAGGTGGCTTGTTGCCAACTGGTAAATAAGTGCCGGGTTCGGCGGGTGCCCAGAGTTCGGCTCGCGCATCCATCGTCAATGATTTTTCGGAATGAGCGCAGCCCCCGAGGCTGAGGATGAGCGCAGCGCTCAACACCAGCGGCGATACGGGCCTGTAGAAAAACGCAACGTGCATGCCCGCTGGTTCGACGAGCATTGCGCGTCAACTGTGACCGGCGAGACCGACTCGGCTGAGTTCCGTCAGGTGAGGTTAAGCGGACGTTTACGGCTCACTTGGACGTTTTTGATTTGGGCGTCGGCGTGGCATCTCTGGTTTTCGTCTGAGAGCTTTGGCGATCCCTCGCTTTGACCAGATCATCCCTGACTTTCGATTGTTCGTCCTTCGTCAGTGCGGGTTTCGCGCTTGCGGGCGGCTGCTCAAAGACCGGCGGATAGGCTGGCGTTTCCGCCGCCAGAACGACGTTGCACGAGAACAACAGCCCGACGGCCACCAGCGCCGCCGACCGATTGGCTTTTCCGTTTCTTGACATCGGCCGCTCCATTTGACCGGGGGTGGCGCATTTACGCACCCGTCAACGCTTCAAGCGGGTGGTTGGTCCCGCCCGGGCGATTGTTCCCGCCCGGGGCGATTGTTCTGCCCGACACGAGGCGAAACAGTCCTGAAATCATTTTGCCTGGCCCGCGAAAACCGCAGGAAACGATGCCCTGACATGGTTCAAGCGCCTCAGCCGAGGCCTGATTCTGGAGGTCGCCATGACTGCATTGGTCCAAGCCCTTTATCGCGCATCACATGCTGAAACCGAAACCGACGTGTTGAAGATGATCGCACTGTTTTGCGGCGCCGGCCTGTTCGTGTCGCTGCTGTTTGCGACCTAAGGTCTAGATTTGAGCCCCGGCTTCTTCTGATTGCAGCCGCTTGCTCGCGGATGTTCACATCAAGCTTTCCGCAACAGTAGATTCAGATATGCATGTACGCGAAGCTGACGGTCCTTGCGTCAGCTTTTCGCCGACCAAGCGCAAGGCGTGTCGCCTCGAACATCGGCGCTCCCCACAGCATCCCGGTCGAGACCTTTCGTTGTTCGCCTGCCGGATAACGGCGTATTGCAGTTCAGCACTGCGGCCAGATCATGCCCAATAGTCCCGCTTTACTGCTGCGTAGCTTGCCTGCCCCCAGGCTGTGACGTAGTGCTTGGTCAATAAACAACGGTCGTCCGCGCCAGCGGGCGCAAAAAAGCCTGGGGGAGAGAGAGCATGGGGCATCGGCGGTACTGGATTTTCATTTTCATGTTCCTGCTGGCGACGATCAACTACGTCGATCGCATCGTGCTTTCCGTCTCCTCGACACCGATCGCGCAAGACTTCGGCATCGACAAGGTGCAGCTCGGCTATCTGTTTTCCTCCTTCCTCTGGCTTTATGTGGTCTGCCTGGTTCCGATGGGCATGATCGTCGACAAGCTCGGCACCCGGAGGGTAAACGCGGCCGGCATTGGCCTGTGGTCGATCGCCACTGCCTTGACGGGATTGGCAACCGGATTCGGCATGCTGATCGCAACACGCGTGCTGATGGGCGTCGGTGAATCCACGACCTATCCAGCGTCGGGCCGGGTTATCCGTGAATGGATTCCGCTCAAGGAGCGGGCGCTGTTTGCGGCCATCTTCAACGGCGGCGCCTACTTTGGACCCGCGATCGGAGGTCTGGTTCTGGCATGGCTCGTCAGTCAGGTCGGCTGGCGCATGACCTTTCTTATCTGCGCCGCTGTTGGCTTTCTCTGGCTGCTCGCCTGGATGATCTGGTTCCGCAAGCCGGAGGAGGCAGGTTGGCTCACGGACGAAGAGCGCGCCTTCATCCTGCGCGAGCGCAACGGCAACACGAAGAATACGCTCGCCGACGGACATTCGATCGGCCTGCGGGGTCTTCTGAGTTCTTTCTCGATGCTGGGCCTGATGGTGGCCCAGGGCTGCGCCGTCTATACCCAGTATTTCTTCCTGACATGGCTGCCGAACTATCTTCAGACCGAACGCGGCATGTCGCTGCTCAAGAGCGGCGCGCTGATGTCGCTGCCGTTTCTCGGGGCGGTGGTCCTGACCGTGTTGCTCGGCAAGCTCAGCGACAGCCTCTTGACCGAGGAAAGCGCCCGGACCGGCGGGCGCCGGCGGCTGGGTGCGCTGTTGATGCTGATGGGCTCGGTGATCCTGCTGACCCCGCTGGTCGACAATGTCTATCTCATACTGGTGCTGATCACGCTTGCCCTTGGTGGTGTGGCGTCCGCGGTGGCTCTCAATATCGCGATGATTGGCGACCTGCTGCGAACCCCGGCGGATTCAGGGCGCGCGACAGGCCTGCTCATTCTCGGCGGCAATATCTTCGGCATCCTGGCGCCCATCGTGACCGGTTATGTCGTGCAGTCGACCGGCAGCTTCAACATGGCCTTCGTTGTCGCCGGGGCTCTGCTCGCGGCGGGTGCTCTGACGGTGTTCCTGGTGGTGCGGACCCCGATCGGCCCAAGCGGGAGCGATGCCACGCTGTAGCTTCGTGCCGCGTAAGAAGGAATACCATCGTGTTTTTCCATCCGCCAAAGGGCCTCGAAACCCGCGTATTCGCCCGCTTGCCGGACGAGTTCCGCAAAGCCGATCCGAACAACGAATGGGCGCGGTACCAGCCGAAAGGCAGTCCCGCGAAGTCGCTGCTCGAAGGACCGTCCTTCGACCGCGACGGCAATCTATGGTGCGTCGATCTTCCGAACGGCCGAATTTACAGGGTTACATCGGATGGTCAGTTTCATGTCGCCGCCGAATATGACGGTTGGCCCAACGGTCTGAAGTTCCACCGCGACGGCCGCATCTTCATTGCTGACTACAAGAACGGGATCATGGAAATGGATCCCGTCAACGGCAAGGTGAAGCCATATCTGCTTCGTGCCAGTCTCGCGCCGTTCAAAGGTTGCAACGACCTGTTCTTCGCTGCCAATGGCGATCTCTATTTCACCGATCAGGGGCTCACCGGTCTGCATGATCCGACCGGACGGCTGTTTCGCCTCACGACCGGCGGCAAGCTCGAATGCCTGCTTGACAATGTGCCGAGCCCAAATGGCCTCGTCATGAATCTCGCCGAGAACATGATCTATCTCGCGGTAACGCGCGGCAATTGTGTCTGGCGCGTTCCGCTCAGTCCCGACGGCGGGGTCGCCAAGGTCGGGATTTATATCCAGCTATCCGGCGGCTGGGGCGGGCCTGATGGTCTGGCGCTCGACTCACAGGGCAGGCTGTTCATTGCGCATGTCGGCATGGCCGCCGTATGGGTGGTCGATGCGCTCGGCGAGCCGGTCTATCGCATCCGCAGCTGCGCCGAGCCGCATACCACGAACATGGCATTCGGCGGCGCGGACAACAAAACGCTGTTCATCACGGAATCCGGCAGCGGTTCGATCCTGAAGGCGGAGCTGGACGTGCCGGGCAAGCCGATGTTCTCGCATCTCTGACGGAACCTATGATCTCGTTCGACGTTCGACGCTAAAGCGGTGGGAGCGTCCCATGCTGTCGGATGCGCAAGTTGCCGTGCTTTGTGATATCGCTCAATCGGTCGCGCTCGCCGACGACCGGCAACGTGAACTCGAGCAGTTGGCACGCGAGGGGTACATTGCCAGGGACGGCGAGCGTTTTGCAGTCACTCCGAAAGGCCAGCAGGTGCTGTCCGATCGTGGCGCCGGCCTGAACGAGGCGTGACGGCACCGGTGTTAGCGCCGGAAGGATCTGACCTGCGCCTGCAGGTCCTCCCTCACGCGCTCGATCACGCTTCCGTACTCGCGCGTCTCGGTTTGCCTGACGAG
>NZ_DASSRP010000201.1:0-6755 GCF_035701725.1 Bradyrhizobium sp.
ACGCCGCACCTCCAAAATGAGGCCGCAAAATCGGCGCTTCTCGCGACACAAAGGGGGACGAGCCGTGCACAACGATCAGCCACTCGGCCCTTCATCGTCATCCCTGCGAAAGCAGGCCCAGGACACTCCCGTGTCCCGCACGCGATGCCGCGCGAAGCGATGCGGCGAAGATGCGGGCCCCAAAGCCAAATGGACAAGGCTAAATGGACAAGGCTGGATGGATCCCGGATCAACAGCGCACCGTTAACACGCTGCGCTGTGTCCGGGGAACGCCCGCCGCTCAAGCCCCCAGATTCGACTTTCAAATAGCGTGTTCCCTTCAAGGCGCGCCTTCGTAATCCCGCCGCTTTCGCGCGAGGCTTTGAGTTCGTGTGCCGTGCCCAAAGAAGTCGGAGGGCGCAGGGAAAGCCGGGCGCCCAATGCACCCGCAGCTCCGCGTGCAAAATGGAAAGCACGCAGATAAGTTCACCACAGGTTCACCGGATCGATTCCGGCCTTCCCTGCGCGACTGGTTTTAACGGTTTGCTTCGCGCTCTCCCGGGTGATCGGGCTTTCTTGTCACCCTCCCCGGTGCGATGCGTCAGCATCGTCACCGCGTTGATGCCAGCGTCGAGGCATCAGGACCACACGACTTCGCCGTCCGCCTTTCCGTCACTCGTCAATGACGGAAATCGCGTCCATCGCATCCCGCCCAACGTTTGTGACGATGGCCAACGCCCCTCTCTTCGGGCGGGACGGGCGAAGAACTGCCAGTGATTTGCCCGTCGGTTTAAGCGAAATATTTTTTGCGAGAGGACTGGACAGCTAGAATCAGATTGAAGCGCCACGAGAAATCGGCGTTTTGGCGCATTCGGCGTAGTCGCGCTGTTAGTTGCAAGGACTAGCCGGGATCAGGAGTCCGCTTTTGGGGCTTCGACCAGCCGGATGATCAGCGCCAACGCCCCGACCACCGGCGGCACTACGAAGCACGAGACGCCAAAGCGCGCGAACAAGAGCGCGGCGGCGCCGCAGCCGACCGCGAACACGACGACATTGGTCGCCATCTGGCTCAGCCGCGCGGTCTGAACCTGCGCGCCCTCGCGCGGATAGATCACATCGGCGATGTCGAGCATCACCTGCGTGGTGGTGCCCGTCATCAGCGTCGAGGGCGGCGCGCTCGAAAGATGCACGCGATGCACTGCGTTCTGGATCGCCATCGCGGCCACCAGCACCATGCCGGTCGAAATCGCCTGCCAGCTATCGCCGTCGTGAAACGGACCGAAATGAACGGCCATTGCCGAGCCCGCGATCAAGAGCAGCACTTTGAGCGCCAGCAGCGGCGTGAACGGATGCGCGGCGTGATGCGAGAGCAGCGTGCCGAGCCAGCGCGTCGCGATCACCACCGCACAGAACACCGGCAGCGCCAAGAGCTTGGCGATCGCCCCTGACGTGCCGAGCGCCAGCGAGGCGCCGAGCGTGACGAAGTTGCCGGTGACATGCGCGGTGAAAAGCCCCTGCAGCGCGAGAAAGCCGGCGGTGTCGACGAAGCCGGCATTGAAACTGAGAACCAGCGGCAGGATGGAACGAGGCGGGGCTGAAGCCATGAAGTGGATGTCCGACAGGCCTGATGATCAAGACCCGTCGGATTCTATCGATCAAGGAGGCCGATGGCTACGCCGCGTCCGGCGCCCGCTGATCTATCCCCTGATGAAGGCGAGCAGGTCGGCGTTGATGGTCGCGGCTTCCGTCGTCGGCATGCCGTGCGGAAAACCCTGGTAGGTTTTCAAGGTGCCGTTCTTGAGAAGCTTGGCCGACAGCGGCCCCGATGCGGCATAGGGCACGATCTGGTCGTCTTCGCTGTGCATCACCAGCACGGGCAGCTTGATCTTCTTCAGGTCCTCGGTGAAATCGGTCTGCGAGAACGCGACGATGCCGTCGTAGTGCGCCTTCGCGCCACCCATCATGCCCTGCCGCCACCAGTTCGCGATCACGGCCTCCGACGGCTTGGCGCCGGGCTTGTTGTAGCCATAGAACGGACCCGCGGCGACGTCGCGATAGAATTGCGAGCGGCCGGCGGCGAGCGCGGCCTGGAATCCGTCGAACACCTCCTTGGGCGTGCCGTTCGGATTGGACTCGGTCTTCAGCATCAAGGGCGGCACCGCGCAGAGAATAGCCGCCTTCGCCGCCCGGCCCTCGCCATGGCGCGCGAGTTAATGCACGACCTCACCGCCGCCGGTGGAATGGCCGACGTGGACCGCCTGCTCGAGATCGAGATGCGTCACCACAGCGGCGAGTTCGTCGGCATAGTGATCCATGTCATGGCCGTCGGCGACCTGGCTGGAGCGGCCATGGCCGCGCCGGTCGTGCGCGATGACGCGGAAGCCGTGATTGAGGAAGAACATCATCTGCGCGTCCCAGTCGTCGGACGACAGCGGCCACCCGTGGCTGAACACGATCGGCTGGCCCTTGCCCCAATCCTTGTAGAAGATTTCGACGCCGTCTTTGGTCATGATTGATGGCATGGGGCACTCCATTGGCTATATCGGCGCGCGTCATTGCACGGCGGCGGTGTTGTTACATCTTCTCTTCATCTGTTTCTATATGCCCCCTAGGTTTCTTTTTGACGACGCGTTGACACAGCGCGACCTCGGCTTGTGGCCCAATGCGGACCTGGAGACTTCCGCCGCTATGTCGCAGACGCGGATACATTGTTGCTCGTCCTGCTTCGAGGGGGCATGATCTTGCCGATCGCTAAACAGGGGTTTGTGGGGACTGAACATGGCAAAGGAGCTTGCGTATCACGACGAGGCCGCTGCAGAGTACGACCGCGCATTTGCCCACGTGTCGCGATATTTCTTGCCGTTCCTCCTTCGAGCCGCTGGGGTTGCGCCCCGGATGAAGGTTCTCGACATAGCAACGGGTACCGGACTGGCAGCGGAAGAAGCCCGGCGTGTAGTCGGACCAACCGGCCATGTCGTCGCGGCCGATGCGTCGCTAATCCCTTCTTCGGTGTTGGTCATAGGTCTGCAAATGTGGCCTTCTCGCCCGTAAGTGACATCCGCAGGACGTGCGGAGTTCGCTAGTATCGGCCCACCGAGTACCAAAAAGGGCAGAGCATTGGAGGGAAACTTCTTATGTCGAAGTTGAAATGCCTTGTTGCCATCATTGGGTGGCTTATTGCGGCGTATCCGAGCTTTGCCGACGACCGTGAGAAGGTGATCGGTATCTGGAAACTGGTTTCTCAAGAAATTGAAATCCAGGCCACCGGGCAGAAAGAACCGGTCTTCGGACGCTCCCCTACGGGATACGCAATTTTCACGGCTGAGGGACGGGTAATGTTTGTCCTGACTGGAGAGGGGCGCAAGCCACCACAAACGGTCGAAGATCGCGCCGATCTGCTAAACAGCATGGCCGCCTACACCGGCATGTACCGTCTCGAAGGAGACAAATGGATTACGAAGGTCGATGTTGCTTGGAACCCTGAATGGGTGGGCACCGAGCAAACACGCTTCTTCAAGCTAGACGGGGATCGCCTTCAAGTCACTTCGACGTGGCGAATAATGCCAAACTGGGCAGATAAGGGGATGCAGAGGAGCCTCCTTGTATTCGAAAAAACGAAATAGAAGTTTGAACAACCCACCTTCGCGAGCCGGGCGACTATGAGTGCATGCGCCGCGCATGCATTCGCCGGACGCCTTCCGTTACGTCGCATAAGCCTCATGCTGGCCCATAGCTGACATCCGAATGCCGACATCCCAAACCCGGACGCGCTTCGTCCGCTTGCGGGCTCGTGCCGATGCAGGCTCGGCCCGCGTTCGGTTTACGCTTGTCATCCCAGCAGACGTCTGATGAAGCGCCTCGATCATGGGGCATATGAATCATGGCGCGTTCTGTCCGCCCCGGGTCCGACGCCATCGGCGCGGTGCTGACAAGGCGACATATTTCGACTAACATTCAGTGCGGGGCAAGGACGCGGCCCACGGAGGGGGATCGATGAGCACAGTCAAAAGCGCTCTGGCCCACAAGAGTGGCGCCCTGATCCATGTTCGTTCCACCGACATGGTCGTCGAAGCCTTGCGCAAGATGCGCGACAACCGGGTTCGGTCGGTGCTGGTCATCGACGACGAGGTGCTGGTCGGTATCGTGACCCAGGGTGACTGCGCCATCAAAGTGCTGCTGCCCGGGCTCGATGCCAAGCGGACGCCGGTGAGCCAGGTGATGACCAGCAAGCCGGTGACGGTCAAGCCGGACGATCGGCTGCAAGGCTGCATGGCCATGATGGCTGCGCGCGGCTTTCGCCATCTGCCCGTGCTGGACGCCGGCAAGGTCGTGGGTGTGATCTCGATCGGAGACGTCGTCAAGGACATCATCCGGGATCTGGAGCACAATGTGGACGACCTGATGGGCTATATCATGAAGGACGGCCCCGGCGGCTGACGGACGAACCGCGGCGCCGTCGCGATCAGTGTCGCACTCCCATCCAATCAATCGAAGCGATGAAAGTGATGGATCGGGCCGTGGCCCTTGCCGACCTTGAGGCGATCCGCGGCGGCGATCGCGCCCGAGATCCAGGTCTTGGCGTCGCGCACTGCCGTCTCCAGGGACCGGCCCCTGGCGAGGCCCGCGGCGATCGCCGACGACAGCGAGCAGCCGGTGCCATGGGTATTTTCGGTGGCGATGCGCGGCGCAGGTAATGCGATCACAGCGCCGCCTGCGATAAGATAATCGATGCTCTCGGCGCCCTTGCCGTGGCCGCCCTTGATCAAGACGGCGTGTGCACCAGACGCCAGCAGTCGCCTTCCCTGCTCGGCGATCTCAGCCTCGCCGGTGGCGACATCCTCACCCAGAAGTGCGGCGGCTTCCGGCAAGTTCGGCGTGATCAGGCTCGCCAGCGGAATCAGTTCGTCACGCAGGCGCTTCACGGCGTCCGCCGCCAACAGCCGGTCGCCTGACGTCGCCACCATCACCGGATCGAGCACGACGTGACGAGGCTTGTGGCGCGAAAGGCTGGTGGCAATCGCCGCGATGACGTCCGCTTGCACGGCCATGCCGATCTTGACCGCCGCGACGTCGAGATCATCGAACACGGCCTCGATTTGCGCGGTCACGACACCGGCCGGCACCGGATGCACGCTGCGCACGCCTTGCGTGTTCTGCGCGGTCAGCGCCGTGATGGCGGAGGCGCCATAGACACCGAAGGCGGCAAAGGTCTTCAGGTCGGCCTGAATGCCGGCGCCGCCCGATGAATCCGAGCCGGCAATGGTGAGCGCTACGGGTGTGGTCATCGTCTCTTTTCGCCGCCCAAACCGAGGCCATTTACCCCCTGGAGAACGCTAGCGCGCCGTGCTGTTGCCAGCAAGTTCGGCGCGCTATACTGAGGGTCAAATAGCCTTTCGGAGACGACAGCGATGGTGCCCTTTTTCGTCCAGATCAAATGCAAGCTCGGCCAGTCCTACACCGTGGCCAACAAGCTGGCGGAAGCCGAGATCGCCTCCGAGATCTATTCGACCGCGGGCCACTACGATCTCCTGGTCAAGTTCTATGTCGATGAGGGAACCGATATCGGCCATTTCGTCAATGAAAAGGTGCAGGTCATTCCCGGCATCCAGGACACCCACACCATCATCACCTTCAAGGCATTCGGCGGCGCCTAGCGTGGCGCGCAGAACGGGCGCTTCATCGTAACCGAACCGGGCTGACCGGCTAACGCGGCGGAACGCCCGGCCCGCTTCGTTCGGCTTCGGCTTCCGCTTCCAATTGCAGGATATATTCGCGCACGCGCCTGAAGCGGTCCTCGACGACATCGCTGAAGACGGGATCGCGGTGATGATCCACGGCGGCGGCGATTTCCTTCCAGTCGGCCGGCGTGAGCGCCTTGAGCGCCGCGGGAAAGAACTCCTGGTCTTCCATCGTCATGTGCCGGCGCTCATGCGCGATGAAATCCCGGACCACGCTGTCGACATCCTGCCGCAGGCCTTCGCGATCCGAGAGCACGAATTCGATGGCCTCGGCAACCTTCTGCAGGCGCTGCGTGCCCAATCGGTGCTCGCGCGCGAGATTGCCGAGCCGTTCGACCGCCGCCGGATCGCGCATTCTGAGCTTGGCGTATACCAGATCCTCCTGAGGATGATGGTATATCTCGGTGTAGACCATGAAATAGCTGATGATCGAGCGAACGACTTCGTAGTCGGGACGCTTGCCGGCATCGAAAACCTCAAGCTCTCGCTCGAGCACGGCGAGCAGCTTTCTGATGTTCCGATGCTCCTGGGATAAACGTTGGATGATCATCGCGCTTACCCGTGAAGTTGATTGTTAAGGTTATACGTCCCGCGATCGGCGGCTTTGCGCCAGATCAAACACTTCATCCGGGAGCGACATCAGCGATTCAACGTGCTGGCGTGCGGCGCGCGTTCGGCCCTTGAGCCACATCAACGCCACATCGGCGCAACCGGCCGATAGCTATATCTTACGGAAACGGCGTGGAGACGGCAGCATGAGGACGGCCTGTTCGATCGCATCGGCGTTGCTTCTCGCCAGCCTCGTGGCGGGACCATGCTTCAGTGCGGAAAACCGCAGCATCGTCGGAACCTGGAAATTGCGCTCCTATGTCGTGGAGGTGCAGGCGACCGGCGAGAAACTGCCGGTCATGGGCGAAAAGCCCAGCGGCTACGTCGCATTCCTGCCGGATGGGCGCGTCTTCTTCCTGTTGACCGGAGCTGACCGCAAGCCGGCAAAAGCCGATAGCGAGAGAGCGCAGTTGTTCAACACGCTGATCG
>NZ_DASSRP010000202.1:0-2993 GCF_035701725.1 Bradyrhizobium sp.
TTTCGAAAAGCCGGATTCAGCCGCGACGCGCCGCATTGATCGCGGCGATGTCGATCTTGGTCATCGTCATCATCGCGGCAAAGGCGCGTTTGGCTTCGCTGCCGCCGGCCGCGAGCGCATCGGTCAGCGCGCGCGGCGTGATTTGCCAGGACAGGCCCCATTTATCCTTGCACCAGCCGCAGGCGCTTTCCTTGCCGCCATTGCCGACGATCGCGTTCCAGTAGCGATCGGTCTCCTCTTGGTCGTCGGTGGCGATCTGGAACGAGAAGGATTCGTTGGGCGTGAACATCGGGCCGCCGTTGAGGCCGAGGCAGGGAATGCCGATCACCGTGAACTCGACCGTCAGCACATCGCCGGCCTTGCCGGATGGATAGTCATCCGGCGCGCGGTGAACGGCCAGCACTTTGCTGTCGGCGAAGGTCTCGGCATAAAACCGCGCCGCGGCTTCGGCGTCCTTGTCGAACCACAGACAAATCGTGTTTTTTGCTTTTGCCATTATCCACGTCCCTGTCGTTTGTCGTGTCGGATCACTTGCCGCTTCGGATCACCTGCCGGCGGAATCGACGTAGACGGACCAGGTGACGCTGGCGAGAACCTGCGACGGGTCGGTCGCGCAAATTCTCGCGACCTCCGCGATCAGCTGTTTCTCGCTCAGTTTCGCCTGGGACTGATCGCTCGCCGCCGCGACATAATTGAGGCCGGACCAGAATCCGAGAATCCAGATCACGCCTTCCGCGCGCGTGGCAGCGGTCGAGCGCCAGTGCGCGCAGGTCAGGGCGCCGATGCCATTGAGCTGGACTGCGACCCTGGATTCTTCCGCTTTGGCCATCGAGACGCACAAGCCCATTCCCAGAAGAAGAAACCAGATCCGTCTTGGCATCACGCGCGTTCCGATCGACTTAAGCTTTTGAGGACGCTACGTGCGCCCCGTCATGATGTCTAGCGCCGATCTGAAGGACCTGCCCCGGCGCCGGCAGGGCTAAGGGACGGCAGGGTTCCCTGCGGATCAGTTTTGTTTGACGCCGCCCGGGTCTTTACTCGCCCTGTCGACCGGGTGAAGATGGGATCAGGATTCTGCCAGACGGGACACGCGTGATATATCGGCGGTTCTCAGAGACAGCGGCGGTCTGGTGCCGCGAAATTGCCACCCCGGCCCTGGTAGGCGCCGTGCTCGTTGCCGCGAGTTCTCCCGCCCACGACATCTATTCGCTTGCGGTTGCCGACGTCACGCCGCTCGCGGCGGACACCACGCGCCCGGCTATCAATGTTCCGTTGTCGAGCGAGCCCTCGCCGGCGATCGCGCTTGCAAGCGAAGTCACGGCGCCAATCTTGGCCGCAGCGTCAAGCGAACCCGCAACAACCGCGACGATCGCACCGCTAGCGCCGCAAGGCGACGCGCTGCCCAAGGATGGGACAGCCAAGGATGCGATAGCCAAGGATCCGATAGCGAAGGATGAGGCAGCCGACCCGGCGCCGGCCGCCAATGCGCCGGCTGCGAAGGGACCGGTGCTGGCCGCGCTGGAAATGCCGGATGAGAGTTTGCCGAAGCCCGCGCTCAAGCCGGCGGCGCCCGCCGATCATGCCGCCGGCCCGCAGACCGGGGAGATTTACGACGCGGCGAGCTCGATCGAGATTCATGACGAGTGCCTGGTCATGGATGTCTGCGTCGACCGCTATCTGTGGCAGCTCTACCAGCGGACCCCCAAAGAAGACTCGATCAGGGAGAGCAGAGAGAAGCAGGTCACGATCAAGAAAAAGGGCAAGCTGAAAACCGTGACCCGTAGCTGGACCGTCGTCATCGACGAGGACTTCGGCTGGAAGGACCCCAAGGCCGCGAAAAACGCCGACATGTCGCTGGCCGATTATGTGATCGGCGGCGTCGATCGGGATTTCAAGCTGAGGCTGTTCTCGATGCTTCACGCGGCCGATCAGGCCGGCCTGTCGCCCGGCATCACCAGCGGATTTCGCGACGATTACCGCCAGTCGATCGCGAGCGGCCTGAAGGCTGCGAGCAACCGCTCCTACCATGGCGGCAGTCTGCGCGGCGGCTATGGCCACGGGCTTGCGGCCGACATCGTCAGCGTCAAGGGCGCGACGCGCGCGGAACGGTTGGCCAACAGCGACGTTCTCTGGAAATGGATCGACGATCACGGCCGCGAGTTCGGCCTTGGCCGTCCCTATCTCGGCCGCGACCCGCCGCATGTCGCGCCGAATGACGGCGAGGAATTCGCCCGTCATCGCCCCGGCGTGAAGACCCGGCAGGCCGCCAATTAAGGCCGTCTGCTGCTTTTCCGAACTTTCGAGTCAAGCGGCGCAAGCCGCACTTCTGTCCAAAAGGATTTGCGTTTGAGTGTTGCCTTCACCAAGGAAGAGAGTGCCGAGACGGCATCCGAAACGCTGCTGCCGGATCGTCCGATCTCGCCGCATCCCAATCTGGTCACCGCGGCCGGCCTGAAAGCGCTGGAGCGGCAGCTTGCCGAGGCGCGCGAGGCCTATGAAGCCGCGCAAGCCATCGAGGACATCAACGAACGGCGGCGCCAGGCCGCGATCCCGTTGCGCGAAGTCCGCTACCTGTCCGAACGGGTTCGAACCGCGCAGCTCGTCCCCGCCCCCGCTTCCGCCGACAAGGTCGCCTTCGGCAGCACCGTGACCTTCAGCCGCGACGACGGCCGCGTGCAGACCTATCGCATCGTCGGCGAAGACGAGGCCGACCCGAAAACGGGCTCGATTTCCTTTGCCTCTCCCGTCGCGCGCGCGTTGATGGGCAAGTCGGCCGGCGACGTCGTGACATCCGCGGGCCACGAGCTCGAGATCACGGCGATCGCGTAATCGCGCGACCGCTCAAATCGCCTCGCGGCGGGGTGCGCTCGATCAGGGCGCGCGCAGGTGCGGAAATGCCCAAGGTGGCGCGGTTTTGACGGCGGCTCAAACCGGACATTGAACCCGTGGAACGGGCCATTCTCCTGGGCGTTTGTTCGCCGAAGATCCACCGA
>NZ_DASSRP010000203.1:0-17884 GCF_035701725.1 Bradyrhizobium sp.
GTCGCCCGTTGACCTCGGTGGTCTTCCGGGCAACATGGTCGCCGGTGGAATGAGATGACCGTGGAAGCCAATTTTCAGCTGTTCTTGATTCTGCTCGCCGTGCTCGCCGGGACCGCGCTGCTGGCGCGCCGCGTCGACATCGCGCCTGCGATCCTGTTGCTGCTCGCCGGCATCGGGCTCGCTTTCGTGCCGGGCATGCCGTCACCGGAACTGCCGCCGGAGCTGATTCTGCTGCTGGTGCTGCCGCCATTGATCTATTCGGCCGCGGTCGCCATGAGCTGGCGCGAATTCAAATTCAACCTGCGCCCGATCGTTCTGCTCTCGGTTGGATGCGTCATCTTCACGGCTTTCGCCGTCGCCGCCGCGACCCATTACCTGATCGGTCTGCCCTGGAATGTCGGTTTCCTGCTCGGCGCCATCGTCGCGCCGCCGGACGTGGTCGCGCCGCTGGCGGTGGCGCGCAAGCTCGCGATCCCGCGCCGGATCATGGTGGTGCTGGAGGGCGAAGGACTGGCCAACGACGCCACCGCGCTGATCCTTTACCGCTTCGCGGTCGCCGCGATCTCGACCGGGATGTTCTCGCTTCCAAAAGCGGTCGGTGAATTCTCCGCCATCGTCGCCGGCGAGACGCTGTTTGGAATAGCGGTCGGCTGGCTCTCGCTGCGGGCGCGGCACTGGGCACGCGACCCCCAGATCGAGATTACGCTGTCGCTGCTCACGCCCTACGTGGCGTACTGGCTGCCGGAACATTTCGGCGGGTCCGGCGTGATCGCGACGGTCGCATGCGGATTCTATATGAGTTGGAACGGGCCGTTACTGATCTCGGCGGCGACGCGCCTGCAGGGCATCTTCTTCTGGAACCTGGTGATCTACCTGATCGAGGGACTGCTGTTTCTGCTGACCGGATTTCAGATGCGGATCCTCTATGAGCGGTCCAAGGCTTTTCCGCTCGACGATATCCTGATCGCGACCGCGCTCGTCACCGCAATGATCGTCATCGCGCGCTTTGCCTGGACCTTTCCCGCGGTCTACATGCCACGAATGATCGAGCAAGTGCGCCGGCGCGATCCGGCCCCGCCATGGCAGTGGGCGTTCGTCATTTCATTCACCGGAGTTCGCGGCGCCGTGTCGCTGGCCGCCGCGCTGGCACTGCCATATGCCCTGCCCGACGGCAGCGGCTTTCCCTACCGCGATCTCATCCTGTTCGTCGCCTTTGGCGTCATCTTCATCACGCTGGTGGGATTCGGCCTTGGCCTGGCGCCGGTCGTGCGCTGGCTCGGCGTGGCAGAAGCCGGCCGCAGCGAGCGCTTCAGCGAGCTCGAATCCGAGATCAACGCGCGCCGCGAAGCGCTGGATGCCGCGCTGAAGTCGCTCGAACATATCAGGAGGAAGCGGGAGCTGTCGGACGATATCGTGCAGCTTCTGCGCGCCCGCCACGAGGTGCGCACCAACCAGCTTCCCGGCTCGATCGATCCGGACACACGCTTGCGGTCCGCGACGGGAATTGACCTGACGCGCGAACTGATCGGAGCCGAGCGGCGGTTCATCCACGAGCTGTTGCGCGACGGCAAGATCACCGACGAAACGCGGCGACATATCGAGCGCGACCTCGATCTGGAAGAAGCTACGCTTGCCAACCGCGAGTTTCGCGACGATCAACCTTAGAGATTTCGAACCAGCCACCAATCCTGTCCCGGACGCGATGTGGCACGAAGTGACGCTCGCTGATCCGGGAGCGACGATTTGCAACGGACCCGGATCAGCAGCGCATCACATAAGACCGTACTGCGCTGCATCCGCGAACAGCCAAGCGTCACTGCCGGCCGAGCTGGGTCGCCTGTGCCACGCGATCGAAGCGCTCCAGCGACAGGATCGCGTCGGCAAGCTGATCGGCGCGACCGTTGAGCACAGGGCGCGCGAGCGTCAAAAACTTCTGCGCCATCGCGGATGCATCCGGAAACGTGGTCGGCTCGCCGGAGGGGTCGTCGTGAATCCGTTCGTGAACGCCGTCTTCCGTCGTGATGCTGACGCGGGCGCCGAACGGATGGGTGCGGCCTTCGAGGCGGCTATCCTGCACGACATCGAACTTGTCGGCCAGCGCGTCGACTGCAGCATCGCCGAGCCGGGCGTAATCGTCCCAGCCGAAGCGGCCCTGATCGAGTGCCACCGCACCGGTGAAGAACATCGAGAACTGTCCGCCGACCACCGACTTCGGATGCCGCTTGGTTGCGGGATCGCCTGCGAGTGTAATGCCGTTGCGATGCAATCCGATTTCGACCCGCTTGATCTGATCCGGCGTCAAATTGTGCTCGCGGCGGAGCGCGATCAGCGCGTCGAGCGCCGCGTGGGTGTAGCGGCAGCTCGGATAAGGTTTCACCCCGATCTTCATGGTCTCATAGACCTTGCCGAGGTCGGCGACGGCCTTTTCCGGATGCGGGTTGTCGCTGTAGCCGACCAGCAGACCATGCTTGCCCTCGATCGATTGCGTCGCGCCGACGAAATCGTTGCGCGCCAGCGTCGCGGCGATCACCCCATTCATGGCGGACGCACCGACCTGATAGCGTTTGTTCCAGGCGCCATTAACCAGGAACTGCAGCGACCCCGCCGCCTGGCTGCCGGCGACGCCAAAGGCGGCAATGATCTGGTCCCTGGAAAGCCCGAACAGTTTCGATGCGGCGGCCGCCGCGCCATAGGTGCCAGCGGTCGCGGTCGGGTGGAAGCCGCGCGCATAATGCGAGGTCGGGTCGAGAGCATTGCCGATCCGGCAGCAGACCTCGTAGCCGGCGACGATCGCGGTCAGGACCTCGCGGCCCGACGCGCCGACAAGCTCACCGATCGCGAACGCGGCCGGCACCACCGGCGCGCTCGGATGCAGCGAGGAATCGGCATGGGTGTCGTCGAAATCAAGGGAGTGACCGAGCGCACCGTTGAGCAGCGCGGCAATCGCGGGCGTGAAGGTTCGGCTGTCGCCGAACACGGTGGATTCGCCGCTACTATCGAGCGCGAGCGCTTCCAGCGTCTTGAACAGGGAGGGCGTCGATTCCGCATCGCGCCGCGCGCGGATGGCGCTGCCGAGAAAATCCAGGGTCAGGGCCTTGGCGCGCTCGCGAACCTCTTGCGGAATATCCTCAAAGCGCAAATTGGCGACATAGGCGGCAAGCGTGGCGGTTTCCTCTGCCATGGCAGTCCTTTGGCTTGATTGTTCTCACGGGGCCCGGAGCCCGAGCTTTATCACAAGCCTAAGTCTGCGGCGCAGCATCTTCAATGGCCGTCATCGCATGGCCGTGCGGCAACACCGCTAGCGCGAAGCCGGGGCCCGATCGACCTGCTTGAGCAGGGTTTTTGCAATCATGCGGTGGAACGGCATGATGGCGGCAAGATAGGCGCGGCCGAAACAGTTATGGGTAAGGACCAGGGTGGTCGCGGTCACTTCCCGCCCGGCCCCGGCGGCGGGCAGGACATCGACGACGACGCGGAAATCCAGGTGATGGTCGTTGAAACCCGCGACCAGCCGTTCCGGCGTCTCGGTGAGCACGGGGAACAGTCCGATCATGCCCAGCCGCGTCGCATCATTCGCGCCCGACGTTTTCAGACCGAACGGGGCGGCGATTGCATTGCGCAGGTCCACTAAGGATTGCACCCAGCGCGGATTCCGCGAAAACATCCGCTCGGCCGCACGACGCGCGTCGAGCCCCGTGTCCGCAACCGTGACGCGGAAGGCGTCGGCGAATTGCGCACCGGCCAGCAGACCTTCGCGATCGACCTCAGGCTTGATTTCACGGATCGTCATGGCAGGGCCAGTCCCGATGATGGCGTAAGTCTTGCGCGCCCGACGCAGCAACGCAAGCTCAATGTCGGCAAACATCGCGATGCCGCCGCCATGGCGCGAGAGGAGCATTCCCCTCGCGCCAGACGCTGCCTTAACCGTTACAGAAGCGCATATTGCTTGCGTTCTCGCTTGGCAAGCAGCGGCAGCGCTTCTCCCACGATCAGGCTCTTGAAATACTCGCTCGCCTGGTGAGCCACAAAGGCGTCCTCATTTTCGAACAGTTCGTAGAACAGGAACTCCGCGGGGTTGTCCTTGGCCTGGCCAATCAGGAACAGCTTGACGCCCGGCTCGCTCTGCGCCTGCGGCAGGAAGCGGCGCAGCGTATCGACGACCGCATCCGCCTTGCCTTCCTTGGCTTCCCATTGCGCGACGACGAGCAGACCGCCGCGACCAATGTCATTCATCTGTTTCATGCTGGCTTGGCTCATGATGTCGATTCCTTCCGGTTTTTGAGATGGAGTTTGTGTTCCAAGCGGAAGCGCAAAGGCCGCTTCACTGAATGCGACCGATACACCCAGGGCCGCGAAGGCCCTGCGTGTAAGCCGTCCGCCATGGTGTGGGCGTTTTGTCGGACTGTTATCGGGCATTGCGATTTGCTCCGGTTGACGGCCGCGACTGTGATCTCGCCGATGCGCAAATGACAGCGGAGACACTACGGCCGCGATCGAACCGATTGGGCTCGCGCCCGGGTTACAGTCGTGAATGCCGTCACTCAATTTGAATGTCGCTGAAATCGCATCGCTGGTCGGAGATCCGGCCCGCTCGAACATCCTCGCCGCGCTGATGGACGGCCGCGCGCTCACCTCGAAGGAACTCGCCTATATTGCCGGCGTGTCTCCCCAGACCACGAGCGGACATCTGGCCAAGCTTGCGACCGCAGACCTTCTGGTTTTGATGAAGCAGGGGCGGCGGCACTATTACCGGATCGCGTCGCCGCTGGTCGGCCAGATGCTCGAGAGCATCATGGCTGTCGCCGGGGCTCAGGCTGCGCCGCGCCGCCTGCGTTCCTCTCCGGTTGAGGAGAAAATGCGCACGGCCCGGACCTGCTACGATCATCTGGCGGGGCGGCTCGGGGTCGCGCTGGCGGATACACTCGCGGTGCGCGGACACGTCGCGCTGGTTCAGGATGGCGGTGAAGTCTCAGAGAGCGGGTTCGCGTTCCTGTCCGGGCTCGGGATCTCGCTGGATGCGCGCAAGCCCTCAAGGCGCATCTTCTGCCGTCCCTGTCTCGATTGGAGCGAGCGCCGCGTTCACATTGCGGGCAGCATCGGCGCCAAGCTGTGCGAGCGCTGCTTCGAGCTTGGCTGGATCAAACAGCTCAGGACGACGCGGGCCGTGGAGATCACAGCCAGTGGATCGAAAGGGCTCGCCGAATGGTTCGGGATCGACCTGGAGACCACGCCGGATGCGAGGCTTTGATAATGTCGTGCGCGATCACAACCGTTCCGGCACGCGTTTAATTTTGGCCCCTAAGGCGTTCAGTCGCTCGTCGATCCGCTCATAGCCCCGCTCGATCTGGTCGGCATTGTTGATGGTGGAGACGCCGTCGGCGCAGGCCGCCGCGAGCAGCATTGCCATCCCGGCGCGAATGTCGGGCGAACTCATCGCCGCGCCCCTGAGCCGGCTCGGACCTGCGACGATGGCGCGATGCGGATCGCACAGCACGATGCGGCCGCCCATCGCGATCAGCTTGTCGACAAAGAACATCCGGGATTCGAACATCTTTTCGAACATCAGGATGACGCCGGCGCATTGCGTCGCGGTGACGATTGCAATCGACATCAGGTCGGCGGGAAAGGCCGGCCAGGGCTGGTCCTCGAGTTTCGGCACATGGCCGCCGAAATCGTCCTGGATTTTGAGGGTCTGCTGATCGGAGACGATGAGGTCGTCGCCTTCCACTTCACAGACGATGCCGAGCCTTTCAAAACCCATCCGGATCGAGCGCAGATGTTCAACGCCGGCGCGCGCGATGCGCAGCTTCGAGCGCGTCACTGCAGCGAGACCGATCAGGGAGCCGACCTCGATGTGGTCGGGGCCGATCGCATAGGTGGCCGAGCCGAGCGCGGCCGGGCCATGCACGACCATGGTGTTGGTGCCAACGCCGTCGATGCGGGCGCCGAGCGCGACCAGGAAATGTGCGAGGTCCTGCACATGCGGCTCGGACGCAGCGTTGCGCAGATGAGTGGTGCCATGGGCGGCGACCGCGGCCATCAGCGCATTCTCGGTCGCGGTCACACTCGGCTCATCGAGGAAAACATCGGCGCCTTTCAGGCGCGGGCAGCGCAGCTCGAGGCGGGCGGAGGCCGTGACCGTGGCGCCGAGTTGCTCGAAGGCGAGGAAATGCGTGTCGAGGCGGCGGCGGCCGATCACGTCACCGCCCGGCGGCGGCAGCACCACCTCGCCGCAGCGCGCCAGCAACGGACCGGCGAGCAGGATCGAAGCGCGAATCCGCGCGCATAGTTCGGGATCGAGATCCGCGGCGCGAATATTTTTTGCGTGAATGGCCAGCGTGTTCTGTTTCAGCCATTCGGCCGACGCGCCGACCGAGCGGATCAATTCCACCAGCGTCTCGGTATCGCGGATGCGCGGCACATTGTCGAGCGTGACAGGGTGTTCGGTCAGAAGCGCGGCGGCGATGATCGGCAGCGCGGCGTTCTTGTTGCCGGACGGCACAATCGTGCCGGAGAGACGATGGCCGCCTTCAATGACGTACTGGATCGGCGACACGGCAATCATCCTCCAAAGAAATCGACCCCTTCAGCTACTCCAGATGCTGCGCCGATTTCAACGGGTGTGAGCCCAGCCAAATCGCACCCGCGGCCGGACGCTTTGGCGAATGTCAAATCCAACCCGCCGGCCGCGACAGTCCGAAATGCGACCGCAAGGTCTCGCCTTCGTAGGCCTCGCGAAACAGGCCGCGCTTGCGCAAGAGCGGCACCACTTCGGAAATGAAGAGATCGAGCTGGTGCGGCAGCACCGGCGGCATCAGGTTAAAACCATCGGCGGCGCCAGTCTCGATCCAGTCCTGCATCAGATCGGCGATCATTTCCGGTGATCCCGCGGCAGTGAAATGGCCGCGCGCGCCCGCAAGCTTAGCGAGGAGCTGCCGCAGCGTCGGCCGCTCTTTCCTGACCAGCGCCACGACCGCCTCCATCCGGCTGCGCGACGCCTCGTTCTTGCTGGGGTCGGGAAAGTCGTCGACCGACAAGGGCGTATCCAGCGCAAGATGCGAAAAATCATAGCCGCCGAACCGCTGTGACAGACGGGTTCTGCCGACTTCGGGATCGGCGAGTTCGTTGAGCTCGGTCGCATAACGCTCGGCTTCGGCGACCGTCGAGGCGATGGTGGGGCTGAAGCCCGGCAGGATCACGACGTGGCGGGGATCGCGCCCCTCGGCGGCGACGAGCGCCTTGAGATCGGAATAGAAGGCGCGCGCCGCCTCTTTCTCCAGATGCGCGGTGAAAACCGCCTCCGCGTGGCGCGCGGCAAATTTCTTGCCCGTATCGGACGAGCCCGCCTGGACGAAGACCGGGCGGCCCTGCGGGGAGCGCGGCATGTTCAGCGGGCCCAGCACCGGAAAATGCGGCCCCTTGTGGTCGATCGCCCTGACCCGCGTGCGGTCCGCATACCGTCCGCCGACGCGGTCGTCGAGCACGGCGTCATCGGCCCAGCTGTCCCACAGGCCCTTGACCACCGTCATGAACTCCTCGGCGCGCTCGTAACGGTCGGCATGGCTGACCTGGCCGATATGGCCGAAATTGGTCGCCGCTTGCGGCGACCACGTGGTCACGATGTTCCAGCCGGCGCGTCCCCGGCTGATGTGATCGAGCGAGGCAAACTGCCGCGCCAGATTGTACGGCTCGGTATAGGTCGTCGAGCAGGTAGCGATGAGACCGATGCGCTGGGTCGCCATGGCGACCGCGGCGAGCGAGGTGATCGGCTCCAGCCAATTGAAGGGCGTGCTCTCGACGTCGTTCCACAGCCCGAGAACGTCGGCGAGAAAGATCGAGTCGAACTGGCCGGCTTCGGCTTTCTGCGTCTGTTCGACCGTGTAGCGGATGTCGGTCAGGGCGAGCGGCGATGACTTCGGATGCCGCCAGGCCGCCTCGTGATGCCCGCGGCTCTGGATGAAAAGATTGATGTGCATGCGCGGCATCGGACACCCGGACGTCTCTTGGGGCCTCATCGCCCGTCTTCGTACCCGCCTCGCCGTTAACGTCAGTTCAGGGACAATTTACGGCAATCGGTCAAAAGGCGTCCCACCGAGATCGAACGGCGGGGTGCCTCAGACGTCGACGTTGGCGTGAAGCGAATTATCCTGGATGAATTCGCGCCGCGGTTCGACCAGATCGCCCATCAGCTTGGTGAAGATGTCGTCGGCCTCGTCGACTTCCTTGACCTTCACCTGCAACAGCGAACGCGCCTCGGTGTCGAGGGTGGTTTCCCACAGCTGATCCGGGTTCATCTCGCCGAGACCTTTGTAGCGCTGCAGGTTGAGGCCCTTGCGTCCGGACTCCGTCACCGCGTCGAACAGGCTGATCGGGCCGTGTATCGCCGTCTCGCTGTCCTTGCGCCGCAACAGACCGGGCCGCGGATAGGCTTCCTGCAGCCGCGCGGCATATTCGTCGAGCTTGCGGGCATCGGCCGAACCCAGCAGCGCGTGATCGAGCACCGCGACATCCTTGACGCCACGCACGGTGCGTTCGAACACGAAACCTTCGCCTTCCGCAAACCGCCCGACCCAGCCGCGCTCGACCTCGTCGGACAGCGCATCGAGCCGCCTTGCGATATATTCCGCGGCCGCCATCGCCTTCGGCGGATCGCCGAACACCTGATGGCGTAGCACGCCGGCAATCGCCGCCTGTTCGACCACGGTGCGGTTATAGCGGCTGTGCAGGTTGTTCAGCGTCGCGCGGATCACGCGGGCGTCTTCGACCAGCGACAGCAGGTCACGGCCCGAACGCTCGGCGCCGGAAGCGGGCTTGAACACGCATTCGTCGAGACCGGCCTCGATCAGGTAGTCTTCCAGCGCCCGCTCGTCTTTCAGATACTGCTCGGACTTGCCGCGCGTGACCTTATAGAGCGGCGGCTGGGCGATATAGAGATAGCCGCGATCGATGATGTCGCGCATCTGCCGGTAGAAGAAGGTCAATAGCAGCGTGCGGATATGGGCACCGTCGACGTCGGCGTCCGTCATCACGATGATCTTGTGATAGCGCAGCTTGTCGACGGAAAAATCGTCGCTGATGCCGGTGCCGAGCGCGGTGATCAGCGTGCCGATCTGTTCCGAGGAAAGCATCTTGTCGGTGCGGACCCGTTCGACGTTGAGGATCTTGCCGCGCAGCGGCAGCACCGCCTGGAATTCGCGGTTGCGGCCCTGCTTGGCGCTGCCGCCGGCCGAATCGCCCTCGACGATGAAGAGCTCGGACTTCGCGGGGTCCTTCTCCTGGCAATCGGCGAGCTTGCCCGGCAGCGAGGAGACGCTGAGCGGATTCTTTCGCGTCAGCTCGCGCGCTTTTCGCGCAGCCTCGCGCGCCGCCGCCGCCTGGATCACCTTGCCGACGATCACCTTGGCTTCGGAGGGATGTTCCTCGAACCAGGCCTGCAGCGCCTCGTTGATCACGTTCTCGACCACGGGGCGAACTTCCGAGGACACCAGCTTGTCCTTGGTCTGGGACGAAAACTTCGGGTCCGGCACCTTCACCGACAACACGGCGGTGAGGCCCTCGCGGCAATCGTCGCCGGTGAGCTGAATCTTTTCCTTCTTGGCGTTGGCCTCGGCATAGCCGTTGACCTGGCGCGTCAGCGCGCCGCGGAAACCGGCCAGATGGGTGCCGCCGTCGCGCTGCGGAATGTTGTTGGTGAAGCACAGCACGTTCTCGTGGTAGCTGTCGTTCCACCACAGCGCGGCCTCGACGCCGATGCCGTTGTTTTCCGCGCGCACCATAATCGGCGCGGGCACGATCGCCTTCTTGTTGCGGTCGAGATATTTGACGAATTCCTCGACGCCGCCGGAGTAATGCATTTCCTCGCGCTTCTCGACCGCATGGCGCCTGTCGGAAAGCACGATGTTGACGCCGGAGTTGAGGAAGGCGAGTTCGCGCAGGCGATGCTCCAGCGTCGCGAAATCGTATTCGATGTTCTTGAAGGTCTCGGTCGAGGCGAGGAAGGTGACCTCGGTGCCGCGCTTGCCCGGAGCATCGCCAACCACTTTCAGCGGGGCGACGGCATCGCCATGGGCGAATTCGATGTAGTGCTCCTTATCGTCGCGCCAGATCCGAAGTCCGAGCTTGCTGGACAGCGCATTGACGACCGACACGCCGACGCCGTGCAGACCGCCCGACACCTTGTAGGAGTTCTGGTCGAACTTTCCGCCCGCATGCAGCTGCGTCATGATGACTTCGGCTGCGGAAATGCCCTCGCCCTTGTGAATGTCGACGGGAATGCCGCGACCATCGTCGCGCACAGTGACGGAGCCGTCAGCGTTGAGCATGACCTCGACCAGCGTGGCGTGGCCGGCGAGCGCCTCGTCGATGGCGTTATCGACGACCTCGTACACCATGTGGTGCAGGCCGCTGCCATCGTCGGTGTCGCCGATATACATGCCCGGCCGCTTGCGGACGGCATCGAGCCCCTTCAGAACCCGGATCGATTCCGCATCATATTCGGCGGGAACAGGGGTCTCGTTATCGGCGAGGGGTCGCCGCGCAGGTTCTGTCATGTGGGGCCTTTGAAATCTCTTCGAAGGGTGACTTCGAATCAACGCGTAGACGGACGCGGATTAACGGCTATTTGTGCCATGAAAAACAGGGCTCGCCTAGTCCAAAGTCTTGGCCGGCAAACCTCTGAAAAGATAGGGTTTTTTAACGATTTTTCAAGCCTCGCGGAGGCCGATTCAAGGACCCGAAAAAAGCGCGATTCGCAGACCCCTTTCAGCCCGCTTTTTTGCAGGAATTGGCCGCTAGGAGCGGGGTGTGATCTGGCCGGAATCGACGGCGAAAATTTCACCGCTGGCGCCGATATCGGCAAACGCGGCCGGATCGGCCCCGGTCATCCAGACCTGGGCGCCGAGCTTTGCAAGTTCGTCGAACAGCGCGGCGCGGCGGCCAGGATCGAGATGTGCCACCACCTCGTCGAGCAGCAGCAGCGGCGTGATGCCGGTCATTTCGGCGACCAGGCCCGCATGCGCGAGCACGAGGCCGATCAAGAGCGCCTTCTGCTCGCCCGTCGAGGCATCGCGCGCCGGCATCTTCTTGGGCGCGTAGACCACTTGCAGATCGGTCAAATGCGGCCCGTCGAGCGTGCGGCCGGCAATCGCATCGCGCGCACGGTTTTGCCGCAGGATCTCCCGGTAACGGTCCTCGACCGACGTTGCCGGTTCCGACATCAGCGCGTTTTCCATCCAGCCGTCGAGCGCAATTTCGGCGGAGGGAAAGGCGGATGTCGCGCCCCGCGCGCGCAGCATCGCCGCGAGCCGCACCGCGGTCTGGCTGCGCATCGCCGCGACCGCGACGGCAAGTTCTGCGGTTTCGCGCTCGATCGCGCCGCACCAGTGATCATCGTAATTGCGCACCTCGAGCAGGCGGTTGCGCGACCGTAACGAGCGGTCGAGCGCAGAGACCCGCGCGGAGTGTTCGCTGTCGATGGCAAGCACCAGACGATCGAAGAAGCGTCGCCGCTCCGAGGCCGGCCCCATGAACAGTCCATCCATCGTCGGTGTCAGCCACACCATCCGCAGGTGATCGCCGAACGCGGTCGCAGATGCGACCGCCTCGCGGTCGATGCGGCAGCGGCGCGTGCTGGACGCAGCCTCCGGTGCCGGCGGATCGATGCCGGTGCCGAGGGTTGCGAGCCCCAGTGCGCCCTCGACTTCGGCGGATACCGCCCAGGAGCCGTCGCCCTGGTTGTCGGCGACGTCCTCCAGCATCGCACGGCGCAGGCCGCGGCCCGGCGACAGAAAAGAAATCGCCTCGATGCAATTGGTCTTGCCGGCGCCATTCGGCCCGGCCAGCACGACGATATCGCCGCGCGTCTCGAGGCTCGCCGAACGATAGTTGCGAAAGTGCGTGAGCGTCAGGCGACGGATTCGGGATGGGGTCATGGGAAACTGTCATTGCCGGGCTTGACCCGGCAATCCATCGTCCGCGCTAGCGGACAATCTCTTTGTATAGATCCCGCCAATCGGGATTCTGCGCGACAATCAGATCGATTTTCCACTCGCGCGACCAATGCTTGATGTTCTTCTCGCGCTGAAGCGCTCTAGAGATATCTTCATGCGGCTCAAGATAGACAAGTGTTTTAACGCCGTAGCGCTTCGTGAATCCGTCGGCCAAGCCTTCCCTATGTTCGTAAACCCGCCGCACCAGATCGTTGGTCACGCCGACGTAAAGCGTACCACCGGGCTTGCTGGCGAGGATGTAAACCCAATAACCCATTTGGTTTGATGGATGGCCGGGTCAAGCCCGGCCATGACAGGGCCGCTCACACCCGCATCGGCATCAGCACGTAGAGCGCGCCCTTGGAATCCTTGTCCTGCACCAGCGTCGGCGAACCAGGATCGGCGAGACGAAGCACCGCGACCTCACCCTCGATCTGGGCGGCAATGTCGAGCAGATAGCGCGAGTTGAAACCGATATCGAGGGGATCGGATGCGTACTCGACCTCGAGTTCTTCGGTGGCGCTGCCGGAGTCCGGGTTGGTCACCGACAGCACCAGCCGGCCCGCCGAGAGCGAGAGCTTGACCGCGCGGCCGCGCTCGCTCGAAATCGTCGAGACGCGGTCGACCGCCGCCTCGAAATCCTTCTTGTCGACGACGAGTTCCTTGTCGTTGTTCTGCGGGATGACGCGGCCGTAATCGGGGAAGGTTCCATCGATCAGCTTCGAGGTGAGCACCACGTTGCCGATGGTGAGGCGGATCTTGCCTTGCGACAGTTCGATTCTCACCTCGGCCTCGTTGTCCTCGATCAGCCGCTGCACTTCACCGACGGTC
The DNA here is from genome assembly GCF_035701725.1 of Bradyrhizobium sp. Lineage (GTDB taxonomy): Bacteria > Pseudomonadota > Alphaproteobacteria > Rhizobiales > Xanthobacteraceae > Bradyrhizobium. The sequence goes on from NZ_DASSRP010000203.1 coordinate 12,819, forward strand.
TTGCGCGGCACGATGACGCCGGGCATGCCGGCCGCGCCCTTTGGTTGCACCAGATCGATCTGCGCCAGGCGATGCCCGTCGGTCGCCACCGCGCGCAAAGTCGCGGCCTTGGGCGTTCCGGCCGCGTGCAAATAAATGCCATTGAGATAGTAACGGGTCTCTTCCGTCGAAATCGCAAACTGCGTCCGGTCGATCAACCGCTTGACGTCGGAGGCAGGCAGCGAAAACGAATGCGTCATCTCGCCGGCGGCAAGATCCGGAAAATCATTTTCTGGCAGGGTCTGCAGCGTAAACCGCGAACGCCCGGCGCGGATCGCCAGCACCGAGCGGTCGCCATCACCTTCCAGCACGATCTGGGCGCCGTCCGGCAGTTTGCGCACGATGTCGTAGAACATGTGCGCTGGAACCGTCGTGGAACCGGCGGTTGCGGTTTCCGCCGGCAGCGTCTCCGTGACTTCCAGATCGAGGTCGGTGGCCTTCAGCGACAGCTGCGCGTTCTCGGCCCGGACCAGCACGTTGCCGAGGATCGGAATGGTGTTGCGCCGCTCGACCACGCGATGCACGTGGCCCAGCGATTTCAGGAGTTGCGCGCGTTCGACGGTAACCTTCATTGCTATATCCGCCTGATCCGAAGAGGGAAAAGCCGGGCGCCGCTTGAAAGCGCGCCACGGCGTTTTTGACCCGAAGGGCCGATCGAAGCAGGCCGATCCGCCCATTCGGGGGGACCCCAAAGTGGCGCGGATGGCTCCCAAGCGCAAGGGATCGCGCGGGCCGTTCCCCACTTTTGGCCTTGCCGGCGCGCGCTTTTCGGCCCTCCCCCCTGCGGGAGGGCCGGGTTTTCGTGAGCGTTATTCGCTTTGCAATTGACGCTTCAAGGACTCGACCTCTTCGGAGAGCGAGACGTCCTTGGCGACCAGTGCCTCAATCTTGCGCACCGCGTGCAGGACCGTGGTGTGATCACGTCCGCCGAAGCGGCGGCCGATTTCAGGCAAAGACCGCAAGGTGAGGGTCTTTGCCAGATACATCGCCACCTGGCGCGGGCGCACGACGTTGGCCGTGCGGCGCGACGACAACAGGTCGGAGCGGCTGACATTATATTGGCGCGCCACCACGCGCTGAATGTCCTCGATCTTGATCCGCTTCGGCTCCTGGGGACGGATCAGGTCGCGCACCTCGCGCTCGGCCATCTCGAGAGTGACCGGTTGATTGTTGAGTTTGGAATGCGCCAGCAGGCGGTTGACCGCGCCTTCGAGATCCCGGCCGTTGTGGGTAATGGTGCGGGAAAGATACTCCAGCACCTGTTCGGGCACGTCGAAGCTTGCGTGATGCGCCCGCGCCGCAGCCACGCGCGACTTGAGAATGCCGAGCCGCAGCTCCTCGCCGAGCGAGCCCATTTCCACCACGAGCCCGCCGGCCAGCCGCGAACGGACGCGATCATCAAGGCTCTCGAGATCGGACGGCGGACGGTCGGCGGCGATCACCACCTGACGGCCGGCATCGATCAGCGCATTCAAGGTGTGGCAGAGCTCGGCCTGGGTCGACTTGCCTTGCAGAAACTGCAAGTCGTCGATCACGAGCACGTCGATGCCGCGCAGTGCTTCCTTGAAGGCGAGCGCGGTCTGCGTCTTCAACGCTGCGACAAAGCCGTACATGAATTTTTCCGCCGTCAGATACAGCACCTTGCGCTCGGTGCCGGAGTTGCCGGCCCAGGTCACGGCCTGCAGCAGATGGGTTTTGCCGAGGCCCACGCCGGCATGGATATAGAGTGGATTGAACATCACGGGATCGCCGCGGCGGCCTTCGGCAACCTGACGCGCCGCCGCGTGGGCCAGCGTATTCGAGCGGCCGATGACAAAGCTCGCAAATGTGAGACGCGGGTCGAGCGGCGAGCCGCCAAGCGCATCGTGACTGGCGGAAACCGGCGCGGTGGCGACCGAACGCAACTCGACCGCCGGCCGGCTGTCGCTACGTTCGACACGGCGCGTGTCGTGCTGAGGGACCGAGGCCTCCTTGACCGGCGCGGCGTGCCGCATCGCGGTGCGGACCGAAAGGTCGATCCGGTGCACTTGGGGCATCTCGGCCTGCCAGCAGGAGAGCACGCGCTCGGCGTAGTGCGCCTGGATCCAACTCTTGAGGAAGCGCGTCGGCACCGAAAGATGCACGCTTTCGTCCTGCACGCTCTCGAGGTCCATGCGGGCAAACCAGCTGGTGTAGACGTCTTCGCCTACGCTCGATCGCAACCTTCCTTTCACGCGCGACCAACGATCCTGTTCGATATTCGTCATTGCCGGTTGGATATTTGTCATTGCCGAAAAACTTCTCTTAGTCTTGGTGGAATTTTCTCGATGGGTGGTCAGCCGTGCGCGCCGCACGGAGACCGCCTCGCATGAAGCCTGTTTCAGCCATAGCTCGGCCGTTCGGCGAAACGCCGTCGGGCAGGTCTTGGGCTTTTAAGGGAAGCTTCGCGAGGCTAGCGCGTACTCGACGGAGTGTCCGGAGCTCGCGCTAAGGGCCGATTGCCATCGGCCTGCGAAACGTTCGACCGACTATACGAATATCCGTTCGCCGCCGCGACGTTCGCTAATTCGCTGTGATGCTCAAATTGACGAAAACTGGGAATTCCAATGAATTTGTTAGACATGCTACCTCCCCCTCTCGCCGCAACAAGCACGGCAAGTCGTCATTCCAAATCTTCTCAATTCGATCGGCGTTGACTGAAACCGCACAACTGTTCAGCCGCTACGCCGTTCGCTCCGCCCGCCTCAACTTCAAGTCCGTTGTCGCTCGCTCTGCTTTCCTTCCGCCAGTTCGACCATGTCGTATCTCTCTTTCTTTTTTAAGGCGACGAAGCACGAATGCTTCGCCTAGAGAAATTTCGACACAGAACTTCCGTACCCATATTGCTATGAGTTCGAACTCAACGATCGCTTGGAAAGCGTCGCTTAACGCGCACACCGCCGCCGATTTGCACGTCCGCCCCGGTCCTCAATCCGCGCTGGTCTTAAGAGCCGTGGGCGCCGCGAACGATCTAAGAGATACAGCAAGCCTCGTTTCCCGCAACGAAAATGATTCAGCGGGTTTGCCCGCAAAAACGACTTCGCGTTTCGCATCCCGTCGCATGTTTTTGGTGCAAAGCTGCAACGTTTTGAATCTGTGCGAAGATTCGAAACACGGCGGCGCTGTCACAATTCACGTCACAGCCCGAAATAAATTCATAAATCGTTTAAGTTTGGCCGCAGTCGAACCGAATTTTCAAACAACGCTCTGTCACTATGCCGATAAGTGACTACGCAAACGTGTTTTTTTTTGCTCGTCGGACGAGGGTAGCCCTCGACGGCAACGCGCGACTGCGACTTTTTCGTGAGCGGTATCGCGCGACGCACGGCGCACACATCGCACGCAATTGCGCGGCATCGATTCAGGCCGGCAACTTCTCCGTAGAAACGCGGAGCTGAAAATTTCTACTGGCGAAAATGCCGCCCAAAAACAAAAGCCCGGCTTGCCAGCCGGGCTTTCTTCATCCCCTGAGGTCAGCCGGCTTACTTGGCCAGCTTGGCAATCTGATGCGTAAGCCGCGAAACCTTCCGGCTCGCCGCGTTCTTGTGCACGATGTTGCGCTGCGCAGCCTTCATCAATTCGGGCTCGGCGCTCGCCATCGCCTTGATCGCTGCAGCGCGGTCGCCGCGCTTGATCGCTTCTTCGACCGAACGGACGGAGCTGCGCATCTGGGTCCGGCGCGATTTGTTGACGATGGTGCGGCGGGCAATCTTGCGCGTCGCCTTCTTGGCGGAAGTCGTATTGGCCATGTTCTCAAATGTCCTTCGGCAGTGACCGATCGCGGGTGGGCGAATATCTGCCCACGGTTTGCCTGATCGACGCTGATTGGTTTCCAGGTGTCCCGTCGAGCCGGCCACTCTGCAAGCCCAGCAAGCCACAAGGCTCGCAAGCTTTACGCTACAAAGCGGCAACGCTCAAAAGAACAGCGGCGGCGGGATTGCGCCCGCCGCCAATTGGGCCGTGTTATAGAGGCAGGACACCGCAGCGTCAACGCCCTCCAAAGCTCTTGGCCGGGTCTCCTTCCGCGCGCCGGGGGGCCGATAAGGTGCTGACGAGGTTGAATTTCTACGGTTACGCTATTAATGGCTTGCTGCGATTTGGACACGCAAAACATGGGTGAAGCATGATCCGCGGGTTTTTCCGTTTGGTAGGATTATTGCTGCTGGCCGGCGGATTTGTCTTCATGGTCTATGACGGGGCGCGGTTTGTCGCTGACAATACCCTGCGCTTTACCCGGTTCGGTCAGTTCTGGAACGACGTCCACCAGTCCAGCCAGCAGGCGTTCCGCGTCTGGGTCGAGGGACTCTCGCCCTGGCTCTGGAACAATGTGGTCCGCGTCATTCTCGATCAGCCGGTCTTCGCGGTCATGGCCGTGCTGGGCATTCTCCTGATGCTGTTGTTCCGCCCGAAGAAGCCGCTGATCGGCTATTCCAGAAACTAAGGCTTGCGCCAAGCGCATCGCAACACGGCCTCGCCGTAACGGGGCTGCCGCTTACTGCGTATCGGCCTATATTATGTGGCGACGGCGCCTTGCTGCCGGACGCCACACTGGTTGAGGAGGTAAGTCCATGCTTTTCATGCGCAAGACCACCACACTGCCGACTGCCGGCGAAGCTCTGCCAGGACGGGCCGATCCGATTCCGACCGCGACGCGGCACTTCGTCAACGGCCATCCGCTCAAACCGCCTTATCCTGCAGGGCTTGAGCAAGCCGTGTTCGGGCTCGGCTGCTTCTGGGGCGCGGAGCGCAAGTTCTGGGAGCTCGGCGATGGCGTCTATGTCACCGCGGCCGGCTATGCCGGCGGGCACACCGAAAATCCGACCTATGAAGAAGTCTGCTCGGGCCGGACCGGTCACACCGAAGTGGTGCTGGTCGTGTTCGATCCGGCAAAGCTCTCCTACGATCGGCTCTTGAAAACGTTTTGGGAAAACCACGACCCGACGCAGGGCATGCGCCAGGGCAACGATGTCGGCACGCAGTATCGCTCCGGCATCTATGTCTACTCGCCG
>NZ_DASSRP010000204.1:0-2543 GCF_035701725.1 Bradyrhizobium sp.
TGATGCGCCGTCTCCCCCTTGTGGGAGAGGGCTACTCCGTCCGCGGCCAAAGTTTCGTTTAGGGTGAGGGTAAATTGTCTACCTTCCGGTGAGGTGACCCCTCACCCGACTTCGATGCAGAGCATCGACGGCACCATCCCCACAGGGGGAGAGGGCAATAAGCGCTGCGCTCTACGGCACCGGCCGCGCACCCAAAATGCGCTGCCAAATGGTGCCGCCCCATACCTTCCAGCCGAAATAGAAGTAGGCCACGATCAGGACCAGCAGCACGAGCGCCGGCAGGCCGTTCAGGTTGAAACCGTTGTTTGTGGTCTCGCCGGTGAGCGAGCCGATCGCATAACCGCCGACGAAGAACACGGTGATAAAATCAAGAAGACCCGCCAGTCCGCGGCGCCAGAACGCCGGTCTGGTCAGGGTTGGTGAACTCGTCTGATCCGACATGGTCTAATCCCCTGCTTGAAACAAGAATGGACGCCAGACAGCACGCATCACCTGATGCAGAAATCTAGGTTCCACTCTGGCAAATCACGGGCGATTCGGCCATGGCAAGCTCGCCTTTCGTCGCGTGCTCTGGTCCCGCCTGCGCCGCCTCACATTAGCTTGGTCGGGGTGCTCCGCACCAGACGAAGATCGATCACGCCGATCATTTCCCTTCGGATGGCCTCGGCGTCGGCGATGGCTTCTCTGGTCTGCTCCAGCGTGCTGATGTTTGAGCCGAGCGAAACGATGCCGCCCAGCACCAGCGCAATCGCGCCGAGCACCGATGCCCCACCGGCGCCGAACAGGCCGAGAATCACGATCAGCAGCAGGACGGCGCCGGCGCCGATCGCGATCTTGGAGGCCAGAATGAATTTCCGGCACCGCTCGGCGGTTCTGGAAAGATCTTCGATCCGCTCTTCGATCGCGGAGATGTCGTCGGTCGGCTCGTTTTCGTCTGTCATCTGACCTGAGAACATCTCGTCAGATCCGTCGGCGCGATTTCGAATGAATCGAACTCGATAATCATCTCTCACAACGGCAGATTGTCGTGCTTCTTCACGGGTATCTCGACATGCTTGTCGCGCAGCATCGCGAGCGCCCGCGCAATACGGCGGCGAGTCGAGTGCGGCATGATGACGTCATCGATATAGCCGCGCTCGGCGGCGATGAAGGGCGACAGGAAGCGGTCCTCGTATTCCTTGGTGCGTTCGGCGATCTTGCCCGGGTCATTCATGTCGGCGCGGAAGATGATTTCGACCGCGCCCTTGGCGCCCATGACCGCGATCTGCGCCGTCGGCCAGGCGTAGTTCATGTCGGCGCCGATTTCCTTGGACGCCATCACGTCGAAGGCGCCGCCATAGGCCTTGCGCGTGATCACGGTCACCAGCGGCACCGTGCATTGCGAGTATGCAAAGAGAAGTTTCGCGCCGTGCTTGATCAGCCCACCATATTCCTGCGCGGTGCCGGGCAGGAAGCCGGGCACGTCGACGAAGGTCACGATCGGGATGTTGAAAGCGTCGCAGAAACGCACAAAGCGCGCCGCTTTCCGCGATGCGTCGCTGTCGAGCACACCCGCGAGAACCATCGGCTGATTGGCGACAAAGCCGACCGTGCGGCCGGCAATGCGGCCGAAACCGGTGACGATGTTCTTGGCAAAGGCTTCCGAGATCTCGAAGAAATCACCCTCGTCCACGACCTTGTGGATCAGCTCCTTCATGTCGTAGGGCTTGTTCGGATTATCGGGGATCAGCGTATCGAGCGAGAGGTCGACGCGCTCGATATCGTCGAAGCTCGGCCATTCCGGGACGCCGTCGATGTTGTTCGCCGGCAGGAAGTCGATCAGCCGCCGCATCTGCAACAGCGCCTCGACGTCGTTCTCGAAGGCGCCGTCCGCGATCGAGGAGCGCGTCGCATGCACCGAGGCGCCGCCGAGTTCTTCCGCGGTGACGACCTCGTTGGTGACGGTCTTCACGACGTCCGGCCCGGTGACGAACATGTAGCTCGTGTTCTTCACCATGAAGATGAAATCGGTCATCGCCGGCGAATAGACATCGCCGCCGGCGCACGGGCCCATGATGACGGAGATCTGCGGGATCACGCCGGAGGCGATCACGTTACGCCGGAACACGTAGGAATAGCCCGCGAGCGCCGCGACGCCTTCCTGGATGCGCGCCCCACCGGCATCGTAAAGTCCGATGATCGGCGCCCTCGCCTTCATCGCCATGTCCTGAAGTTTGGTGATCTTCAGCGCGTGGGTTTCGGACAGCGAGCCGCCGAACACGGTAAAATCCTTGGCGAACACGAAGGTCTTGCGGCCGTTGACGGTGCCCCAGCCGGTGACGACACCGTCGCCCGGCACCTTAGTCTTTTCCATGCCGAATTCGGTCGAGCGGTGCTCGACGAACATGTCGAACTCCTCGAAACTACCCTTGTCGAGCAAGAGCTCGATCCGCTCCCGCGCGGTCAGTTTGCCCCTCGCATGCTGGGCCGCGATGCGCTTTTCGCCGCCGCCGAGACGGGCGCCCGCGCGCCGTTCTTCAAGGGTGTCCAGAATGTCTTTCATG
>NZ_DASSRP010000205.1:0-3476 GCF_035701725.1 Bradyrhizobium sp.
GGCGGCCGGTCCAGTTCGGGATCGCGGTGAGGAGAAAGCCGGTGACGACCGCGCCGACATAACCGAACAGCATCTCGTGGACGTGCCAGTCGCGCGGCGCGAACACGGTAGCCATGCGGATGTCGCCCGAGAACACCGCAAGCCAGAGCGGTATCATCGCGCCGGCATAGATCGCGCCGAACAGAAAGAACGGCCGGAACCCGTAGGAAAACAGCGCCGGTCCCCTGTAGCCTCTTAATTTCTGCATCGTCGTCATCGGCATCTTCCCGTTCGATGATCAATCCTAAGGCAGCGCGACGCAGCACTCTTTGCTAAAGCGCAAATTTCTGTCCGCTTGCGCCCACTCCCGCAAAACAACGGGTAGCGCGCGCCGTTGCGTTGGATCAAAACGGACGGCCGCACTCGCGGCAGAAGGACTTCAATGTGCAGCGACCATGCGCGCGACGGCTGGCTTCCGATCGCGATCGCTCCCGACCATTGCGACCTCGAACTCGGTCACGTCACCGTGGCGGGAATCGAAGCGTTGCGCTTTCCGTGCCGTCGCAGATCCGGCCTGTGGTACAATGTGTGGACCGACGAGGCAGTATTGATCCATCCGACCCATTGGCGAAGCTGGCGCGGCTGAGTCAAAGGCTGCGGCTCCGAGCCGGCGCCGTGCAGAGCCAGAATAGATGTCCCCGGTCGCCCGGATATTGAGTTAGCGCAATTCCTGCCGCCCCGCCCCGCGCTAAAGATCAGGCGGCGCCGACGATTCCCGACATACCGAAGATCACGGGCGGCCTGTTCGAGAGGATAGCTATGGCCGCGGTCGATCGGTCGCTGGTGGCGGGACTGCCGATGTTCGCCGGGCTTGCGCCGGCCGAACAGGACGAACTGCTGCGCGAGGCGCGTTCGATCCGCTATCCCAGGGGCGAGGCGGTGTTCGATCAAGGCGGCAAGGCCGATCGATTCTTCGTTCTGCTCTACGGTCATCTGCGGGTCGAGAAGACCACGCCGCAGGGACAGCAGTCGGTGGTGCGCTATGTCTCGGCGGGCGAATTGTTCGGCGTCGCGCAGGCCATGAACCTGACGCACTATCCGGCAACTGCGGTCGCCGCCGTCGACAGCATCGCGCTGGCCTGGCCATCCGCCTCCTGGCCGCGGCTGATCGCCAAATATCCGAGCCTCGCCGCGAGCGCACTGCAGACCGTCGGCAGCCGGCTGCAGGACACGCAAGCCCGCGTCATGGAGATCTCGACCGAGCAGGTCGAGCAGCGGGTCGCACACACGCTGCTTCGTCTGGCCAAGCAGGCCGGCAGGAAAGTCGATGCCGGCATCGAGATCGATTTTCCGATCAGCCGTCAGGACGTGGCCGAGATGACCGGCACCACCTTGCACACGGTGAGCCGCATCCTCAGCGCCTGGGAAAACGACGGGCTGGTCGAAGGCGGCCGGCAGCGCATCGTGCTGTGCGATCTCCGCCGCCTCAACGCGCTCGCCGAGCGCAGCACCGACGCCTAGAGCATCGCGCTTCAAACGCTTGAAATTCGCCTCCGCGGATCGACGAACCCTGCGGCGTCGAAAGGCCGGCGCGGTGGTTAAGAAATTCCGAAATGTCGCTGCATCCGTGATGCGAATTCGGTATCGCGACACTCATCTTCGACACGCCCGCTCTCACCTCTTCCCCAACCGCTCTCCTGGTTGATCCAGCACAAAGATCGTTGCGCGCCGCAGATGCATGGTGGCGCCATCGAATGAAGCGAACCGAACCGATGGAGAGGACAATGCTGACGAGAAGGACAGCCCTGATGGGTGCCGCGGTCGCGGCGATGATGATGACGATGCCGGCGCTGGCCGACGAACTGAAGCTGCCGCGCGAACACGTCGATCTGGTCGCGCCTCCCTTCGTCCATCCGCATGAGCAGGCCACCAAGGCCGGGCCGAAGATTCTCGAATTCAAGCTGACGGTGCAGGAAAAGGAAGTCGTGATCGACAGCGCCGGCACCAAGTTCTGGGCCATGACCTATAACGGCTCGATGCCGGGTCCGATGATGGTCGTTCACGAGGGCGACTACATGGAGCTCACGCTGGTCAATCCCGAAACCAACTCCATGCCGCACAATATCGACCTGCATTCAGCGACGGGAGGTCTTGGCGGCGGTGCGCTGACCAAGGTGAATCCCGGCGAGCAAGCAGTGCTGCGCTGGAAGGCGACGCGCGCCGGCGTCTTCATCTATCACTGCGCGCCGGAGGGCATGATTCCCTGGCACGTCGTGTCGGGCATGCACGGCACCGTGATGGTGCTGCCGCGCGAGGGCCTGAAGGACGAGAACGGCAAGCCGCTGCACTACGACAAGATCTACTACATCGGCGAAAACGATCTCTACGTGCCGAAGGATGAAAACGGCAAGTACAAGACCTACGAGACGCTCGCCGAATCCTATGCGGATACGACCGAGGTGATGAGGAAGCTGATTCCGACCCATGTCGTGTTCGAGGGGCGCGTCGGCGCGCTCACCGGCAAGAACGCGTTGACGGCAAAGGTCGGCGAGACCGTCATGTTCGTGCATTCCGAAGCCAACCGCGACACCCGTCCGCACCTGATCGGCGGTCACGGCGACTATGTCTGGGAAGCCGGCAAATTCAACAATCCGCCGCAGAAGGATCTGGAGACCTGGTTCGTGCGTGGCGGTTCGGCGGGAGCCGCGCTCTACACCTTCCGCGAACCCGGCGTCTACGCCTATGTCAACCACAACCTGATCGAGGCGGTCGAACTCGGCGCCACGGCCCACGTCAAGGTCGAAGGCAAGTGGAACGACGATCTGATGAAGCAGGTCTCGCCTCCCGGCCCGATCCCGCCGGAGAAAGTCGGCGCCGCTCAACCGGTGGCCGTCACCCGGTAGTGTGGCGTTGATGGAGGGCCTGCGGTTCGTTCCGCGGGCTCTCCTGCCAACACAGGAGCACCGTCATGCTCATCGTGATGAAAGTGAAGACGGCGATGATCGTCGGCGCGCTGGTCGCGCCGGTGCTCGCGACCACGTTCGCGCCGGTGCCGCGCGACAATCATGACGGCCCGGACGGCGCGCTGCGGCTTTCCTCCGCCGTCTTCAGTTATCGTGCCGCCGGCGATTTCTCGCAAAACGGCAAGCCGGTCGCGGGTCCCTTGCGCCAACTGCGTCTGCCCTCCGATCTCCTCATCATGGATCATCTGGTCACCGCGGGCGAATATGCGCAATGCGTCGCCGACGGCGGCTGCCCGCGCGTTGCCGCCGCGAGCAGCGCGCCGGACGTTCCGATGGTCGGCGTCAACTGGCACGACGCCTCGGCCTATGCGGCCTGGATCTCGCAGAAGACGGGCGTGACGCACCGCCTGCCGACCGACGAGGAATGGACGCTCGCGGCCGCTGAAAAAGCCAGCGACGAAGCCGCGCCGCTGGTCGATCCCGCCGATCCGGCGCAGGCCTGGATCGCGCGCTATGAAGCCGAGGCCGCCCGTT
>NZ_DASSRP010000206.1:0-7174 GCF_035701725.1 Bradyrhizobium sp.
GATGAGCAAGAAATCCACCCGCGTCGATCTGGCTTGCCAGGCCCTGCGGCAGGCGATCATCGAGCAGGCGCTGCCTCCCGGTACCAAGCTGCCGGAGGACGAACTCGGTCTTCGTTTCGGTATGAGCCGGACGCTGGTGCGGGAAGTGCTCGCCCAATTGCAGTCCGAAGGGCTGGTCGATGCGCCGCCACGCCGTACGGCGTCGACCGCGAAGCCGACGCTGGATCAGGCGCGGGAAATCTTCGAAATCCGCAAGATGCTGGAGCGCGAGGTGGTGCGCCTAGTCGTCGGGCGCTGGCAGCCGCAATTCGGCGCCGACCTCGAGGGACATGTGCGTGCCGAGGAGGCGGCGCGGCATTCCGGCGACGCGCGCGTGTCGATCCGGCTCGCCGGCGAATTCCACACCCGGCTCGGCGAGATGGCGGGCAATTCGCTGCTGCGCCGCTACCTGAGCGAAGTGGTGTCGCGCTGCTCGCTGATCCTCGCATTGTACGGCCGGCCGCATTCGGCCGATTGCGCCGTCAACGAACATCGCGAGATCGTCGCTGCGCTCCGTGCCGGCAACGCCGAAACCGCGATAAAGATCATGGATCACCATATTGGCGGGGTCGAACAGCGGGCGTTGTTCGACCAGGGACGCGAGGCCACTTTCGACCTTGGTGCCGTGCTCTCGCGCTATGCCGGCCAGCTCGACAGCGTTGGCTCAACGAAAGTCGCCCGGCTCGCAAAACCAAAGGCGAGGGGGAAACGATGATCTTCTCACTCGCGCCTTAGACGTCTCTCGCTGCTCCCTTCTCTTCAGCTCGAATTGTTTTCCACAGTTCGCGGCCATCGTGCCGCGGCCAAGACGGAGTTTTGCCCATGACCACGCATTCCATGTCCCGCAGAATCTTTTTGGGCGGTGCAGCCGCTAGCCCCTTCGTGCTGTCTGGCCTCGGCGCGCCTGCGCAAGCCGCCGGCCTCACCCTCGGCATCATCTATGTCGGCCCGCGCGCCGACTATGGCTGGAACCAGGCGCATGCGGTCGGCGCCAAGGCGCTGAAGGAGATCCCCGGCGTCAAGGTGGTTGAGGAAGAGAACGTGCCGGAGACGATCGCGGTCGCGAAAACCATGGAGTCGATGATCAACATCGATGGCGCCACGCTCCTGTTCCCGACCTCGTTCGGCTACTTCAACCCCTTCATGATCGATGCGGCGAAGAAATACCCGAAGATCGAATTCCGTCACCCGACCTCACTGTGGTCGGCCGACAAGCATCCCTCTAATGCCGGCGGCTACTTCTGCTATCTCGACCAGGGCCATTATGTGAACGGCATCGCGGCGGGGCTGTCGACCAAATCCAACAAGATCGGCTACATCGCAGCCAAGCCGATCCCGCTGGTGTTGCGCAACGTAAACTCGTTCACGCTCGGCGCGCGCAAGGTCAATCCCAACGTATCGGTGCAATTGATCGTCACTGGCGACTGGGCAATGCCGGTGCGCGAAGCGGAAGCCGCGAATGCGCTGGTCGATGCTGGTTGCGACATCATCGCCTGCCACATCGACAGTCCGAAGGTGGTGGTCGAGACCGCCGAGAAGCGCGGCGTCAAGAGCTGCGGCCATAATGCCAGCCAGGCCGATCTCGCGCCGAAGGGTTTTATCACCGGCGCCGAACTGAAGTGGGGCACGATCTACACGAGCTTCGCCGGCCTCTTGGCCAAGGGCGAGAAGCTGCCGAACATGGTGATCGGCGGCTACGACAAGGACATGGTGGCGAGCACAGCGTTCGGCGCCGGATGTTCCGACGCCGGCCGCAACGCGGCGATGGCGGCAATCGCCGATCTGAAGGCCGGAAAGCCGATCTTCACCGGTACCGTCAAGAGCAACGCCGGCAAGGTGATCACCAGCAAGGACACGCCGCTGTACGATCCCTCGCTCGAAACCACAGATTATCTGGTCGAAGGCATCGTCGGGTCGGTTTGACGTCCCGGCGGCTCGCAGGGGGCGTTGCTACCGAGCCGCGTACAAATCGCGGGCCGATCTGGCGGGAGCCAGGTCGGTCTCCGCAAGCAGCGTCTCACGACGCCTTTGCCGCATAAGTGGGCTCGAGCCGTGACAGCAGAAAATCACCGCCGGTGATCGGGCCGTATTTGGCCGGCCGGCCAGGCCCGACGCAACTCGGCAAACATTCGACGATCGCATCCGGATTGGGGTCGAGGAAGAATGCGACGGAATAGCGATCGGCGCCGGGCGGGCTCACCACCTTGTGCGGCGTCGAAACATAGACGTCATTCGACCATCGCATCAGGCAGTCGCCGATGTTGCAGACGAAGGTATTCGGGATGACCGGCGCTTCGAGCCAGCGGCCCGAGCGGTCTTGCACCATCAAGCCGCCGACTGCATCCGTCGCCAGCAGCGTGACATTGCCATAGTCGGTATGCACACCGGCGCCAAGCTGTCCCTCGGCTGCGGGCGTGGTGACGGGAGGATAATGCAACAGACGCAGCGTCGCGTTCGGCCGGTCGAGCCTGGATTCGAAGAAGTCGGGCTCGAGGCCGAGATCGACGGCAAATCCGCGGTGCAGGTCGCGTCCTAGACGCCAGACCCGGTTGAAATATTCGAGCATGGTCTCGCGGAAGCCCGGAACGTCCGGCCACAAATTGGCTGCGCGGAACCGCGCGCCGGCAATCAGTTCGGGATCATCGGGCGGAAGATCAAGGCCGATGTTGAAGGCTTCCTTGAGATCGGACGGCTTTGTTGGGTCCAGCGCTTCGCCGCCCAGCCTGATGTAGCCGCGGTTACCCGAAGGGCCGCTGAAGGCCGCGGCCTGCTTCATCGCGGACGGACCGGAAAAGAAGGCGCGCGAGGTCTCGAATACACGTGCCCTGAGTTCCGGCGGGACGCCGTGGCCACTGATGTAGAAAAATCCGACTTCCCGGCATGCGTGGCCCAGCTCGGCTGCTACCACGGAGGCCCGCTCGGGCGTGCCCCGGAGCAGCGGAGAGATATCGATCACGGGTATGGTGTTCATGGGTGTCTCCTGTGATCAAAATCGAAGCAAAACGAGTGCCAGCAAGACGGGCTGCTTGCGGCTTTTAAATCGGAAACAGAGCTCCTCGGGCGAAAACGCTATTTGCGATCAGGCCAGCTGCGTCGCGCCGGGTTTACTCGGCCGCTTCGCGCATCATCGTCTTGAGCATTTCGGCGAGCAGGCTCGCGATCGCGCTTGAGCCCCGTTCGTGGCCGATCAACATCAGCGTCTGCGCATCCTGGGCGAGTTCGCGGACAGTCACATAAACCAATCGTCCTGCGCGTCGCTCAAATTCGGTGTCGAACGGTGTCAGAAACGTGATGCCGTTATCCAGAATGGCGGCATGGCGCATGATCTCGATAGCGTTGGTCTCGATGGCGGGTTGCAGATCGATGGCGGCGCGGGCGAAAGCCGCGTCGAGATAGGGTCGGATTGCGCTGGAGGTGTCGGCGATCACGAGTGGGTAGTCGATGCAATCGCTGAGGCGGATGTTGCCGCGTTTTGCCAATGGGTGGTTCGGCGCCATCACTGCGCCCAGGCGGCCAACAGCGCGTGCAAGAACTTTCAGATTGCTATCCCTGGTAAAATCGAAGCCGATGCCGAGATCGGCCTCGCCGTTGGCAACGGCGGACTGGATTTCGGTGCCGGTATTGAACAGCGTCAGGTTGAGTTGGACGCGGGGATTGCGAACGCGGAATTCTTTTACCGTCCCCGGCACGAGGTTCGAGGCGAGCCCGCTCATCATCGCAACCGTGATTTCGCCGCGCCTGAGGCCCTTCAACTCCTCGATCTTGGCCTGCGCGCGCGTCATTTCCTTCAGCGTCTGCCGGATGTGGCCGATCAGCACTTCGCCGGCTGCGGTCAGCACCAGCTTCTTCGGAAGCCGCTGGAAGATTGGCGTTCCGAGTTGGGTTTCCAGCGCCAGAATCTGCCGGCTGATGGCAGATGCTGCGACATTGAGGTGATTGGCAGCCTTCCGGATCGAGCCCGTGCGGGCGACCTCGTCGATGTAGCTTAAGAGTCGGCCGTGCAGCATGGTTGCCCCGGTTTCCAGTCTTCCAACTTCAATGGTCAGGATGGCTGCGCGTTGCCTAAAAGGCAACATGTCTGCCGAATCTAGGCGCTTTCAAGCGATGCTCGATGCGTGCAACATCGGCCACACGATTGCGGAAAACCCCCTCGAAAGCGCTCGGTTCACCGATGGCACTCAAATCTCGTTGGTGGTGGGAGTTGACGACGTGCGATTTTGCCACGCTCGACGCGGAGCGGGTGGTTGCGATCCTTCCCGTCGGCGCCGTCGAGCAGCATGGCCCCCATCTGCCGGTCGGGGTCGATGCATTCATCAATTCGGGCATCTTTACGCGAGCGCTCGAGCTGATGCCGCAAGAGTATCCGGCGCTCGTGCTGCCGATGACATCCGTCGGCAAGTCAGACGAGCATCTGTCTTTTCCCGGCACGCTTACCCTGTCGCACGAGACGTTAGGACGGGTCTGGTACGAGCTGGGCGCAAGCGTCCATCGCGCTGGCCTGCGAAAAATCCTGCTCTTCAATTCACATGGCGGCCAGCCGCAGCTCGCCGAGATCGTGTGCCGCGAGCTTCGGGTCAAGCTCGGCATGTTCGCGGTCAGCACCATGTGGCCGCAGCTGATCGATATGACCGACCTGTTCGATGAGGCCGAGATCAAGCATGGAATTCACGGCGGCCAGATCGAGAGCAGCATGATGCTGCATCTGCATCCCGGCCTTGTGAACCTGGAGCGCGCTGACGATTTCGTGCCGGTGACAACCCAGATTGAACGCGAGGCTGAATTGATCGGCCGCGGCGCGGCCTATTTCGGCTGGCAGGCTCAGGATCTGCACCCCGCCGGAGCGAGCGGTAATGCCACCAGGGCAACGGCTGCCTTGGGCAAGGAAGCGGTGGAGCGTGCCGCGCGCGGACTGGTGAAACTGGTCGAGGAGATCAGCAATTATCCGCTCTCGCGATTGAAAACGCATACCGCGTTCGACGGTGATGCGTGAGACGGACAAGGCTCAAGGGAACACTCGCATGGCATTCAGCGTAGCGCAGATCGAACAGGCGAAGGCGTTCCGGATTTCGCCAAAGGACACAAACTATTTCGTGATGCTGTTCGATCAGGTGACCGACGCGATCAAAAATATTTTCGTGGTCGAGATATTCAGGCCGGGCGGCGCCACGCCGCCGAACGAGCATGCGGGTGCGCACGAGTTCTTCCATGTGTTGCATGGTGAAGGCATCGCGCGATGCGACGGCAAAACCGTGCCTATCCGCAAAGGAGACTCGCTGCTCCTGCATCCCGGATCAGAGCATGTCATCGAGAATACCGGCGCAGGCAAGCTCTATACGCTCACGGTCATGACGCCGAATGAAGGCTTTTCAGAGTTGATCCGCGGCGGTGATCCCGTTCAGCTTGACGCGGAGGACATCCGCATCCTGCAGGGGCTATAGCGATGGATGCCCGGCCCAATCGGCAGCACGAGCAGTTGCAGCCTCTCGGCTCAAGCGAGCGCAATCGCTGGCTGGTCTCGGAAGCGGCCGTCGATCTGGTTCGCCAGCCCGTGCCGCCGCGGCCGCTCGCTGTGCAGACGGAAAGCAAGGAAGTTACGCTCGATCTTGCGCGCACGGCCATGGTCGTCGTCGACATGCAGAACGATTTCTGCCACCCCGAGGGCTGGCTCGCGCATATCGGCGTCGACGTGACGCCCGCGCGAAAGCCGATCGCGCCGTTGCAGCGCCTGCTGCCGGCGCTCCGTAGCCGCGATGTTCCTATCATCTGGCTTAACTGGGGAAACCGGCCGGATCGGCTCAATCTCAGTCCGGCGCTCTTGCACGTGTACAAGCCGAGCGGCAGCGGCGTCGGCCTCGGCGATGCCCTGCCGGGCTCGGGGGCCAAGGTGCTCGAACGCGGGAGCTGGTCGGCCGCAATCGTCGATGAATTGGCGCCCGATCCCTCGGATATCCATGTCGCGAAATACCGGATGTCGGGCTTCCAGGATACCGAACTCGACAGCATCCTGCGCAATCTTGCTGTAACGACCTTGCTGTTTGCCGGCGTCAATGCCGATCAATGCGTGCTGTGCACGCTGCAGGATGCGAATTTCCGCGGCTATGACTGCTTGATGATCGAGGACTGCGTGGCGACGACCTCGCCGGACTACTGCATGTCGGCCACCCTCTACAATGTCCGGCAGTGCTTTGGCTTTGTCGCGCGGTCCGAGGCAATCATCTCCGAACTGTCGCAAGGCGGTGCCGCGACGTGAACGATCTTTCCTTGAACGCGCTTGATAGGCTGATTGTTGATCTTGGCGATATTCCCGTCGTCACCGAATCCAAGGTCGTGCGCCGGCGCTCCCGCGATTTCTTCTGGTATAGCCCGATTCTCAACGAGCAGCTGGAAGGCAAGTCCGCCGATCTGATCGTTGCGCCGCGTGACGAAAGCGAAGTCATCCGTACTGCGGCGGCTTGCGTGCGGCATCGCGTGCCGATCACGGTACGGGCAGGGGGCACCGGCAATTACGGGCAGGCGGTGCCGCTCGAAGGCGGCGTTCTGCTCGATATCACGGCGCTCGCCGATATCGAATGGATCAAACCCGGCATGCTCCGCGTCGGAGCCGGCGCCAAGATGCACATCATCGATGCTGAGGCTCAGGCCCAAGGGGTCGAGCTGCGCATGCATCCGTCTACCAAGCGCACCGCCACCATCGGCGGCTTCGTCGCCGGCGGATCGGGCGGTATCGGCTCGGTCACCTATGGCGGTCTGCGCGAGCGCGGCAACATTCTGGCCGCGCGGATCGTCACGGTGGAGGAGGAGCCGCGGGTGATCGAACTGCGCGGTGATGCTGCGCAGAAGATCAACCGCGCCTATGGCACGACCGGCATCATCACGGCGCTGGAAATGCCGCTCGCGCCGGCGTGGAAGTGGATCGACGTGGTGGTTGTCTTCGACGAGTTCATGGACGCTGCAGCCTTCGGCTACGAGGCGGCGCTCGCCGACGGCATCGTCAAGAAACTGCTCGCACCGATCACCTGGCCGTTGCCGTCCTATTTCGGCGCACTCAAGCCTTATTGTCCCGACGGCAAGAGCATCCTGATTGCGATGATCGCCGAACCCTCCCTAGAAAGCTTCAAGGCGTTGCTCGGCGACC
>NZ_DASSRP010000207.1:0-16146 GCF_035701725.1 Bradyrhizobium sp.
GCCGCAAATCAAATTGCCGATCTTGTCGTCGACGAGCTGTTGCCCGGTCAGGACGGCGATCACACCCGGCATTTCCAGCGCCGCGGAGGAATCGATGCCTTTTACCTTCGCATGGGCATGTGGGCTGCGGATGAAATGGGCAAACGTCATGCCCACCAGCTTGATATCGTCGACGTAACGGCCCTTGCCGGTAATGAAGCGCTTGTCTTCCTTGCGCACCACGCTGGCGCCAATGCCTTCAACACCCATGTCCTGTCCTCCCTACCGGAGTTTGAAGTCCCGCCTTTTCCATCGAACGCGGCGGTCTCTTGTTGATGTGATCTAGTGGTCCGATTCCAACATTCGCATCCCTTCTCAGCGGTCACCTTTGCGAATGTTGGAATCAAAGGACCACTACAAAATAGACGTTTCTGGCGGAGTTCAGGGTTTGACATTCGCTCGACGAACCCGCGGCTGGGCGGGAAAGCGAATGTCAAACCCACTCCACCAGCCTTTCTGACGCCGAAGCCTTAACGGGCCTTGCAAGGCCCTGCAAGCGGCCCAAATGAGGTGCGGGTGCGGGGACTGGCGGCGTTGCAATTGGGCCGCTGGCCGCTATAGTCCGCGCCAAATTCGCCCCGGATCGGCCGGGCGCCAGCCGTAGCGCCTCTTCCCGGTCACTACCCGTTCCACGAGGATTGAACGAATGCTGATTACCCCTGCGTTTGCCCAGGCCGCGGCCGGCGGCGATGCCAACAGCATGTTGATGTCGCTGCTGCCGTTCGCGTTCATCTTCGTCATCATGTACTTCCTGATTCTGCGGCCGCAGCAGAAGAAGGTGCGCGATCACGCCGATCTCGTGAAGAATATCCGTCGCGGCGACACCGTCGTGACCTCGGGCGGCCTGGTCGGCAAGGTGACCAAGGTCGTGGATGATGATCAGATCGAATTCGAGATCTCGGATGGCGTTCGCGTGCGCCAGATGCGGCAGATGATCTCGGGCGTTCGTGCCAAAGGGGAGCCCGCCAAGGAAATTGGCAAGGACGAGGCCGCCGCGAGCTGAGCTTTCGGGCGCGCTTTCTTTCGGATCTGACGAGTTACTTCGATGCTTTATTTCACGCGGTGGAAAGCGCTGGCGATCATCCTCACGGCGCTGGTGGTGTGTCTGTGCGCGGTGCCGAATTTCTTCCCGGAAGCACGGGTCAAGACCTGGCCGCTCTGGGCGCAGCGTCATCTCGTGCTCGGCCTCGACCTCCAAGGCGGCTCTTATCTGCTGCTCGAAGTCGATTCCAACTACATCAAGAAAGAGAAGCTCGATCAGATCCGCGACGACGTGCGCCGCGTGTTGCGCGAAAACAGGATCGTCTACACCGGGCTCGTTGCGCGCAATGACGCGGTCGAAGTGCGTATCAGCAAGGATACCGACCTACCGCTGGCTCTAAGCAAATTGCGAGATCTCTCGCAGCCGCTCGGGGGACTGCTCGGCTCCAACGGGCAGCGTAGCCTAGAGGTCAGCGACGCCGGTAACGGCACGATCCGCTTGACGGTGCCTCCGGCGGCCGTCACTGAACGCATTCGTCAGACCATCGAGCAATCGATCCAGATCGTCGAAAAGCGCGTCAACGAACTTGGCACCGTCGAACCGGTGATCCAGCGCCAGGGCACCGACCGCATTCTGGTCCAGGTGCCCGGCTTGCAGGACCCGACGCGGCTGAAGGAACTGCTTGGCAAGACCGCCAAGATGGAGTTCCGCATGGTCGATGAGTCCGTGCTGCCGGATGCGGTCGCGCAAGGGAAGATTCCGCCGGAAGACGAACTGTTGGCGGAAGTCACGGGGCAGAAGCTCGCCATCAGGAAGCAGGTGCTGGTCTCGGGCGGCGATTTGAGCGACGCGCAGGCGGCGTTCGATCAGCGCAGCGGCGAGCCGGTCGTCAGCTTCAAATTCAATTCGTCCGGCGCGCGCAAATTCGCGACAGCCACTACCGAGGGCGTTGGTCAGCGTTTTGCCATCGTGCTCGACAATCAGGTGATCTCGGCTCCCGTCATCCGCGAACCGATCATCGGCGGGCAAGGCCAGATCTCCGGCAGTTTCACGGTCCAGTCTGCAAACGACCTCGCGATCCTGCTGCGCGCCGGCGCGTTGCCCGCGCCGTTGACGGTCATCGAGGAGCGTACCGTCGGTCCGGGCCTCGGCCAGGATTCGATCGAAAAGGGTGAACTCGCCGCTTATGTCGGGTCGATCCTGGTCGTCGTCTTCATGCTGGTGACGTATCGGCTGTTCGGTCTGTTCGCTAATATCGCCGTGGCCATCAACGTCGCTATGATCTTTGGCGTGCTGTCACTGCTCAATGCGACGCTGACGCTGCCCGGCATTGCCGGCATCGTGCTGACGGTCGGTATCGCCGTCGACTCCAACGTGCTGATCTACGAGCGCATCCGCGAAGAAATTCGCGGCGGACGCAACGCGATCTCGGCGATCGATGCCGGATTTAAACGCGCGCTCGCTACCATTCTAGATTCCAACATCACAACTTTCATTGCGGCCGCCGTGCTGTTCTACATCGGCACCGGTCCGGTCCGCGGTTTTGCCGTCACGCTTGGCATCGGCATTCTCACCACGGTTTTCACGGCGTTCACCTTGACCCGCCTGATCGTCGCCTGGTGGGTCCGCTGGAAGCGGCCGCAAAGCGTGCCGATCTGAGGGAAATGCGGCCGTGACTCACACCGTTCTGATTGGGCTTGGCATTTTGATCGTCGTGCTGACGGTCGTCAGCATTTTCGGGCTGATGCCGCCGCTGCGGATCGTCCCTGACAATACGCACTTCGATTTCACGCGTTTTCGCCGCATCAGCTTTCCGATCTCGGCGGCTCTGTCGATTGTCGCAATCACGCTGTTCTTCACCCATGGCCTGAATTTCGGCATCGACTTCAAGGGCGGTACGCTGATGGAAGTGCGCGCCAAGTCGGGCGCGGCCGATATTGCCGCAATGCGCACCTCGCTGAACGGTCTTGGTCTCGGCGAGGTCCAGTTGCAGCAATTCGGCACTCCGGCGGACGTGCTGATCCGTGTTGCTGAGCAGCCGGGCGGCGAGCAGGCGCAGCAGGAAGCCGTGCAGAAGGTGCGCGGGTCGCTCGGGGACTCGGTCGAATACCGGCGTGTGGAGGTGCTAGGAGCACGCGTATCGGGCGAGCTGCTCGCCTACGGCATGCTGGGCTTGATGCTCGCGATCGTCGGCATCCTGATCTATCTCTGGTTCCGCTTCGAGTGGCAGTTTGCGCTCGGCGCCATGATCGCCAACGTGCACGACATCGTGCTGACGATCGGCTTCATGTCAATCTCGCAGGTCGACTTCGATCTCACCAGTATCGCCGCGCTGCTTACCATTCTCGGTTATTCGCTGAACGACACCGTCGTGATTTACGACCGCATTCGCGAAATGCTGCGGCGGTACAAGAAAATGCCCATGCCCGCGTTGCTCAACGAATCCATCAATTCGACGTTGTCACGCTCCATCATCACTCACGTGACGGTGACGCTGGCACTGCTTGCGCTGCTGTTGTTCGGCGGCAACGCGATCCACAGCTTCACGGCCGTGATGATGTTCGGCGTCGTACTGGTCGGCACCTATACGTCGATCTTCATCGCAGCGCCGATCCTGATCTACCTCGGCGTCGGTACGAACCGCGCCGACGCGCCGGACACGCCTGCGAAGAAGTAGTAGCCGGTATGATCCCGACCCGGAGGCCCGCGTTAGCGCAAAGTGGAAGCCGGTTTTCGGACAAAGATCATGCCCAAACAACCCGCAGACCGCTCGGAAGCGCCACATCTGCCAAGGTCGGCATCGATCGATGCCTACGGCAAAGGCGGCTTCGCTTTTGCCGAGATGTCGCATCGGGGCTCGCTGCTTTGCCTGCCGGATGCGATCTGGGCCTGGCCGGTGACGAAGGCTTCCGAAATCGACGAGTTCACGCTGTCGCAGGTCCTTGCTGCGGCCAACATGATCGACACCTTGATCATCGGCACCGGAACCGAGGTTTGGGTGCCTCCGAACCGGCTGCGCGAGGCGTTTCGCACCGTTCACATCGGCCTCGACGCCATGCAGACCGGACCGGCTATCCGTACCTATAACATCATGTTCGGTGAGCGGCGGCGCGTGGCTGCGGCGCTGATCGCGGTACCATGAGCACGCCCGAGAACAAGGCCGCGGCCGACTACTGCGCCGAACAGGTGCGTACGCACGATTTTGTCCGCTATGCCTCCACCTTGTTTGTGCCACCGTCAGAACGGCGCGCGTTGCTTGCGCTTTATGCCTTCAACGTCGAGATTTGCCGCGTCCCCGCTCAGGTGAGCCAGCCGCTCCCCGGCGAAGTCCGCCTGCAATGGTGGCGAGACGTGCTGGCTGGCGAGGCCCATGGCGGCGCCGAGGGTAATCCGGTCGCCGCCGAATTGCTGCTTGCCGTCCGCAGCTACCGCTTGCCGGTCGAACGGCTTTCACGCCTGATCGAGGAACATCAGTTCGATCTCTACAACGATCCCATGCCGACCATGTCGGCGCTGGAAGGTTATCTCAACGATACGTCGGCCGCTTTGTTTTCACTCGCCGCGGCGATCCTGGCGCCGCCTTCCGCCGAGATCGACCATCTGGCGCGCCACGCCGGACTGGCACAAGGCGTCGTCCAGGTCATGGCTTCGTTGCCGCTCGACGCCTCGCAGCGGCGGTCGTTTGTGCCGCAGCAGGTGCTGACCGAACACGGCTGCAATCTGGAGGACCTGTTTGCAGGCAAGCAAACGCCGGCGCTGCGCGAGGCACTCAACGACGTGCTGGACGCTGCGCGGACGCATCTCGACACCGCCTTCGCGTTGCTGGGATCGATCGCGCCGGAAGTCAGGCCAGCTTTTCTGCCGCTGGCCCACGTCAAGCGCGATCTCGCTGTCTTGAGGAGGGCCGACAACGATCCCTTCGTGGTGCGGCCGGCATCGCGATTGGCGACGTTGTGGACTTTATGGCGCGCCTCGCGCTCGCGCGCGTTCGTCGGCTGATCGATTGAGATCCGCTGCTTCGAAATTGAAGCGGTCGCGGAGATTTTTCCGGGAATCAAGAATAGTCCGCAAGAAGGTCCGGTCAGGTTCGTCCGTGACCATGGTCTCGATCAGGTCGAGCTGGTTGGTCGCCACCAGTTGCAGGAGCTCGATGCGTGGCTTGCCGGCGGCATCGCGCGGCAGCGCTTTGACAACCTGAATGTGCTCGGGCGGCTTGGGTCCGCGGGCAGCTGCGAGCGTGTCCTTCAACTCGTTTTCGAGTGCGCTTTGGTCGGATTCGACGAAGGCATAAAGCCCAACGCCGACGCGGCGGTCGGGGAAGGCGACGATGGCCGCGTCGCGGACCGCCGGATTCTTCCTGATCTCCTGCATCAGCACCGGTGCGTCGTTGACGAGGCGCCGGCCTCCGCCTTCGCGGTCGGTGAAATTGAAGAGGCCGCGTGTAATGGCCTGATAGACCTTCTTGCCGGTCTTCAGCCACAGGCTTGCAGCCAGCGACTTCCGGGCGAGGATCTGACGCTCTTTCGGCGTCAAAGCCTGCGGCGCGTAGCTGCGCTTGTGCTTCAACAGATGGCGGATGTCTTCATAGGCCAGGATGCGGAACAACCAGCTGCGCCTGTTGAAGCAGGCTGCAAGTTGAAAGTCCGTGAGATAGGCGCGGCCGTCGCGCCCAACCAGCCAGTTCTGTTCCTTGGCGAGGTCGTTATGGCAGACGCCGGCGCGATGCAGCCGCCGCAGCGCCGCTTTGGCCGAATGGAAGTAGGCGACATTTCCAGCCGGCTTGACCAGATGCAACGCCACACCGTCGATGAAGCCGCGCACCAAGGCCTGCCGACCGGCCCATAGCAGCGGCGGCCCGACTTCGAGATCGCGCACCAAGGCCAGGGCATGGCGCTCGCGGCGGAACAAATGCCGTGCGAGCAAATACGACCACCACGGCACCTGATCGATCCGGCGCAGGATCGCCTCAACTTCTCCGCCCGCCTGACGGAAGCGGCCGCGCTCAACGGACGAGAACACGTCGCGTTTGAGCAGAACGCCTTCGGTCCATTGCGCCGACAGGATTGCGGCGTCGTCTTTTGGCAAACTCATGATGGTCACGCTGCCGCGGCGAGCCGCAAATGATCTGATATCCAGAGATCGATATCGGCCAACGCACGGGCGCTCAGCGCCTGACGTTTGGCGATCGCTTTTTCGTTGCCGCGCAGACGCGTGCCGTCTGGCTTTCGGGTCGGCGGATTCGCGAGCAGCGGGAAAAGTCCGAAATTGACATTCATCGGCTGGAATGAGCGGGGGCCGTTGTCGATCGTCTCGATGTGGCCGCCGGTGATATGCCCGAGCAACGATCCCAAGGCGGTTGTCGGGGGCGGCGGCGGCAGTTCACGGCCCCGCGCATTCGCCGCCGCGAAAAGACCCGCGATCAGGCCGATCCCCGCGGATTCGACGTAGCCTTCACAGCCGGTCATCTGGCCCGCAAAGCGCAGGCGGGGCGCTGCCTTCAGGCGTAGCTGCAGATCGAGCACTTTCGGCGAATTGAGGAACGTGTTGCGATGCAGACCGCCGAGGCGGGCGAACTCGGCGTTTTCGAGACCCGAAATCATCCGGAAGATGCGCTGTTGCGCGCCATACTTTAGCTTGGTCTGGAAACCGACCATATTGTAGAGCGTGCCAAGCTTGTTGTCTTGCCGCAGCTGCACGATCGCATAGGCCTTCACAGTTGGATTGTGCGGGTTAGTCAACCCAACGGGTTTCATCGGGCCGTGACGCAGCGTCTCGACACCACGCTCGGCCATCACCTCGATCGGAAGGCATCCGTCGAAATAGGGCGTGTTGGTTTCCCAGTCCTTGAAGTCGGTCTTTTCGCCGGCAATCAACGCCGCGACGAATGCGTCATACTGTTCTTTGGTCAGCGGACAATTGATGTAGTCGGCTCCGGTGCCGCCGGGGCCCACCTTGTCGTAGCGCGACTGGAACCACGCCTTCGTCATGTCGATGCTGTCGCGATGCACGATCGGCGCGATCGCATCGAAAAACGCCAGCGCATTTTCATCCGTCAACGAGCGGATCGCGTCAGCCAACGGCGCCGAGGTGAGCGGACCTGTCGCGACAATGACGTTGCTCCAATCAGCAGGCGGCAGGCCTTGGACTTCGCCGCGCCTGAGCTCGATCAGCGGGTGATCCGCGAGCGCCTTGGTCACCGCGGCGGAAAAGCCGTCGCGGTCGACGGCGAGCGCGCCACCGGCTGGAACCTGGTTGGCGTCGGCCGCGCGCATGATGAGCGACCCGAGCCGGCGCATCTCGGCGTGCAGCAGACCTACGGCATTGTTGGCGGCATCATCGGAGCGAAACGAATTCGAACAGACGAGCTCAGCTAACCCCTCCGTTCGGTGCGCCTCCGTCATCCGCTGCGGGCGCATCTCGTGAAGGATGACGCGAACGCCAGCGGTGGCCGCCTGCCAAGCCGCTTCCGAGCCGGCAAGGCCGCCGCCGATGATGTGAATGGGTTCCGATGAAGAGGTGCCTGTCATGCGGCAGAGACGTAGCGCGTTTCGACACCAAGTGGAATGCGCGGCGTCCCGTTACAGACGACAACGCCCGCCGAGAGGCGGGCGATATCGGTTCTAAACTCGGCGGCTTGGATCAGCCGTTGTAATTGCCGGCCGCAACGCGCGGAATGTCCGAGCGGTCGAGACCGATGTCGGCCAGTTCCCGATCGCTGAGCTGGGACAGTTCGGCGACGTTGCGTTGATAATCGCGGAACGCCTGGATCATTCGGATGAGCGAGAGCAGCATGGTAGTCTCCTTGAATTCCTGATTCAGCGTTTAAGTTCCCGCTGAATCGTTGGTACGAATATAGAGGCCTATACCGCACTGCAGAAGTCAAAATGCTGCGATGCAGCTAATCCATAGGCGCATGGCTAAGTAAGAATTGATTAAAGGTTCGCGCCAAGGCCGATCCGATTGATGCCGAGCGAGCTGCCATGGCAACCGTCAGTCGCCACGTGATTCGCTGGAAACGATGATTTTACCCGAAAATCGCTGGCTTTTGGGCGGAAGAGATCGCTAGCTGTACTGGTCTATGCATGAGCCAGTTGCATGACATTAAATGAATCAAAAATCACTTTATAAATCAAGGTTGCCGCGCGAGCTGGGCTGCGAAATAGGCGACGGTTCGAGAGTAGACGTCACTCTTGTTCCACTCCTGAAGCACCGGGAAATTTGGACTGCCGGGCTGCCAGTCCTTGCCCTTTTGCCAACCATGGCTCTGCAGGAAGTTGGCAGTCGAGGCCAGCACGTCGGGCGGGCTCTTCAGGAGATCGCGGCGACCGTTGGAGTCAAAATCGACAGCAAACTTGATGTAGTTCGAAGGCATGAATTGCGTCTGGCCGATTTCGCCGGCCCAGGCGCCGCGCATTTCGCTTGGCGTCAGATCGCCGCGGTCGATGATGCGCAGCGCATCCAGCAGCTCGCCGCGGAACATCTCGGCTCGGCGGCAGTCATAGGCGAGCGTTGCCAACGAACGCAGCGTTGGGAACTTTCCGATATTGACCCCGAAATCGGTTTCGAGGCCCCAGATCGCAACCAGCACTTCGCCAGGCACGCCGTAGGTTTCTTCGATGCGAGACAGCACCGATCCGTACTGTTTCAGCATGTTGGCGCCGCGCGTCAGCCGTGGCGGCACCATACGGCCGGAAAACTCCTCGAAGCTCTGGCTGAAGACCTTCTGGGAGTGATCACGCGACAGTACGCTCTGATCGAGCGTGATGCCGTTCAGGCTTGACGCGATGGTTGCCTGAGAGACTCCCTTTGACGCAGCCTCGGCCTTGAATTCATCCAACCAAGTCTGGAAATTGCCGGCGCCGCATGGCACCGCCGCGTCCGCTGCCGTTGTCGCCAAGACCAAGCCTGCCGCGAGGGCGCAACCGAAAAATCGCTGATATCGCAACTGAATCGCCTTCCGCGCTGGAGAAAGGATCGGCGATATGTCAGGCGCAACCGCGGCCAAAACAAGGCTTGCGCTGTATCGCGCGGCATGAGTGACGGACCGCCGGCGAACCGTCAACCGGCAGTCCGGTCATTTTTGACCAAGCGTTGTCGTTTTGATCAAGCTCCATCTTTGCGGCGCCACGGGAACAGGTTGGCCGGGAAATCTGCGGCCGGACGTTTTTCACGCGGCGGACGCGGTGGAAGCGGGCGTTGGTACGGATCTGGCGCGATTACCTTGCGATAGAGATGCCAGGTGGCGTGACCGAGCAGGGGGATAACGATGGCAAGCCCCAGGAACAGCGGGATCGATCCCGCCACCAGGAGCGCCGCCACGATCAAACCCCAAGCCGCCATCGTCATGGGATTGGCGGCCACGACGCGAAGCGAGGTCACCATCGCTTCCCCGGCGCTGGCATGCCGATCGAGCATCAGCGGGAAGGAGATCACGCTGATGCACAGCGCAACCAGTGCGAACAGGAAGCCGACGCCGCATCCGACCACGATCAGCCACCAACCTTGTGGGGTGGTCAGCACGCGCCGGACAAAATCGGGAATCTCGGCGGCGGATGCGTAGCCGAAGGTCGCCACATAGATCGCCTGCGCAACCGCAATCCAGGTCACGAACAGGGCGAGCAGCAGCGTTCCCAGACCGAGCATGGCGCCAAAGGAGGGCGAGGAAAACACGTCAAGAGCATCCCAGGCGGACGCATGCAGGCCAAGTTCGCGCCGACGACTGAGTTCGTAAAGCCCGAGCGCTGCAAACGGACCGAGCAGCGCGAAACCCGCGGCCAGCGGAAACAGCAACGGCAACACCGAATAGCCGAGCACCGCGCGGGCGAGGCCAAGCCCGAGGATCGGGTAGATCACGCAGAGGATGATTGCGTGGCTGGGGACTTCCTTGAAATCCTCCCAGCCGCGCCGTAGCGCATCGTGCAGATCGGATAGGCCGATCCGCCGGATGACGGGACCCGCGGTCTCCTGCGCTGGCTGGGCCAGCGAAGGGGCGTTGCCTTGATATGGAGTGGCCATGGTCGCAATCTCCCTTGACGCAGCGGGCCTTTTTCGGCGTCAAAAAGGGGCGCTCGGGACCGTCCGCGAAAACGATCGCGATCAAGGCCAGACGCGAAGGAAACCAGACCTGGCCATGTCGCGAACTGATGCGACGATGGTACTCCGATTTGCGCTTATTGTCTCTCACGCTTGGGTGACGCTGACGGCCAGAGTCCAGTATCCCAACATTCGTCTCAATTTGAACGGTTTGGCCGTCGCCGATTGGCGATGCGGAAGGAAGGTCGAACGCCGCTTGTCCCGGTCTTCCCCGAACGATGCGAACGCGCACCGGATTTTCATTTCCGCTTCGGCATCGCGCCGCCGCGAAGCCGAGGCGATGTTGACCGCTGACATGACGCGCGCCCGGTAAAGCGGTGTTCTCGACTCGCTCCTTTCTTGTCATTCCGCCGTCATTGCGCCGTAGTTCAGTCAAACGGTTGCAGGCGGTCCGCATTGGCAATGGTTGTCAGGCGAACCAGGTTTTGCGCCGCGGTTGGGTTGCTGCCGGCATTTGTGGATAATCTTCACGTCTTTACACGGATCCTACGAGACATCAGGGAGTGAGCGATGAGCATTTTCGGGAAAATCATGAGCGCGATCTTCGGCTCCTCGGCCAGTGCGACCCCGGCAAGCGGTGGCGCTGCCGCGCCGGCTGCGGGCGGAACGACCTCGTCGGGCAGCGCCTCGGCCGCACCTGCCGCGCAGACCGTCGACGTCGCGGCGATCCTGGACAAGGCGGTCGCAGCGCAGAAGGAAAAACTGGAATGGCGCACCTCGATCGTCGACCTGATGAAGGCGCTCAACATCGATTCCAGCCTCTCCGCGCGCAAGGAGCTTGCCCACGAACTCGGCTATACCGGCGACACCAATGATTCCGCGAGCATGAACATCTGGCTGCACAAACAGATGATGGCCAAGCTGGCCGCGAACGGCGGCAAGCTGCCCTCCGACGTCAAGTGGTGAGCTGATTTTCACGAGGTGATAAAGGCCCGCGGTTGCGCGGGCCTTTTTCATGCCCGTTTTCCAGTCCCCGTGACTTGCCGCGCCGCGGTGTTGAGCGGTAGATAGCTCCGCAAGATCAAGAATATCAGGAGCACGCGAATGGAAATCGTCGACCGCAGGACCCTTCTGGCTACCGGTGCATTGGCGCTCGCCGGCACCAGCGCCGCAAGCCGTCCGGCCGAGGCGCAGTCCGGGCCGAAACCGGTGTTCGACGTGCCCGCCGTGACCATCCCGATCGCGGGAGAGAAAGAGGTCTTTCCGGTGCGCCGTATCTACTGCATCGGGCGCAACTACGCGGCCCACGCGATCGAGCGCGGCTCCGATCCGACCCGCGAACCGCCGTTCTTCTTCCAGAAGCCGACCGATGCGATCCAGTTTGTTGCGCCCGGCACCGTCGTCGAGCATCCCTATCCCTCGTTGACCAAGAACTACCACCACGAGGTCGAGCTCGTCGCGGCGCTGAAATCCGGCGGCACCAACATCGCGCCGGAGAAGGCGCTCGATCACGTCTACGGCTACGCGCTCGGTCTCGACATGACGCGGCGGGACCTGCAGAACGGCATGGCCGCCGAGAAGAAGCCGTGGGAGATCGGCAAGAGCTTCGATCATGCTGCTGTGATCGGGCCGATCCATCCCGTCGCCAAGACCGGACACTTCACCAAGGGCGCGATCTCGCTTGCCGTCAACGGCAACGTCCGCCAGTCCTCCGATCTGGACAAGATGATCTGGAGCGTGGCCGAGCAGATCGCCAAACTCTCCGAAGCATTCGAGCTGAAGGCCGGCGATATCATCTATTCCGGCACGCCGGAAAACGTCGGTCCGGTCGTCAAGGGCGATGTGCTGCTCTGCAAGCTCGACGGCTTGCCGGACATGTCGATCCGGATCGTGTGAGGGGACCACAAGTTCCTGATCACCCGACCATGTCGGCATATTCCGGATGCTTGCGCAGGTAGTCGACGACGAAGCTGCATCCCGCGATCACCTTGCGTCCATCGGCCCGGATCAGCGCCAGCGCGCCGGTGACCAGTTCTGAGGCGATGCCGCGTCCGCGCAAGGCGCGTGGCGTCTCGGTATGCGTGATGATCACGGCCGCAGGCGTCAGCCGGTAATTGGCAAAGGCGAGATCGCCTTCGACATCGAGTTCGAACCGGCTCAGCGCCTTGTTGTCGCGGACGGTTGCCATCACAAGGAGTCAGCCCGCAAGCAGATCGGCATATTCACTGTGCTTGCCGATATAGGCTTTGACGAACGGACACTCCGCAATGACCTTCAAGCCGTCAGCGCGCACCTGGTCCAGCGCTCCCTTCACCAGCGCCGAGCCGACACCCTTTCCGCCCAGTTCAGGTGGAACTTCGGTGTGGACGAAGGTGATGACGCCATCGGATACCTTGTAATAGGTCGCGGCGAGATGGCCTTCGACCGTGAGTTCATAGCGATGTTGCGCCTTGTTGTTGATAACGTCTGTCATTGATTATCTGTGTCCCGGCCTTGCCAATTGAGTACCAACTGGTGCGACGAATTTGAAGTTCCTATCAGACTTCGCCGCGCATTGGCGATAGCAGGAGCCGATATCATGCGAACTTCGGAATCAGCGCTCCGGCCATTAACAAATCAATCGAAATCTGGTTCAAGTTCGACCGCCTGACGAACCAGCTCAAAGGATTGGCTCATGAAACTCATTCTCTCGCTGATCGGTGTTGTCCTTCTCATTGTTGCAGCGGTCTATTTCCTGATGCCGGCCGATCAGCTGCCGAGCTTCATGCCGGGCCATGAAGCCGGCGTGGCGCGCGTGCACACCAAGCATGGCATTGTCGCTGGCGCCGCCGGCATCGTGCTCCTGGTCGCCGGCTGGTGGCTCGGCCGTAGGTGAGCGGCGGTCGCCCATAGCGCCGCGCGAGTTTCAGTTTCCGTCATGCCCGGCCTTGTGCCGGGCATCCACGTCTTTTCTACAGCTTCGGAAGACGTGGATGGCCGGGACAAGCCCGGCCATGACAGCTCATGTTCATCATCGTCTATTCGAATTCCAAATAGCCACGCCTGCGCGTTGCCGCGGCGCTGACGCGTCCGGATCATGCGAAGGGAGACCCTCGGAAAGAAGAGGGCGCAGGAAACGCCGGGTGCTGGCCACACCCGCAGCCTCGCGTGCAAGAAAAAAGCACACGAGTTAGTCACCACAGGTAAGGCCGGATCATCCGGCGTTTCCTGCGCGAATGGTTTTACGGTTTCCTTCGTGCTCGCCCCGGAGACCGGGCTTGTTGTCTCCGTCGCCGGGGTGCGATGCGTTAGCATCGTCACCGGCTTGATCTCAGCGTCGGGAGATCAGGCCCACACGACTTCGCCGTCCGCAACAATCGCGCTCGTCTCGCGCGCTGTCGCGTCCATCGCATCCCGCACCCAACGTTCGTGACGATCGCGATACGCCCCTCTGTCTGAGGGCGCGGGACGCGCGGAGAAATGCTTCTGATTTGCCCGACGCCGCAAGCACGAGGGCCTGCGGCAGATTGGCACGACGGGCAAATCACCACGCCAGGTGTTTTGGCGTTGTCAACACACGTTCAAATGAGCACACCGCGCCGCGCGACGATTTTGCGGCGCCTCAACCGTTTCCCTTTTTCGACTCATTTTCGCCCGCCGACTCAAATTCAGTCTGTCGCCATCGACGATGCGCGGACTGGGGCGATTCGCGCATAAGCACTTGCCGCGCCCCGCCAGTTGTAAGGTGGAGGCGAACGGGTCTCATGGATGCAGTTGCGCGGACCAAGCCCAAGCCGATTCGCCTGCGAGGGCGATCTTATGTCGCTTTCGTGTTCTTTCCCGTTGTTCCCATCATCGAGTGGCTCGAGGAGATCGACGTCACGCTGCGTCAATCGCCGGGCTTTTTCGCCGGCAAGCCGGTGGTGCTGGATCTCTCCGCGGTCGACCTCAGCGAGAACGCGATCACGCAGCTCGTGTCCAGCGTCGAACAGCGCGGGCTTCGCGTACTTGGAATCGAAGGCGTTGATGCCGCGCGGCTTTCTCCAAGCCTGCCGCCGCTCTTGATCGGCGGCCGCTCGTGCGCGGTCTCGCAGGAGCAACCGAAGAAGAAGATTGAAGCCAAGCCGAAGGCGGCGTCACTGTTGCTCGACAGCCAGGTTCGCTCCGGCCAATCGGTCGTGTTTCCGGATGGCGACATCACCGTCGTCGGCTCGGTGTCATCGGGCGCGGAGATCGTCGCCGGCGGTTCCATTCATGTCTATGGCACGCTGCGCGGCCGTGCGATGGCCGGGATCAACGGCAATCTGGGCGCGCGGATCTACTGCCAGAAAATCGAAGCTGAACTGCTCGCGATCGACGGTTACTACCGAACTGCGGAAGAAATCGATGCCGCCGCCTACAGCGGACCAACGCAGGTCTGGCTCGATGGCGACGTCGTCCAAATCACACCATTGAATTAATGGCTTGGGAGAAAGAAAGAATGGCCAAAGTCCTGGTCGTGACGTCCGGCAAAGGCGGCGTCGGCAAGACCACCACCACCGCGGCACTCGGTGCCACGCTCGCGCAAATGGGTGAAAAGGTCGTCGTCGTCGACTTTGACGTCGGACTGCGCAACCTCGATCTCATTCTCGGTGCCGAACGGCGCGTGGTGTTCGACTTCATCAACGTGGTGCAGGGCATCGCCAATCTTTCGCAGGCCCTCATTCGTGACAAGCGCCTGGAGAATTTGTGGCTGCTGCCGGCCTCGCAAACCCGCGACAAGGATGCGTTGACGGACGAAGGCGTCAGCAAGGTGATCGCGGAATTGCGCACCAAGTTCGACTGGATCATCTGCGACAGTCCCGCCGGTATCGAGCGTGGCGCGATGCTGGCGATGCGTTATGCGGACGAGGCCATCGTCGTCACCAATCCTGAAGTGTCCTCGGTGCGCGATTCCGACCGCATCATCGGCATGCTCGATTCCAAGACGGTGCGGGCCGAGAAGGGCGAGCAGGTGGCCAAGCATCTCTTGATCACCCGGTTCGACACTGCGCGGGCGGCGCGCGGCGAGATGCTGTCGATCGAGGACGTGCTGGATATTCTGGCGACGCCCCTGATGGGCATCATTCCCGAGAGCCAGGACGTGCTGCGCGCTTCCAACGTCGGCTCGCCGGTGACGCTCAACGACTCCAGCAGCGCGCCGGCGCGCGCCTATATCGATGCCGCGCGCCGGTTGAGGGGCGAGACCATTCCGATGACGGTGCCGGAGGCGCGAAAGGGCCTGATGGACCGCCTGCTTGGACGGAGGGCTGCATGATGGGTTTGCGGCTGTTCGGCGGCGGCCGCGCTGCGCCCGTTGCCACCGTTGCGAGCGCCCCGGTCGCGCGGGAGCGCTTGCAGATTCTGCTGGCGCACGAACGAGGCATGCGCGGACAACCTGATTTGCTGGAGCTGTTGCGGACCGAGATTCTGGCGGTGGTGTCCCGCCATGTCTCGTTCGATCCGGAAAAGCTCCAGATCAAGATGGATCGCGGCCACCTCGTCTCGATGCTCGAGATCGACATCGAGGTGCCAAATGAGGCGCGTCCGGCGGCCGTGGCCTGACGCGGCGGCTATGACCGCCGCTCAGAGCGCACCGAGTGCCTTCAGTTCGGTCCGTGCGCTTTCGTAGTGGATCAGGTCCTTCTGGCAGCCCGCAACCACCGGCTTGAACAGCCGCGCGGCATCGTCCTTCCTGCCTTGTTCCAGCAGGAACTCCCCGGCGTAGAAACCGGCCTCGCACATCTGGACGGCGCGAACGTCGGCATTGGAGTTATCGGCGGCGGCGAGCAGTGCCTCGGGCGTGAGTTGGCCGAGATAGAGGCGCACGATGGGCGCTGGCCAGACCGTCATGTCGAACTGCTTGGCCTCTTCCGACAGGCGGCTATTGACCTTGGCGCGCTTGCTGGCGATTTCGAGCCAGAGCGCCGGGTAGAAATTCTTTGGGGTCATGTCGGCCGCCTGGTTCAGGTCGGCCAGCGCCATCGGCATGGCGCCGGTCAAAACCGCAAGGTGGCCGCGCGAAAAGATCGCGGCCCAGTTTTTCGGGTCGAGCTGGAGCGCCTGGCTGTAGTCGGCGGTCGCCGCGGCAAAGT